>NZ_OZ075108.1:1283750-1604687 GCF_964186625.1 Asticcacaulis sp. MM231
CAGCCAGTCGAAGAAAACTTTGTCGCCGAGCAGACCGTACTTGATGATCTCGGCGTATCCGCACTTGATTTCACGCGCCGGCAGGGTTTTGAGGATATCCAGATCGCACAGCACCAGGCGCGGCTGCCAGAAGGCGCCGATCAGGTTCTTGCCCTTTTCGTGGTCGATGGCCGTCTTGCCGCCGACGGACGAATTCGACCTGGGCCAGAACGGTGGTCGGGATCTGGATAAAGTCGATGCCGCGCATATAGATGGCGCAGGCGAAGCCGGTCAGATCGCCGATCACGCCACCGCCCAGCGCGATCACCACGTCCTTGCGGTCAAGGCCATAGTCGAGCATGGCGTCGACGACGAATTTCAGGCCGTCATAGGATTTGCTTTCCTCGCCGGCCGGCACCACGATCTTGTGCGTCTTGTGGCCGGCGGCTTCGAACTGCGCCAAGATGCGGTCGGCGTGCAGCGGACCGACGTTCGAATCGGTGACCATGACCACGCGCTTGTTGACGAGGAACGGGCCGACCCACGTTTCGGCGTCTTCCAGCAGGCCGGCGCCGACGATGACGTCATAGGGCTTGAAGCCTTCGCCCGAAACCGGGATGCGGCGATACGCGCTCATTGTCCACCTGTGACGTATGCGTGAAGGGCGCTCAAAACCTGATCGAGCGATTTGACGTGGCTTTGATCGCCGGTGTCGACCGTCACATCGGCCATTTCATAAAGGGGATAACGGGTTTTCACGTGTTCTTTCAGGACGTCCATCGGGTTGCGGTCTTTGAGCAAGGGGCGGTGCGGGCGGTTGGCGACGCGACGGGCCAGCACCTTGAGATCGGTTTTCAGCCACAGGGTGATCGCCTTGTCTTTCAGGCGTTCGCGCGTGAGCGGATGGGTGAGGGCGCCGCCGCCGGTGGCCAGAATACGCGGTTCGCCGTCGAGCAGGCGGGCTATGACGCGCTGCTCGCCGTCACGGAAGCCCTGCTCGCCATAGTTGGCGAAGATGTCGGCGACGGTCATGCCGGCGGCCTTTTCGATCTCCTCGTCGGCATCGACGAAGGGCAGGCCGAAATGATCGGCCAGGCGCTTGCCGATGGTGGTCTTGCCCACGCCCATCAGGCCGACCAGCGCAACGGTTTTCGGCAGGATAAAGACGGGGCGCGTACTGGAATCAGTCGCGGAAGGCTCAGGCTCGGCGGTCATAGGGTTTGCTTTACACGATATTAGGGTGACTTTGCCAGAGTCATTACGTGAAACCTTATGAGAGTTGGCGCCAACATTATGCCAAAGACCACGAACGCCCGTTTCGATCCGGTAAAACAGTTCCTGCAGATGATGGCGGTGGAGCGCAATGCGGCGAAACCGACGCTGGAGGCCTATGGCCGCGATCTGAGTGATCTGGCCGAGACGCTGGAGGTGACACCCACCGGCCTGCTTGGTTTGGGTGAGGCGGGTCTGGCGCGCTATTTTACGATTTTGAGCGAACGCGGCCTGTCGCCGGCCACGACACAGCGCAAGCGTTCGGCGGTGCGGCAGTTTTATCGTTTCTGCGTGGCGGAAAACCTGAGCAGCGCTGATCCCAGCCGCAAGATCGCAGCCGCCAAAAAGGGCCTGAGCCTGCCTAAGATCTTGTCGCGCGATGAGGTGGAGGCCCTGATTACGGCCTGCGAGGCGAAAAATCCGGATCAGGCGACGCGTCTCGAATGCCTGATCGAGATGGCCTATGCGTCGGGCATGCGCATTTCCGAGCTGGTCAGTCTGCGGCTCGATGCGGTGCAGCGCGATCCGGCCTTCCTGATTATCAAGGGCAAGGGCGGGGTGGAACGGCTGGTGCCGCTCAATCCCTCGGCGCGGCTGGCCATCAAGGCCTATCTCGATATTCGCGGTGCCTTCCTGCCGTCGAAGGATCAGGCCAATCCGTTCCTGTTTGCCTCGCGCGGCGCCGAAGGCCACCTGACGCGCCGGCGGGTTGGGCAATTGCTCGATGAGGCGGCTGATCAGGCCGGCATCGACCGCGCCCGCGTGTCGCCACACGTTTTGCGCCATGCTTTTGCGACTCACCTGCTGGAGGGCGGGGCTGATTTGCGCACGGTCCAGACCCTGCTGGGCCATGCCGATATCTCAACGACCCAGATCTATACCCATGTGGCCGGCGAGCGCCTGCGCGAGGTGGTTGAGAGCCATCACCCCCTGGCTCAATACGCCGGCAAGGGGAGGCATTGAATTAAGCATCAAATGATGATAAATTTGTGCCTTAGAGGGAGTTTCCATCATGCGTACGACTGTGGTTCTGGATGATGAGCTGATGGCCAGGGCCGAGGAATATACCGGCATAAAGGAAAGGTCCGCGCTTTTGCGTGAGGCTTTGAAAGCCTTGGTCGAGCGTGAAGCATCACGTAGGCTTGCCCGGCTGGGTGGCAGTATGCCCGATGCTGTTGCTGCACCACGTCGTCGCCCGGCTTAAGTCTCTTCATGATACTGGCGGACACTTCAGTCTGGATTGATCATCTTCGCATGCCGAATGCCAGGATGGCGCTTCTGTTGGATGAAACGCAGGTCTTGGGGCATGCGTTTGTGATCGGAGAGTTAGCGCTCGGCAGCCTTCGCCCACATCACCCGACCATAATCGCCATGCAAAATATGCCTCAAGCGATCCGGGCTGCGGATGATGAGGTTATGACCTTTATACGTCTTCATAGCCTGTCTGGTCTCGGTTTTGGCTGGATCGATGCCCACCTGCTGGTATCTACGGCTTTGACAGAGGACGCAATATTGTGGACACGTGACCGGCATCTTCACGAAACCGCCGTTCGATTAGGTTTGGCGGCCGCCTAAAAATCCGCTTTGACCTGAGCGCACTTGCTGTTAAAGCGCTTGTCCCCTAGGTTTATGCGGTGCACCCGCACAGTTCAGGCCAGTTAAGAGCGACATTGATGCGACATTATCTCGAATTCGAACGTCCGATTGCGGACCTGGAAGCCAAGATCGAAGAGTTGTCCTCACTGTCGCAAAGCGGCGGTGCGAACCTCGATGTCGAACTGCGCGCGCTGCGTGACCGCACTGAGGTGCTGCGCCGTGAGACCTATTCGCGCCTTGATCCGTGGCAAAAGACGATGGTGGCGCGCCACCCCGAGCGCCCGCATCTGGTCGATTATATCGGCGGCTTGATCGAGGATTTCGTCGAACTGCGCGGCGATCGCAAATTTGGCGATGACCAGGCGATTGTCGGTGGCCTCGGTCGTTTCCGCGGTCAGTCGGTGGTCGTTATGGGCCATGAAAAGGGCCACGACACCAACACGCGCCTGAAGCACAATTTCGGCATGGCTCGCCCCGAAGGTTACCGCAAGGCGGTCCGCCTGATGGAGATGGCTGAGCAATACGGCCTGCCGGTCCTTACCTTTGTTGATACCGCCGGCGCCTATCCCGGCATTGGCGCCGAAGAACGCGGTCAGGCCGAGGCCATCGCGCGCTCGACCGAAAAGGGCCTGATCCTCAAGGTGCCGATGATCGCTACGGTGACCGGCGAGGGCGGTTCCGGAGGCGCCATCGCTCTGGCTGCCGCCAATCGCGTTCTGATTCTCGAACATTCGATCTATTCGGTGATTTCGCCGGAAGGCGCGGCCTCGATCCTGTGGCACGATGGTTCGCGCGCCAAGGAAGCCGCCGACCAGATGAAGATCACCGCGCCCGACCTGCTCAAGATGGGCATTGTCGACCGCATCGTGGAGGAGCCCGCCGGCGGCGCGCATTCCGATCCGGAAAACATGATCGAGAGACTGGGCGATGTGCTGGAAAGCGAATTGCAGGCCCTGAGTTTCCTCACCGAGGATCAACTGATCGAGCAGCGCGCCCAGCGTTTCTATGATATCGGCCGCAAGGGCCTTATTTAAGTCTTACACGCCCTTGATGTTGTTCGCACCCGAATCGGCTTGTGAGGTAGAGGGTGACATTACTATAGCTGACCGAAATTCACACTCGGAAAGCTTATCATGCGTCACCTCCTCATTTCCACCGTAGCTCTCATGGCGCTGGCGCCAGCGGCCGCCCACGCGGTCGAAGCCGATTTTGTCGGCGTCCGCGCCGGTACACTCGGCGGTGGCGTCGAGTTTGGCGTCAAGCTCAGCCCGCACGTCACGGCGCGGGCCGTCGCCAATGGCGCCAATTTTGGTTACGACGACACCACCGACGATATCCGTTATGAAGGTGACCTGAAACTGGCCTCCTACGGCGCGCAACTCGATTACCGCTTCAGCGAAACCGGGCCGCTTTATGTCACCGCCGGCGTCTATCAGAACGACAACAAGGTTGTGGCCACCGGCCGCGCCAAAGGAACGGTGATCGTCGGCGGGGTGCCCTTGACCGAAGCCCAGGTGGGGACGTTGCAAGGCCGCGCTACCTTCGACAAGACCGTGCCCTATCTTGGCCTCGGTGCGCGTTGGCCGATCGGCAAGGTGGAGATCAACCTGGAAGCCGGCGCCTATTTTCAGGACAGCCCGCGTGTGACCCTGACCTCCTACAGCATCTATGCCGACACGCCGGAAGTTCAGGCGGCGCTGGAAACCGAGCGGAAGAGTCTTGAAGACGATATCAAGGATTTCAAGACCTATCCCGTGGTCGAACTCGGCCTGCGCTACACGTTCTGATTACTTGTTGAGCGCGATCTGGTGCGGATAGGGAATTTCCACCCCCGCCGCATCCAGATGCTTCTTGATATCGAGCACCAGCGCGGTGCGGGCGCTAAAAGCCTGCGCCGGCAGCACCCAGATGAACACCTTGACGATGACGCCATTGCTGGTGAAATCCTGAAAGCCGACCACCGGCTCATGCAGGCTCAGGCGGCTGGGCTGGCGGTTGGTGATATCGGTCAGCAAGGCCAGCACCGCCGGCAGGTCGCTGTCGCGGTGGACTTCAAACGCCAGTTCGATCTTCATCGCCGCATTGGTGCTGATATTGTAGATTTCGTTTGAAAACACCTTGGTGTTGGGCACGAAGACCCGGACATTATCGCCGGTATTGATCTCGGTGGCGAACAGCCCGAGGCGATGCACCGTTCCCTTGATCTCACCGACATGGACGGTATCGCCGATGCGGTAAGGCTTGTTGAGCAGGATCATCAGGCCCGCGGCCACATTGCCGAGCGTGCCCTGCAAGGCCAGACCAATCGCCAGCGAGGCGGCACCCAGCACGGTCAGCAGCGAAGCGGTCTGGACGCCCAGCCGGTTCAGCACCGCCACAAGCCCCACGGCCAGGATCAGCCAGCGCACCACCTGCGAGAAAAACTCCAGCAGGGTTCGGTCGCCATCCTTGTGCACGAGCCGGCGCGAGGCGCGCTTGACCCCATCCGACGCCATGCCGGAGAGCACAAGGGTAATGGCAAAGATCAGCGCCGCCCAGCCAATATTCGCCATCATGTCGGGATGTTCGCTGAGCTTCGCCCACACAATGCCGGCTTCGCGGACGACCTCATCGGCGAGCGGCTGCAAAGGGCCGAGATTGAAACCGCTTGTTTTTGTCATAGGGCACCTCTTACCAGATCCGGCTTTTCTTAATGCAGAAAGCCCCCCGGTGAGAAGCTATTTTCGCCGCGCCTTGAAAAACGCCTTGAGCAGGCTGGCGCTGTCTTCGGCCAGAACACCGCTGGTCACCTCGGGCTTCCAGTGACAAGTCGGCTGGGCGAAGAATTTCGGCCCGTGCTCTATGGCGCCGCCCTTGGCATCGGGCGCGCCATAGATCAGCCGGCCGATACGGGCGTGGCTGATGGCGCCGGCGCACATGGCGCAGGGCTCTAGCGTGACGTAGAGCCACAAATCGGTCAGACGGTAATTGCCAAGTTTGGCGCCGGCCTCGCGCAAGGCCAGTATTTCGGCGTGGGCGCACGGATCATTCAGCGCAATCGGCGAATTTCTTGCACTCGCTAACACAGTTTTACTTGACGGATCGAAGATTAAAGCGCCAATCGGCACCTCACCGGACAAGGCCGCCTCGCGCGCTTTTTCCAGCGCCTCCTGCATGAAGGATTCATCGTCTTGCGTCATACGGACTTAAAGACGGCCCAACGCACAGGCGTCAAGCAAATTTAGAAAGATCGACCGTGACCCAAGACAGTAACGCTGGAGAGCGTAACGAACCCGCAGCTCAGCCTGACAATTTCGAACCCGAAGCCCCCCGTGAGCTGACCCCGCAAGAATTGCAGCACGCGAAGGAAATGCAGGAAATCGCTGACGGTCACCGTTACATGCCGCAGGAAATGCGTGATGCCCGCGAAGCCGCCGGCAAGAAGCCCGAGCGCCCGAAGAAGCCCGCCAAATCGCTGAAAGACAATGCCGCCGGTTCCGGTGAGCGTATCGCCAAGGTTCTGGCGCGCGCCGGTCTGGCGTCACGCCGTGAAATCGAGCGCCTGATCGGCCTCGGCAAGATCGCCGTCAATGGCCGTATCCTGGAAACCCCGGCTGTGCTGGTGTCCGGTACGGATGTCATCACGGTTGATGGTCAGGTGATCGGCGCCGCCGAACCGACCCGCCTGTGGCGCTATCACAAGCCTGTCGGTCTGGTCACCACGGAACGCGACCCCGAAGGCCGCCCGACCGTTTTCGACAAGCTGCCGGCCGATCTGCCGCGCGTGCTGAAAGTCGGCCGCCTCGATCTCAACTCCGAAGGTCTGCTGCTGCTGACCAATGACGGCGAATTGGCCCGTGCGCTGGAACTGCCCTCCGCCGGCTGGGTGCGACGCTATCGCGCCCGTGCGCTCGGCCACACCACGCAGGCCCGTCTCGATAGTTTGCGCGACGGCACGACCGTCGAAGGCGTCATCTATGGCCCGATCGAAGCCACGCTCGACAAGATGGCGGAAAAGGCCGATGGCCGCGCCAACTGCTGGATCACGGTTGCCATTACCGAAGGTAAGAACCGCGAAGTCCGCCGTGTGCTGGAATCGATCGGTCTCAAGGTCAACCGCCTGATCCGCCTGGCCTATGGTCCGTTCCAGCTCGGCAATCTGGAGCCGGGCGATGTCGAGGAAATCGGCCCGCGCGTCATCCGTGAAATGCTGGCCGATGTGGTGCAACTGCGCAATCTGCCGGTCGAAGGCGCCTCGCAAACCCAGGCGCGTCCTGGCCGCAGCGCCGAACGTGGCGCCGCGCCGGCCGGTCGTCGGGGCGGTGGTGATCGCTTCGCCGAGAAACCGCGCTTTGGTGACAAGCCCGCCTATGGCGACAAAAAGTTCGGCGACAAGAAGTTCGGGGACAAGAAGTTTGGCGATAAGCCAGGTGGCAACAAGCCCTGGACGCCGCGTGAAGTGGCCGAAAAGCGTGAATTCAAGGAACGCGATTTCGATCAGCGTCCGCGCTTTGAAGGCGACGGCGAGGCCCGTGACCGCAATCCGGCGGCGGAACGCGAGTTCCGTCCGCGCCGCGAATTCGGTGGTGCCGGGGGTGGTGAAAAGACGTGGAAGCCGCGTCCGGAAGGTCGTGACCGCGCCGAGGGCGGAGAGAAGAAAGCCTGGACGCCGCGTCCTGAAGGCAGTGGTGAGCGTAAGGCTTACGGCGCGCCGCGCGAGGATCGTCCGAAGCGTGATTATGGTGCCAATTCTCGTCAAGATGGCCCGCAAAATAGATCCTACGGCGACAAGCCGGCCTTTAAGAAGCCCTATGCGGCGCGCAGCGATGACGGTGTGCCGGCGGGTGAGGCGGGCGCCTATGAACGCGCCAAGCGTGAGTTCGGCGGCGCGCGCGAGGAACGTCCGAAGCGTGATTTCGCGCCGCGCGGTGATCGTCCTCGGAACGAAGGTTCTCAAGGCGATCGCCCGGCCTTCAAGAAGCCCTACGCCGCTCGTGAAGGCGCCGAGGGGGGCGAGCGCCGCTCCTATATGAAGCCGAACCGTGAGGGCAGCCCGCAGGGTGCCAAGTCGTATGATCGCCCGAAGCGCGACTACGGCGACGGCCCGGCCGGTGACAGGCCAGCGTTCAAGAAGCCTTATGCTTCGCGTGACAATGCCGGTGGTGAACGCGCCTACAGCGATCGCCCCAAGCGTGACTACGGTGACCGTCCGGCCGGCGACAGGCCTGCGTTCAAGAAGCCTTATGCTTCGCGTGACAATGCCGGTGGTGAACGCGCCTACAGCGATCGCCCCAAGCGTGACTATGGTGACCGTCCTGCCGGTGACAAGCCGGCGTTCAAAAAGCCTTACGCCTCGCGTGACGGGGCTGCGGGCGGTGGTTACAAGGGGAAGCCTTCGGGTGAGCGTCCGTCCAGCGGTGGCTTCAAGGGCCGTCCGTCTGGCGATCGTCCTTCCGGTGGCAAGCCTTCCGCGGGTCGTCCCCCCTTCAAGCCCCGCCGCGATAGCTAAGGGGTAAGCCGTTGCGCATAGTCGGTGGTCAATTCAAAGGGCGTACGATCGTTACGCCGGACGGGCAGAACACGCGCCCGACTTCCGACCGTGCGCGCGAGGCTATTTTCAATATCCTGGCCCATGCCGACTGGGCGCCCAACCTCGAAGGCGCGCGTGTGCTCGATGTCTTCGCCGGTTCGGGCGCGCTCGGTTTTGAAGCCATGTCGCGCGGCGGACGCTTCTGCCTGTTTGTCGAAACCGACGATGCGGCACGTGGTGCAATCCGGGACAATGTCGAAACCTTCGGTCTTTTTGGCACAACCCGCGTCCACAGACGGGACGCCACCCAGCTTGGGCTGCGTCCTGGGTCGCAAGCCGAGGCCTTCAATCTTGTTTTCCTTGATCCGCCCTATCGCAAAGGCTTGGGGGAGAAGGCTTTGGCCGCTCTGATCGATGGTAACTGGTTGACGGAAGACGCGCTGATCGTGTTCGAGCGTGCCTCTGATGAGGACGTTTTTGTCACAGATGTGTGGCAAAAAATCAACGAAAAAACCTATGGCGCAGCGCAGGTTTTATTTCTGAAGAAAAAAATTCTTAATCCGTAAATTACGGAATTCATTACATAAAAAATCCATAAAGAACGCCCAAGTGGTATATTTAACGCACCGTTAAAAATTCTCTATTGACGGTTCTTAACTCTTATCCACAATATGTCCTTAACAAGGCGTAAAAGACAGGCAAGGCCGGTAACAAGGCACAAAAATTGCTCATCGCCAGTTAGAACTATTGCTAAAATTAGGGGTCAAGTGATGGAAATTCAAACTGTAGAAGCCATGAAGTCGCGGGCATCGAAGCGTCGTCCCGACGGCTTGAAGCTGCTTCTGGTGGCTGGCCTGAGCGTTCAGGTCTGGGGCGTGGTGATGGGCCTGGGCCTGATCATCCTCAATCTGACACACTAAACCTTTTGGGTCTGCAATCCGGCGATTGCAGGCTTTTTTAATGGCCAAGTGCTGACAGACGATAAGCGCAAGACCGTAAGGTGTTGCGCTTAATCTATGACGGCTTTAGCGCCGTCCGAACAGTTTCTCGATATCCTTGAGCTTTAACTCGACATAGGTCGGGCGGCCGTGGTTGCACTGGCCGGAATGCGGCGTGGCTTCCATCTGGCGCAGCAGGGCGTTCATCTCATCGGCGGTGAGGCGGCGGCCCGAGCGCACGCTGTGGCGGCAGGCATGATCGCCGCAAATCTCCGCCATCCGTTCCTTCAGCGCCAGCAGTTCGCCGTGTTCGGTCAGGTCATCGACCAGATCACGCACCAGTCCGCCGATATCGCAATCGCCCAGCAGGGTCGGGATATCGCGCACCAGCACACTGGTGGGGCCAAAGGCCTCGACACCCAGTCCCATTACCAGCAGATCTTCGCGCCGCGCCATCAGGCGGCTGACCTCTTCGCGCTCCAGATCGACGATTTCGGGGATGAGCAGGCTCTGGCTCTGCACATTGCCGGCGGCCATGGCCACCTTCATCTGTTCATAGACCAGGCGTTCGTGGGCGGCGTGCTGATCGACGATGACCAGGCCATCGGCCGTCTGGGCGATGACATAGGTTTCGTGGATCTGCGCCCGTGCCGCGCCAAGCGGGAAGGCTTCGGCCTGCGTAGGGGCGTAAGGAATGGGCGCGTCGAGTGGCGCTTCCATCACCGGCGCATAGGATTCGGCCACGCCCTGATAGGCGTCAAAAGACGGGGGCATCGTCTCGACGCGCGCGGTCGGCGAAAACGGCACCTCATCCGGCATATAGGGCGTCATATAGGGACGCACGGCAGCGATCTGCGACGCCGACACCGGATTATAGGGGCGATTGAGGCCGAGCAGCGGCTGCACATCGGTGCGGAAACCGCTGAGCGCGGTGTGCGCCACCGTGGTGGCGGCGCGGTGGCCGGCCGAAGCGAGGGCGTGCTTCAGAGCACCGATGATCAGGCCGCGTACCAGGTTGGGATCACGGAAGCGCACCTCGGTCTTGGCCGGATGGACGTTGACATCGAGGTCTTCGGGATCGATCTCGACAAACAGCGCCGCCAGCGGATGGCGGTCGCGCGCCAGGAAATCGGCATAGGCCGCGCGCAGGGCCCCGGTCAGCAGTTTGTCGCGCACCGGCCGGTTGTTGACGAAGAGATACTGATGCGCCGCATTACCGCGTGAAAAGGTCGGCAGGCCGGCATAGCCCGTCAGCCGCACGCCTTCGCGCATTTGATCAATCAGCAGGGCATTGTCGGAAAAATCGGCGCCAAGCAAAGCCGACAGGCGCCTGAGCCGGCCTTCGAAGCCGACCTGTTCGGCAAAGAGCTTGAGTTGCTTCTTGCCGTCGAGTTCGAGTAAAAACCCGACATTTTCATGCGCCATGGCCTGACGCTTGACCTCTTCGGCGATGGCCATGTTCTCGGCGCGCTCGGATTTCATGAACTTCAGACGCGCCGGTGTGGCGTAGAACAGATCGGTCAGTTCGATGCGCGTGCCGTGGTCGCCGCCGAAAGCCGCCGGACGGATCGGCGAAATGGCGCCGCCATCGACGCGGATGTTGAGCGCCTCGCCATCGCGGGGCCGCGAGGTGATGTTGAGCCGCGCTACCGATCCCATGGAGGGCAGGGCTTCGCCGCGGAAACCGAGCGTCTTGATATGGAGCAGATCCCAGGTGCCGTCGGCCTGCGGCTTGAGCTTGGAGGTGGCGTGGCGCTCGATCGCCAGTTCCAGATCTTCCGCGCCCATGCCGGAGCCATTGTCCTCGATCAGGATACGCGACAGCCCGCCCAGATCGGCACGAATGTCGATCTGGCGGGCGCCGGCGTCGATAGCGTTTTCGACCAGTTCCTTGACGGCGGAGGCGGGGCGTTCGACGACCTCGCCGGCGGCGATGCGGTTGATGGTGTCTTGAGGCAGGCGCTGAATATGCATGGGCTGAATATAGCGGGAGTCGATGCGTATGTCAGGAGGCCTTGGGGATTCATCGGCGTAAGGACAGGCGATCAGAGATAGAGTTCGCCTTCTTCGTAATTGTGCCAGTATTTCAACACCTTGGCCTTCACCTTGATGAGGCGAAGGCCCGGCGTATCAATACCGTCCTTGAACCACACCTCGATATCCTTGACCCAGTGCTTTTCAAACAAAGGCTTGTCATCGATCAGTTCGGCCTTGCCCGTCACCGACAGGAAAAAGCCGCCGCTGATCAGGGAAGGGAGTTGCGTGAAGGCGATATTGACCTGTGGATCGGCCGCGATCTCCTGCGCCGCTGAACTGTCCGCCGTGGCGAAGAAGTACGAGTTGCCGTCATAATCCACCTGTTTGTTGTTGCTCATCGGGCGGGATTCAAGGGCGCCATCGGCCGTCTTGGTCGTCATCATGCACAGATCGATATGGCGCATGGTTTTGCTGATCTCTTCGAGCGTAAGGCTCATCGCTATCTCCTATGATTGTTTGCAAGTTTGGATCTGGAATTTTGTAAAATCTTCAAAGATCCAGTTGTTCTTAAGCGTATGGAATATCGTGTTGAGGAGCTTGCGAGACGTGGCAATGATGGCCTTGCCTGAGCCGCGTGAGGCCTTCACACGCTCATAAAACTCATGGAAATAGGGACTGTAGCGTTTCGCGATCAGGCAGCATTGGACAAGCGTTTTGCGGGCGAGCTTGTTGCCGCGCTTGGTAATATGTCCGCTATGCAGGCTATCGTTCGACTGCGAGATGCGCGGCACGATACCAAAATAGGCGGCGAGCTTTCCCGTATCTTTGAACTCAGCGATATCGCCAATATGGGTGAGTAGCGTTGCCGCCGACAAGGGGCCGATGCCTTTGATGCTGATAATGTTGTCGTAGCCCGGTAGAGATTTGACGAAGACGGCGATCTCGGCTTCAAGGCGCTTCACGCCCGCGCGAAGGGCCTCCAACTGGCCAGCAATCACATCGATCTCGACTTGTTCGATAGCGGTCCAGGTATGGCTTGCGACGTGCCGTTCGAAGCCGACCTTCGTGGTCAGAACCTCGCGCCTCACCTTCAAGCCATGGCGCACAAACATGCCATGAACCTTGTTGATCAACGAGACACGCAGCCTGACCAGTTGTTCACGGGTGGCGATAAGTGACGATAGCTCGATGTGGCCCTCATCCCTTGAGCGCGCTTCGGGAAGCATGTCCTTGGACAAAAAGAAGGCGATGGCACGGGCATCATGCTTGTCGGTTTTCTTTACCGAGCGACGGATGACTTCGAACTGCCAAGGCGCAATCACCACGACACGGTTCACGTGTGGGGACACCATCTTGCAGAAATGCGCCGAGTTGCCCGTGGCCTCAACACCCACTTCATCACCTGGCTCCAGTTGAGAAATCAGGCGCTCAAGACCCCCGCCTTGAACCGGAAGCGTGAGCAAGCGATCCGGCACGCCGTCTTGTAAAAAACACGCAGTCAGGCTATTTGTATGTAGGTCTACACCGATATAACGCGTCATGATTATCTCCAGTATGAGTGATACAGATTGGGGTAGATGCTTCAGCAGGATGGCTCCATTCTCCTATTCGAGATCATCACAGTTAGTTCTGGTAAAACTAAGCTGTGAGCCTCACGGCGGCCATTCAGTGGCAGGGGCGGGCAGTCTCCTAAACGAGGTCTGATCCCGCTCCCGCCGTTGCCAGCGCTCGCGGGGACTCAACAAGCAATGCACCCTGCCGCCTATCCACCCTGGAAAGCAGTTTCCCAGATCCAGCAAAGCTGGCAAATCAATTCATACCGTCTCCTAATAATGGTCACGAAGTTTACCGCCGAGGGCGGCCGCTACGCTGGCGATAAAGGCGCCAATGAGCAGGGAAAGGAACAGGCCGATATGGAAGGCGACCAGGGTTTTGCGGGCGGCTTCCGCGGTCTGCGCAGCCTTTTGCTTCGCGGCGTCGATCTCAGCCAGCGTGGTGTTGATGCGGGCTTGCGCTTCAGCCTGCGACAAGCCGGTTCGGGCGGCGACCTGAGATGACAGATAGGCTCTGTCAGCCGCGGGAACGGAGCCGTTTCTGGCGCCATTGACGAGAATACGCGTCGTTTCGGCGGTGATATCGGCGGCTGGCGTTGTCGCCGAAGGGGTCGTGATGCGATAGAGGCTGTCGGTGTAGTAACCGACCTCGTCGGTCTCGCCGGCGGCGACGGTCGCCGTGGCCTGAACGCCGGTAGTGAGCGCACCGGCGGCGACGATGGCGGCCAGACCCAGGGTGAAGACGGTGGCGACCGACCAGGCGATAAAGCCGTGCGCGGTGTCACGGAAGAAGACTTCATCGCTGTGCGTATCGGCCCATTTGACGCGCAAACGGCCGGCTATATAGCCGCCGATGCCGGAGGATACCCACTGCATGATGACCAGCCAGATGGCCCAGCCGGCGGTGAAGGTGACGAGGCTGGCTTTGGTGGCGTTGAAGACCGAGACGGAGGCGAAACCGAGCGCCGAACCGAGCGGCAGCAGGATCAGCGATATGGCGGCGGCGACAAAGGCGCCACCGAGGATCGAACCCCAGTGGATGCCGGATTTGGACGATTCCAGATCAGGACCGTCGGTATGGGTGATGGGATCGGGGAGCGCCATGTGATAGCCCCCGATCAACGGAAAACAAGCGCGAGCAGAATAATGACGGGGATAGGAACCCCCAGCAGCCAGAGCAGAATACCTTTACCCATCGTAACCTCCTGAAATTGACTTGTGAGGTCAGGTTAGGGTGGCTGCGGGCTTTTTAGAAATGTCGGAGAGGGCGGAAACCTGTAATGAAGTCATAAGCTAAATGTGAAAAGCCACCGCATGAGGTTTCACGCGGTGGCTTAATTTATGGAGTTTTGATAGGCCTAGTAGGTCCAGTCGAGCGTGACCATGACGCTGCGAGGCGCGGCGTAGAAGGCCTGATCCCACTGCAGGCCGCCGAAATATTTTTCATCCAGAGCGTTCTTGAGGTTGAGCGAAGCACGCACACGGTCGGTCAGGCGGAAGCTGCCCATCAGGTCGACGACAGAATAGGCGTCCTGGGTGAAGAGCGTGCCCGCGCTGGTGGTCGACACATCGCTCTGCCAGCGCACGGAGGCACCCAGCTTCATGTCACGGTATTGCGGCAGGCTGTAGGTGGTGGAGAGTTTAAGCGTCTGGCGCGGCAGATAGTTGCGGACATTGTTGCCATCACGGTCTTTGATCGACAGGCTGGTCCAGCCGCCATTGACGCCCCAGTTCGGCGTAACCTTGCCGGCGACTTCCAGTTCATAGCCTTCAACAAAGGTGTCGATGCCGGTATAATAGGACTTTCCAACAAGCTCAGGCTTGGTGGTATAGCCGGGAAGACTGGCATCCGTATTTTGCAGGTAGCCGGTAAACTCAGCCAGATCATATTGTTCCGACTTGAAGACAGACGCCGTAGCGTAAAGGCGATTATCGAGCCATTCCGATTTTATGCCAGCTTCGTAGCTTTTGCCGGTGGCGGCATTGAAGCGGATAAAATTGACGTCGCTTTGCGATTGCGGATCGAAAATGTCGGTATAGCTGGCGTAGAGCGAAACATGCTCATTAACGTCATAAACAGCGCCAACATAGGGGCTGATCTTGTTTTCTGAGCGGTCTTGTGAAACGCCATAGGAAGCGCCGATCGCCTTGAGATCGACGGCATTAAAACCAACGATTCCTGTCAGCTTGTCGGTCAAGTTAAGATGGATGGCTCCATAGATGCGGGTTGTATCGGTCTTGATCTGTTCCGACAGGTACGCATCAGGGTAGGTCGGTTCCGCCGGTGGCGTGATGTGACCGTCCACAATCGGCGCGTAGCTGAGCAGGTCGGCGAAGCGCTCCCACTTGTAGCTGGCGGCGTGGGTGGAATTTGCCCCGAGCACGACCTGATGCTCACGGCCGAACAGGCTGACCTTGCCGCTGGCCACCACATCAAACATATCCTGCTTGATGATCGACGGGTAGATACCGCTGTAGGCGACGACGCCCAGGCCGGTGTCGGGATCGGGCGTACCCGACGGATACAGCAGCTTGGCGTCTTCGTCATAGGATTTGCGCGTGTAGATGCCCTTGATCGTCCAGCCATTGTCAAAGCCATAGGACAGTTCGCCAAAGCTCTGGTGGTCGTGGGTGTTCCAATAGGTCCACGGCGCCGACGAGGTGGCCGACACATCATAGTCGATCGGCGTGCCATCGGAATAGGTCAGGGGCAGGGCGCCCCAGGTAACGCCGTCCGCCAGGTTGTCCTGCTGCGAATAACCTGCGGTGGCCTTCAGCTTCGGTGTGATATCCCACGACAGGACGCCGTAATAGACGCTGCGGTCGACGCCGTAATAGTCAAGATAGGAATCCGTGTCGGTCTTGGCGTAGACGAAGCGTCCGGCGACCGTGCCGCTCTCATTCAGCGGCCCCGACACATCGGCGGTGACGCGTTTGTTGTCCCACGAACCATAGCTGGCCGAGGCCGAGGCCTGAAACGCCTTGGTGGGGCGCTTGCGGATATAGTTGATGGTGGCCGACGGGTTGCCGGTGCCGGTCAGCATGCCGGTGGCGCCACGAATGGCTTCGATACGCTCATAAAGGGCGGTATCCAGTGCACCGACCTGCAGGCCCCAGTCGAGCGGCTGCCCGACGCCGTCGACCTGGAAGTTGATGATGTCGAAGCCGCGCGAATTGTAATAGGTGCGGTCGGTTTCATCGGCCTCCACATTGATGCCGGGGATCGTGGCCAGAAGCTGGTTGGCGTCGGTCAGGGCGAAGTCTTTGATCTGCGCGGCGGTGACGATGGTGACCGACTGCGGCGTTTCGCGCAAGGACAGGTCGAGACCCGTGGCGCCGGCCGAGCCCTTGATCACGCGCTTGCCGATGACGACGACTTCCCTGGCTTCGCTGTCGGCCGGGGCGTCCGCCGGCGCTTCGGCGTGGGCGGCGCCAGCAGCCATCATGGCGAACAACGATGTGGCTGTCAGCAAGACGCGAAGGCGGTTGGAACGAAGGGCGGTCATGTCAGAAAACTCCTGCACATTAAGAATGCGAATAATTATCAATTCGCGCTTCTTAGCAGGTGTTGCGGGCGGGTCAACTGGCAATGCGAACTATTCGCATGGAGTGTCCGTGCGTGGACTTTATGCCGCAGGTCGTTTGAGATAGCCAAGGACAAGGCGGGTGGCCGCCGAATCTATTGTGTGCGCTAACCTTGGCAGGATATCGAGTGTAACATGTGCGCCGAGCGCCATCAGGTCATCATAGGCTCTCTGCGCATGGGCGGCAGCGATGATCGGGTCGGCATCACCATGGATCAGGTGGATGGGGCAGGCGGGGACGGCATGTGGCGGCGCGGCGAACCGGCCTGACAGGGAGATGACACAGCTGGCGACAGGCACTGGCTGCTGTGTCGATTCCAGCGCCATGATGGCGCCTTGCGAAAAGCCGATCAGGGTGGTGGCCTGGGCGTCGACGCCGGTTTTCGCCTGCCAGGCCTGCACGCAGGCGATAAAGCCCGGGATAGCCGCGGCCACGCGCGCCGGCCGGTCGTCCTCGGTGACGCCGCGCACGGAAAACCACTGGAAGCCTCCGCCCGTCTCTGAGGGATCAGGTGAGGCGACGCTGATCACGGCGGCTTGCGGATCCGCCTCGGCGATGGCCTGGCCCAGCGTCACCATGTTTTGCGGCAGGGCGCCAACGCCATGAAAAAGCAATACAAGGTGTTTCGGTGAGGGCGGCGTGTGAACAGGCAGGGAATGGGTTATAAGGCTCATATATGGCTTATGATCGCTCCATCAACCCGTGATTTGAGCGGTAAAATAAAGAATCAAATATTGTAGTATCTATCGCAGTAATAAGGTGCGAATGATGAGCCGTGATGGCCTTTGATCGGCGGATTGTGCAGTTTTATTGACTGTAAATATTGCTCATATTTAGTAAAAAATTGAAAATATCTTAGGTTAAAAACGAACTTTCAGGATTATCATGACTGAAGACGTTCTCAAAATTTCTGGAAACCACATGCGACTGGCTGAGTTTATCAGGGCGAATACGGCGCCTATCATTGCTGAGTGGGAAAACTTCGCCAAGACGTTCGTGCCGGCCGCCGGCAGCATGACGCCGCTCGCCTTGCGCAATCATATCCGGCAAATTCTCGGCTTTATCGTCGAGGACATCGAAACCACCCAGACGGATTCCGAGCAGATCAGAAAGTCGCATGGTGAAAAGCCGCGGACCTTCTATCCGAGTGCCGCCGAAACGCACGCCTCGCTGCGCCACGCCGGCGGGTTCAATATGGATCAGATGGTCTCGGAATATCGGGCTCTGCGCGCCAGTGTGCTCAAACTTTGGGGCATGGACCGCGATATGCAGGCGGTTGATGTCAAGGACATGATCCGCTTCAATGAGGCGGTTGATCAGGCGCTGACGGAATCTATCCGCGACTATTCGGTCAAGCTTGAAATGTCGCGTAATCTCTTCCTGGGCATCCTCAGCCACGATCTGCGCAATCCCTTGAGCGCCATCTCCATGTCGGCGCAACTGGCGGTGAAGATCGGCCATCTCAATGAGCGTCAGACCATGCTGCTGTCGCAGATCGCCAATTCCACGGCGCGCGCCGGGGATATCGTCACCAATCTGCTCGACCTGACGCGGGCGCGTCTGGGATCAGGCCTGCCGCTGATCAAGGAGCCGGTCGATATGGGCTATATCAGCAAGATGCTGGTCGATGAGGCGCGGGCCATCCATCCCAATCGGCAATTTACGCTGGACATGACAGGCGATCTTGAAGGGATCTGGGATCGCGCGCGCATCGGTCAGGTCTTCTCGAACCTGATCGGCAATGCGGTGCAGTATGGATTTACCGACGCGCCGGTGACCATCAAGGTCGAGGGGCTCGAAAGCGAAGTGGTGGTGTCGGTGCATAATGAGGGCGTACCGATTTCGCCGGAGCACATGGTGACGATCTTCAGTTCGCTGACGCGCGTCGAACCGCACGCCGATGACGAAAGCGGCCATGGCGCCTTGTCGGTCAATCTCGGCCTGGGGCTCTATATCTCCAAGGAAATCGTCACGGCCCACGGCGGGACGATCAGCGTTACCTCATCCGAGACGGACGGCACGACCTTCAGCGCCCATTTCCGGCGTTAGGTTTTCGCCAGTTCGCGCTCTATCGCGGCAACCAGGCGCGGATCATCGGCGGTGACGTCGGGCGCGAAACGCTCGACCACGTCGCCGTTTTTGCCGATCAGGAACTTCTCGAAATTCCACAGCACTTCGCCTTCCGGACTAACCGGGATGCCGAACTTTTCCAGACGTTCGCGCATCGGGCCGGCGCTGACAGCGTTCGGCCGGGCCTCGGTGAAGACATCATAGAGCGGGTGCTTATCGGCGCCGACGACGCTGATCTTGCTGAACAGGGGGAAGGTGACGTCATAGGTGGTCGAGCAGAAAGTGACGATATCTTCGTCAGTTCCGGGCTCCTGGAAGAGGAAATTGTTGGCGGGGAAGCCCAGAATCTCCAGCCCTTCGCCTGATTTTTCACGATAGAGCGCTTCGAGCGCTTCATATTGCGGGGTCAGGCCGCACTTCGACGCGACATTCACCGCCAGCAGCACCTTGCCTTTGAACGCTTCGAGCGTGGTCGGCCGACCATCAATGCGTTTCAGGGGGATGTTATAGATGTCGGTCATGGGGCACTCCTTCGTCTGTAGGCTTTTAAGTGCTTTCTTCCTTGCGCTTTTGCAAGGGCGGAGGCACCCTATTGTCAACAACAAAGGAAGCCTGACATGCACACCATCGCCAATCTTATCGTCGGCCTCGTCGCCGTCCTGCATCTGGGCTTTCTCATTCTTGAGATGTTTTTGTGGCAGACGCCGTTCGGTCGCAAGACCTTCGGGCTGACGAAGGAGTTCGCCGCCGAATCCGCCAAGCTGGCGGCTAATCAGGGGCTTTATAACGGTTTCCTCGCCGCCGGCCTGGTCTGGGGACTGCTGGCTGGCCATGACAGCTTCTATATCAAGGTCTTCTTCCTGAGCTGCGTGATCGTCGCGGGGCTCTATGGCGGCTTTACCGTCAAAAAGTCAATCCTCGTCATTCAGGCCTTGCCTGCGCTGGTGGCTCTGATACTGCTCCATCTGCCGTAAACAAGGACGCGTACCATGGAAGATCATCAACTCAGCAAAAGCCTGCAATCCATCGGCAAGTCCTGCTTCGTCAAGAATTTCGAACTGTTCAGCGATGCAGCTATTTCCGATCTCGACGCGATGCAGTTCCTGATGGATGATCAGGGCTACGAACAGACCGGCGCGCGCACCCGCGTCAGGGAAGGCCGCCGCATCATCGAATCCGGTCGCGCCAAGGATGCGCTCAAGATCATCGCGGACGCCCGGCTTGAAGACAGCACGCTGGCGGACAAGGCCTATCGACTTAGTCTGTAGCTTTAACGACGACATGTC
Organism: Asticcacaulis sp. MM231; assembly: GCF_964186625.1. Lineage (NCBI taxonomy): Bacteria > Pseudomonadati > Pseudomonadota > Alphaproteobacteria > Caulobacterales > Caulobacteraceae > Asticcacaulis > Asticcacaulis sp. MM231. The sequence continues at coordinate 1,303,516 of NZ_OZ075108.1, forward strand.
TGAAAGCGTCATCTTTGTCGACGATCATATGCTGGTGGCGGAAAAACCAGCGGGCCTTTTGAGTGTGCCCGGACGCTTGCCGCAGCATAAGGACTGCCTGATCACGCGCCTGCAAAGCCTCTATCCTGACGTCCTGACCGTACACCGGCTCGATATGGCGACGTCCGGCCTGATGGTCTTTGCGCGTGGGCCAGAGGTCCACCGCACGCTTTCAAAGGCCTTCGCTGACCGGCAGGTCGACAAGCGTTACATCGCGGTGGTGGCGGGTGACCTCAGCGCGGATGGCGAGGTCGACCTGCCGCTGATCAAGGACTGGCCCAACCGCCCGCGCCAGATGGTCGATCACGCCACCGGCAAGCCCTCGCTGACACGCTACCGCATCCTCGGGCGCGCGGAGGGCACAACGCGGATCGAACTGGAGCCCGTCACCGGGCGGACGCACCAGTTGCGGGTGCATATGATGGCGATCGGTCACCCGATTCTGGGCGATGATTTCTATGCGCCGCCGGAGATCGAAGCCCTGAGCCCGCGCCTGCTGCTCCACGCCGAACACCTGAGCCTGCCGCACCCCGTCAGCGGCGCGCGCATAGACTTCCATTCGGCGGCGCCTTTCTGATCACCACGGCAGGGACTGGCCGCGATAATCATAGAAACCACCGGTATGTTCGGCGCTCAAACCGTCGATAACCGCCAGCAGGTGTGTGGCGGCATCGAGGGGAGGTCGCACGTCCAGGCCGGTCTTGTGGAAAGGCGCCGACAGGTGGGTCTGAACCGTGCCGGGATGAAGCGCCACGCAGACGGCTTGCGGCGCGCGCCGGCGCAATTCGATCGCGGCGGTTTTGACAAACTGGTTGAGCGCGGCTTTCGAGGCGCGGTAGCTGTACCAGCCGCCCAGTTCATTATCGCCGATACTGCCGACCTTCGCCGACAGGGTGGCGAAGACGGCGCGCCCCTGACGCGGCAAAAGAGGCAGGATGTGCTTCATCAGCAGGGCGGGGCCGATGGCATTGAGCGCGAACGATCTGGCCATATGCTCAGGATCGAGCGACCGCCAGCTCTTTTCCGGTTCGAAGTATGCGTCATGCAAAAAGCCGGTGGCGTCGATCACCAGCCGGATATCGCCCTGCGACGCCGCCCATTGCGCGGCGCTGGCGATGCTCGCTTCGTCGGTCAGATCGAGCGGTGGATCGGAATGCCGGGACAGGCCCAGACACAGATCATAATGGCCCTGCGCGCGAAGGGCTTCCAGCAGCGCACTGCCGATACCGCCACTGGCGCCAATGATAACCGCGTTGCCGTTCAGGGGTGTGTTCATGCCCTTCTTACGGTTTCGCCGGGCTTTTGGATTATCTTTGGCTCCGGTTAAGCGCCGGGCTTCAGCAGCAGATCCTTCGCCTTCGCCGAGAAGCGGCGCTGCGGGAAGCAGGTAAAGGTGCGTGAGGTGATCGTGCTGACCGACATCCATTCGCCCGTCATCTCATCGGGCGTCAGGGTCAGGCGGACAAAGCCGTTATAGGCGTCATCGGCGGCCACGACCTCGGTGTTCTGATCGGCGAGCGTCTCGGCCAGTTGCAGGTCTGGCAGCCACGAATTTAACCAGCGTGTCGGGCTGCTGATCGCCGTGACGCCGAGCTCAACGGCCATGGTCTGGCCGGTCACGTCATGAAGCTGGTTGGCCCAGGCGCAGTGGCTGTCACCGGAGACGACCACGGTGCGGGCCTGGGCTGCCTTGATCATGGCGTAGACGCGTTCGCGTTCGGCTGGATAGCCGTCCCAGCCATCAAGATTGAGCGGCAGGGGATCGGCGCTGTCGAACAGGGCCACGAAGGTGTCGAGCTTCTGGCGCGCGCCTTCGGGGGTCAGATTGCGCAGGGCTGCTATCGCATCAGGGCCGAGCCGCTTGACGATATCCGGGCCATTGACCTTGGCCATGACGATCTGGTTGCCCAGCACCTGCCAGGTCACGCCGTCATGTACCGAGGCGGTCAGGGTGTTTTGCAGCCACTGGCGCTGCTCTGCGCCCAGCAGTTCGCGTTCGGGCGCGTTGAGCTTGGCGCGGAAAGCGGTCTTGTCGGGCTTGCCGTCGATATAGGTCAGGTCTTCGGCGTAATCGAGCTGCTTGGTGCGCGCCAGCAGACGGCTTTCCAGCATGACCAGTTCGGCCAGCTTGCCGAAGCGGACGCTGCGATAGATGGCTTCGCGCAGGCGGCCGGGCTCCGGATCGCGGATCGGCATCCATTCCGAATAGGCCTTGAGCGCCGCCGCCTTGCGCACGCCCCAGTCACCTTCGCCGGCATTGTGGTTTTCGGCGCCGTCGCGCCATGGATTGTTGCAGATCTCGTGGTCGTCGAAGACGCAAATCCATGGCGCGCGGGCATGGGCGGCCTGTAAATCCTCATCGCGCTTGTACTGGGCGTGGCGCATCCGGTAATCCGCCAAGGTGACGATCTCGTGCGCCGGCTCCGGCAGACGCATCAGCATGCGGCCATTGCCCATACCGTAATCGGTCAGGCCTGCGCCGTATTCATAGATATAGTCGCCGAGATGAACGACCGCATCGACGCGCGGCAGGTCGGCAATGGCGCGATAGGCGTTGAAATAACCGTTGGGATGCAGGGCGCAGGAGGCCACGGCCAGCACCACCTTGTCGGTTTCCAGCGGCAGGGTGCGGGTGCGGCCGACCGGCGAGGGGATCGGGCCGGCGAGGAAGCGGTAGACATAGTCGGTGTCGGGTGTCAGGCCGCGCACATCGGCCTTGACCGTGTAGTCGCGGCCGGCGTCGGTGTAGACCTTGCCCTCGGCCACTACGGTGTTGAAGCTGTCGTCTCTGGCGATCTGCCAGGCGATATTTGCGCCGCGTTCCAGGCCGCTGATGCGGGTCCACAGAATGAAGCCGTCAATGAGGGGATCGCCGGAGGCCACGCCATGCTCGAACCGGACCTGAGAGGGGGTTTCCGGGAGCGCGGAGGCGCCAAGGGCGGGCACGGCGGCGACCGTACCCACGGCGAACATAACTTTCCGGCGGCTGACCATCCCCATTAGGCTCCCGCTGTTTCCGATAAAACCAGCGCTTAGGGGGATTTGATGACAGCCGTTTGGCAGTTAAATGACGGTTTTTACGCGAAAACCTTAACGTGCCGCGATAGCCACTTTCATCAGGAAAAGCGTGCGCCGGTATTTAACAGGCGCTAAAAGACTAAAAAACCGAAAGATTCGCTTAATGACTCGTCCCAAGATCCTGATCACCCGTCCCTGGCCCACCGGTGCGCAGGCCTATATGCAGGCGCACTACGACGCGACCGTCAACGACACCGGCAAGCCCCTGACGCACGCCGAACTGATGCAGGCGATGACGGCGTATGACTGTCTGTGTTCATCGCTGGGCGATCCGATGGATGCTGCCGTCTTCGGCGTGCCGGGGGCGCGCGTGAAGATGATCGGCCACTATGGCGCCGGTTATGAGAATATCGATGTCGCCGCCGCCAAGGCCGCCGGCATCACTGTGTCCAATACGCCCGACGTCCTGACCGAGGCCACGGCCGATATCGCCCTGATGCTGATGCTGATGACCTCGCGCCGCGCCTCTGAGGGCGAGCGCCAGTTGCGCGCCGGTGCGTGGAAGGGCTGGGGCACGACGGCGCTGATGGGACAATCGCTGGAAGGCAAGACGCTGGGTCTGGTCGGCTTTGGCCGCATCGCCCAGGCGACCGCCCGCAAAGCCGCCAGCGCGCTCGGCATGAAGATCGCCTATTACAGCCGCCATCAGGCCGCCGCTGATATCGAGGCCGCGCTGGAGGCCCGTTATGTGCCGTCGCTCGACCAATTGGCGGCTGAGGCCGATGTCCTGTCGCTGCATACGCCGGGCGGGGCGGAGACAAGGCACATGGTCGACGCGCGTCTGCTTAAGCTGATGAAGCCGAGCGCGATCCTGATCAATACGGCGCGCGGCTCGGTGGTGCATGAGGCCGATCTGGCCGAAGCGCTGAAAGCCCGCACGATCTGGGCGGCGGGGCTCGATGTCTATGAGGCCGAGCCGGTGGTGCATCCGGCCTTGCTCGACCTGTCGAACGCCGTGCTGCTGCCACACCTTGGCAGCGCCACGGTCGAGACGCGCGAGGCCATGGGCATGCGCGCGGCGGTCAATGTTGATCTTTTCTTTGCCGGTCAGCCCGTGCGTGATCGGGTTGCTTGATCTCGTTGCCGCGCAGGTGGTGGACTGGCTGGAAACGGCCAGCAAACCCCTCGTGCTGGGCGTCTGCGGGGCGCAAGGTTCCGGAAAATCAACATTGAGCGAAGGCCTTGAGGCCCGTCTGAAAGCCAGGGGCCTGACCGTGGCGCTGCTCTCGCTCGATGATCTCTATCTGGCGCGCGAAGCCCGTCCGGTCGATATTTCTCCGCTGTTCGCCACGCGCGGCGTGCCGGGCACACACGATGTCGCCCTGGGCGAGCGTACCTTCAAAGGCTTGCTGTCCGGCGAGCCGACGCGCCTGCCGCGCTTCGACAAGGCGACCGACTCACCCGTGCCGGAAGAACAATGGCCGGAGATAACAGCGCCGGACCTCATTATTTTCGAGGGCTGGTGTGTGGGCGCGCGTCCGCAGGCCGACGAGGATCTGGCGAGGCCGGTCAATGATCTGGAACGCAGCGATAATGGCGTCTGGCGGCGTGCGGTCAATGAAGCGCTGAAAGGCGCTTACGCCACCTTGTTTGCCCCTATCGACAAACTGGTGCTGCTGGCGGCACCCGGTTTCGCAATCGTCCGCGACTGGCGAATCGAACAGGAAAACAGCCTGCGTCGCCGCTTGCAGGCCGAAGGGCGCACCGGCACGCACCTTATGAGCGATGAAGCAGTGGGGCGCTTCATCCAGTCTTACGAGCGCCTGACCTGTCATATTCTGCGCACCATGCCCGCCTATGCCGACCTGACCTTGCAACTTGATTCCGCGCGGCATATGACGTCAGCCACACGTCTTGTTCCTGCGTCCGCATCGAGAGTCCCATGATCATTTCCGCCGCCACCGATTACCGCGAAGCCGCCCGGCGCAAACTGCCGCGCTTCCTGTTTGATTATCTTGACGGTGGCTCCTATGCCGAGATGACCCTGCGCAACAATGTCAGCGACCTGTCGTCGCTGGCGCTGCGTCAGCGCGTGTTGCGCGATGTGGCCGACCTGTCGCTGGAGACCGAGCTGTTCGGTGAAAAGATGGCGATGCCGGTGGCGCTGGCGCCGGTGGGACTGGGCGGCATGTACGCGCGCCGCGGCGAAGTGCAGGTGGCGAAAGCCGCGAAGAAGGCGAACATTCCCTATATCATTTCAACGGTTTCTCTATGCCCTCTTGAGGAAATTGTTGAGAAGTCAGGCTGCGATATCTGGTTCCAGCTCTATGTGCTGAAGGACCGCGGCTTTATGAAGCACGCGCTCGAACGCGCGCAGGCCCTGGGCGTCACCAAGCTGGTCTTTACCGTTGATATGCCGGTGCCGGGCGCGCGCTACCGCGATAAGCATTCGGGCATGAGCGGTGATTTCGGGCCGATCCGCCGCATGGTGCAGGCGATCTTCAAGCCGGAATGGGCCTATGACGTTGGCCTGCGCGGCACGCCGCACGATCTGGGCAATGTGTCGACATATCTCGGCAAGGCCACGGGGCTTGAGGACTATATCGGCTGGCTGGGCGCCAATTTCGATCCGAGCATTTCGTGGAAGGATCTGGAGTGGATTCGTGACGTCTGGAAAGGCCCGATGATCATCAAGGGCATTCTCGATCCGGAAGACGCGAAGGACGCGGTGACATTCGGCGCCGACGGCCTTGTGGTGTCGAATCACGGCGGCCGTCAGCTCGATGGCGCGCTCTCGACGTGCAAGGCCCTGCCGGCGATCGCCGACGCGGTGGGCGATGACCTGACGCTTCTGGCCGATTCCGGTATCCGTACGGGGCTCGACGTGGTGCGGATGCTGGCGCTCGGCGCCAAAGGCGTTCTGCTGGGCCGCGCCTATATCTATGCGCTGGCCGCCGGTGGCGAGGCGGGGGTCACCAACCTGCTGGGCCTCATCGAGAAGGAAATGCGCACGGCCATGGCGCTTACGGGCGTCAAGACCATCGCGGAAATCAATCGCAACCTGCTGGCCTGAGGCGAGGTTTGCCAGCGACCTTATATGATCCTGATGTTTTGCCCGTTGCCTCCGCATGGCAACGCAACGGGTGACGCCGCTAGATAGAACTCACCGGGCGATCATGCTCCGTTATCTGAGGTGCTATAATGTTCAAGTTTCCCAAACTGACCGCAAGTGGCTTTACGCTCGCCCTGGCCCTGACCACGACCGCCATGGTGCCCGCGCTCACCCCGCAGGTCGCGGAAGCCGCCAGCAAGGCCGATATTAATTCTGACTCACAAGCTGCGCTCAACTCGCTTTATGCCGGCAACCCGACCGCCAAGCTGATCGGTTCGCGCGCCAAGGCCATCCTGATCTTCCCCAGCATCGTCAAGGCCGGTTTGGTCTTCGGTGGCGCCTATGGTGAAGGCGAACTGTTGGCCGATGGCGGCGTGGCCGACTATTACAATTCCTTCTCCGGTTCGTGGGGCCTTCAGGCCGGCGCGCAGTCCTACGGTTACGCCGTTTTCCTGATGTCCGATAACGCCGTGAAATACCTCAAGGAAAGCTCCGGTCTTGAAATCGGCGTGGGCCCGACCGTGGTTGTGGTGGACGAGGGCGTGGCCCGCAATCTGTCGACCTCGACCCTGAAAGACGATGCCTATGCCTTCGTCTTCGATCAAAAGGGCCTGATGGCCGGTGTCTCGATTGAAGGCACCAAGATATCCAAGATCAAGCAATAGCTTTCCCCTTAAGCTTTCTGATCTTGTTCATGAGCCCTTCGGTTTCCCCTGACCGAAGGGCTCTTTTTATTTGACTTAGGTCCAAAATGCGCTGGAAGGGACAGGCCGATTTAGTCCACCCAGTCCCTTTTTATCGTGCGCGAGGCGAGAAGCAGCAGAACTGCCGCCACCAGATAGAAGCCAAGGCCGATCACAAAGGCCCATTTGATCGAGTCCGCGCCGTACTCCGGCTTGAGCAGTTCCGACACCTTGCCGAAGAAGTACGGCCCGGCGCTGAGACCGATCAGGTTGGTGATCAGCAGGAACAAAGCCGCTATCAGCGCGCGTGAGGACGCCGGCGCCAGATGCTGGACCGCCGTCAGCAGAGGCCCGAACCACATCAGACCCAGCGCCTGCGGGATCAGTATCAGGAAAAACGCGGCGTGCGGGGTCTTGGCCATGATACACAGGGCGTAAAGCGGTGCCGACAACAGAAAAGCAATGGCGGGAACCAGCGGATAGGCGCCTTTGCGCGCCGTGCCGAGCTTATCGGCCAGTATGCCGCCGCTTAAGATTCCGATGATGCCACTGATAAGAAAGGCGCCGGCGAAAAGCTGCGAGCGGCTGACGATATCCATATGCAGGCTGCGCGCCAGAAACGTCGGGAACCAGTAGAGGAAGCCATATCCTACCAGCGAGGCGAAGGAAGCGCCAAAGGCCATGAGCCAGAAACTGGACTTGCTGGCCGCCAGCCTGACCACCTCGATCAGGCTGAGCTGGCCCTCGCGCGGCGCATCGAACCGGCCGCGTACCGGCTCTTTCACCAGCAGCCGAAACACCGGCGCCAGCAGGACGCCGATGCCGCCGATGACGAGAAACGCCCAGCGCCAGTTGACCTGCGCCGCCATTAGGCCGCCGAACAGGATACCGGCCGCGCTGCCGATCGGGATGGCCAGCGAATAGACGGCCATGGCACGGGCGCGTTGCTTCTGCGGATACATATCCGAGATCAGGCTGTAGGCGGGGGGCACGCCGCCGGCCTCGCCCACACCGACGCCCATCCGCGCCAGAAACATCTGCGGAAACGAGGTCGCCAGTCCGCAGAGCGCCGTGAAGCCCGACCAGATGGCCAGAGAGGCGGCCATGATTGTGACGCGCGAATAGCGATCGGCGAGCCAGGCGACGGGTATAGCCAGCACACTGTAAAGCAGTCCAAAGGCGAGGCCGCCCATCCAGCCGAGCTGGGCATCATTGAGGTGCAGTTCGGCGGCGATCGGCTCTTTCAGGATGCTCAGGATCTGCCGGTCGAGAAAGTTCAGCGCATAGACGATGATCAGCAGAAAGAGCGTGAAAGAACGCCCGTTTGCGGGTGCAGTATCGGATGGCATATGCCGTCTCCCCATATCAGACCGCCTTCATAGGCGTATCCGACATTTCGGACAAAGGAAAAGCGGCAGGGCTTCATTGAGTTGTCGCACAAAGGGGGATAAAAAAAGGTCTTCCCACATCAAACAGGAGAGTTCCGCATGATCCGTACCGCACAGGCGCACTGGGCCGGCAATGGCCAGCAAGGCGAAGGCACGCTGACGACGCAAAGCAAGGTGCTGAACAGCCAGCCCTACAGCTTCAAGCTCCGTTTTGAAAACGCCGATGGCCAGTCAGGCACCAATCCGGAAGAACTGATCGCCGCCGCCCATTCGGGTTGTTTCTCGATGGCGCTGGCCTTCGCGCTCGGCGCGGCTGGCTTCACCGCTGACAGCATCGACACCGAAGCCTCGGTGAAGCTCGATCCGGCCGAAGGCGGCTTTGCCATCTCCGGCATCACGCTGAAACTGACCGCGAAAATCCCCGGTATTTCTCAGGAACAGTTCGACGCTATCGCCGCCGGCGCCAAGGCCAATTGCCCGATCTCCAAGGCGCTGTCATCGGTGCCGATCACGCTTGAGGCGACCCTGGCTTAAGAAGGCTTATCTGTGGATTCCCTTACCCTAACCTAATCCAGATTACAGCCGACATATTTGAGACGCCCGGTATAGAGTCGGAAATCTGACTTCTTGCCGGGCTTTTTCAGGCGTGAAACCGTGCCCTGATCGGTCAGGTCGTTGAAGCACTTCGCCAGATCGGGGCTGTGTGACGCATCGACCACGATGAGGGCGCGTTTGCGGAACAGGATATTTTCATAGGTCGGCCAGCCATAACGTTCGCGTTCGACCAGCGGCACCGGTGAGAAGGTGTTGCCGCCCATGGCGTGCGCCAGTTCGCCCTGTGTGTTGTAATCGGTGGTGGCGATCCAGTCGGCATCGAGCTTAGCCGCTTTTTCCACGATTGTCTCGGTGAGCGGCTTCCAGCCCTGACTGAGGCCCGCTGCGCCGGCAAGGCTGGGGCCCAGATTGCCCAGCGCCAGATACATCAGCGCGATGACGCTTAGACCAATGCCGAACGGTGCCGACCACGCGCGCAGGCGCGGCAACCACTTGCCGGTGACGGTCTCGGAGGCCGCCGCCGCCAGCACGATCAGGCCGGGATAGACCGGCGCCGGCCAGTTGCCCTGGATGCGGTCATGGAAGACGTGCACCAGCATATAGGCCAGCAAGGGCAGGGGCAGGGCGATCAGGAGGGTCAGGCGGCTGTCATGGCGGTTACGCCACCACATCATGACGCCGGTGACGACGAAGACGAAGATCAGCGGATTGATCAGCAAGGGCTGCGAAATCAGGAATTCGATCAGGTATTTGGCGGTGAAGTGGCTGCCTTCGATGCGCCCGAACTGCTTGGCGAAGGTGATCCAGCTGTGGTGGGCGTTCCAGATCAGGTTGGGCGCCATGGCGGCCGCGGCGATCAGCCCGCCAAAATACGGCCACGGCGTCAGCAGGTGGCGGCGGGCATCCTTGTCGAGCGCCAACCAGGCGATGACGCCGACGCCAAGGAACAGGTTGGTGTATTTCGCCTCGAAACCCAGACCGGCGAACAGGCCAAACACCAGCCACCACCAGCCCTTGCCGGTGGTATGCAGCTTCGCCAGCGCCCACAGGCCGCACGCCCACATCAGCACCGACGGGGGATCGGGCGTTGCGATGACCGAACCGACACTCAGGAGCACGCAGGCATTGAGCCACAGCAGGGTGCGGCGCGCCACGGAGGCGCTGAACAACACCTTCGCCGTATCGTACATCAGCCAGCTCAAGGCCACGAAGCTTAAGATAAACGGCAGGCGCACCAGCACGGCGACATCGGCGAGGGCGGTGAAGCCCGCGATCCACCACGCCACCATGGGCGGGTGATCGTAATAGCCAAGCGCCGGATGCTGCGCCCACAGCCAGTAATAGCTCTCGTCCGGCACCAGACCGGCGCGTGACGACGTCACCAGCCGCAGGACCATCAGTCCGGTCAGCAGGGGCAGGTAGGGGAGAGTGCGAAGGCGGGCTGTCAGCGTCATCCGCCCTTATTGGCCGGTTTTGTGGTTTCAGACAAGTTTCATCACGGCCGGCCCGCCGAGCGCCGGATCGGTCATAGACGGTTGGCCGTTTTCAATATGACCGGCGAAACGGTGGCTGAAGCCGTCACCTGAAAGCGTGATATCGTACCAGCCATCACTGACTGCCAGATCGAAGGCCATGAGGTTGACGTTGAGGCCTTTCGCCGTGGTCAAGCTTTGCGCTGGCTGACCGTAAGCATTGTCGGTGACTGTAACGGTGAGCGTCTCACCACCGAACGCATGCAGGGACAAAACCTTGCCGCTCTCGATCGTTACCGGACAAGCACCCGTTCCGGCGAAATGGCGGTAAAAGCCATTTGGCCCTAGGATGTCGTAGTCAAACTTGCCGTCATCCGTCGCAGATATCGTGGCAAACAGTTGACCGTTGGCCTTGACTGTATAGCGCTTGGGAGGGTTTTTCACAGCATTACGGTCATAGACGTGGAAAACAACCGCTGTGTCGATGCTGTCATTGACGAATTCGAGCGATATGCCGTGGCCGATGGGGGATGGTTTGACCTGGACGTTAAAGCGGTAGGGCAGGGGCCGCGCCCGGCGCTGGCCATTTTCCTGCACCGGCGGGCTTATCTGTTCGGGCGGCTGTGGCTTGGGCTGGCCGGAGAGCTTGCGGGCGCGCTCGGCGGTGGCGGCGGTCTCGGGCAGTTTCTGGAAGAAGGCTTCGCTGTTTGGGTTGGCGAAATCAAAGCAGGTCGTCAGGTCGCCGCAGACCGCACGGCGCCACGCGCTGATATTGGGTTCGTGAACGCCGAAGCGCGCCTCAAGGAAGCGGATGACCGAGGTGTGGTCGAAGACCTGCGAATTGACGAAACCGCCCTTGCTCCATGGCGAAATCACATAGAGCGGCACGCGCGGACCAAGACCATAGGGCCGGTCCTTCCAGTTTTTGTCGTTGTGGTATTCACCGGCGGTGTCAACCTGGCTCTCGCCATAGGGCACGCCATCGAGTTTGGCGGGCACTGACGGCGGCGGCACATGGTCGAAATAGCCGTCGTTCTCGTCGAAATTGATCAGCAGGACCGTCTTGGCCCATACCGCCGGATTGGCGGTCAGGGCATCGAGCACGCGGGCGGTATAGTCCGCGCCCTGCGCCGGCGAAGACGGCCCCGGATGCTCCGAACCCTCGGCGGTGGCGACGATCCACGACACCTGCGGCAGCTTTTCCGTCAGCACGTCGTCTTTCAGCTTGTCGAGCGCGCGGGTGCGCAAGGATCGCGCCGCCAGTTCGGCCAGCGCGGGCGATTTCGATTTGTCGGCCATGCGGTAAAGCTTGAAGCCGGCCAATGGGTTGTCGGTGAAATTATCGTCCATGTCCTGATAGACCTGCCAGCTTATGCCAGCCGAGGTCAGGCGCTCCGGGTAGGTCACCCAGGTGTAGCCGCCGTGGCCCTGAGGATCGCTTTTCAGGTTGTCGTAGCCGTTGTCGATCGCCGGGCCATGATGCGCGCCCGAAGGATCATTGGTGCCGGTCCAGATGAACAGGCGGTTCGAATTTGTGCCGGTATGGATCGCGCAGTGATAGGCGTCGCAGATCGTGAAGGCTTCGGCCATGGCGAACTGGAAGGGAATGTCGTCGCGCGTGAAATAGCCCAGGCTGTGATTGTGCTTGGCCTGCGGCCAGTTGGACAGGCGGCCGAGATCCCAGGCGGCCTGCGCATCGGGGAAGCTGTGCGGCGTGCCATCGGTACGCATATATTTGAAGTCCTGCACCGTATTGAGCCGGAAAGGCGCGATCAGGTGCGTCTTGTCGTGCTCATCGGGCTGCGACCACACCGTGCCGTTCACCGTAGGGATCGGGAAGCGGTCGGAAAAGCCGCGCACACCATTGAGCGTGCCGAAATAGTGATCGAACGAGCGGTTTTCCTGCGTCAGGATCACGATGTGCTCGACATCCATGATCGTGCCGGTGGTGCTTTTCGCCGGAATATCGAGCGCGCGGGCGATCGAGGCGGGCAGGCTGCCCAGAGAGGCGGCCAGAGACGCGGAGAGCAGAAAGCGGCGGCGGTCGATGGTCATGGGCATCCCTTTTTAATCCGCCGGGAGTATCAGGGCAATGTGACGGTTTTATCAAGGCCGGACAGAAATTGCATGCCCCTGGTAAGCAGACGCCGGCGCCATCAGGCGAACTTAAGGGATGAAGAGGTCGAAATCTGGCAACCTGTCTGTGTCGCTGCCGATCCGGAAGATCGAAGCGTTAGAGCCATCGAACACCGTCCAGACGGGCAAAGACCTGCGGTTTGGATCACCGGTCGCGGCAAACGCTACCCATCGGTCGGATAGCTCAGTGGCCAAACGCCTGTCTTCGGCCGTCCAGGGACGTTGTTCCCAATCGAGATGATCGAAGACGTACTGGATTTCCGCCCCATGACCTATGCCGCAGCCATAGCCGCAATTGGGCAGTTCTGCCGGGCGATGGGCGAAGAAGTAGACGTAAGATTTCGAATGACTGTTTTGTCGTTGCAGATTGGCCCAGTACTGCATCCGCCAGCCCCACCAGTCATTGGTCAACTGGTTGATGGAGGCCCTGGCCTGTGCATCGGTGGCGCCGGGATAGGTTTTCAAGAGGGCATCCGTCGGCGCATGACCGAGGAGCCGGGCCATCAGGTCTCTATGGTTGGCGGCTGTAAAATCACTGGTGCCCAGGATTTCGGGCGCCAGGTCCTTGCCTTCCTCTGCGTTCCAGCCGACCAGAATCGGGACGTCGTTCTGGCGATGGTTCTGATAGGTCGTGGTCAGGTCTTCATGCAGCACATGCCCGTCGACGATCGGCACCGGCGACCACGGCTGCTTCGCTAAGGTCTCAAGGCTCATGGCGCGCAGGTCGAAGAGGTGGTGCGCGCCGGCCGCCTTTGAAAAAGCCATCCCCTTGGCTTCGGCAGCGGTGCGGTCGAAGTGCGCGTTCTCGCTGGGGGCAAGGGGAAGGGCGTCATTGCCGCTTTCAGCGATGGCACGCTGGAAAAGCCCCTTGCCCAGCGGTGACGCGACCAGGATCGCCACGGATTCGCCTCCGGCGGATTCGCCCATGATGGTGACGCGTTCGGGATCGCCACCGAAGGCCGCGATATTGTCCTTTACCCAGTGCAGAGCGGCGATCTGGTCCTCGATGCCCTGGTTGCCGGAAGACTGATCGGGCAATTCTGCGGTCAGTTCCGGATGGGCGAAGAAGCCGAATATGCCGAGTCGATAGTTGAGGGTGACGACAACAGCGCCATGCCGGGCCAGGTTGCCGCCATCGAAAAGGGGCTGACCGGCTGTGCCGCCATAATAGCCGCCGCCGTGAATCCAGACGATGACCGGCAGCTTTTCGGCCTTTGCCCGATCGGCTTGTTCTGGCGCCCAGACATTGAGATAGAGGCAGTCTTCGCTCTTGGGGTTGGGCAGCCAGTCCGCATTGGGAGCGCAGGCCGCCGAAAGCGTCGTGGTTGCCCTCACGCCGCTCCAAGGCACGACCGCTTGCGGCGCGCGCCAGCGCAATTCACCCACTGGCGGGGCGGCAAAGGGCACGCCAAGGAAGGTGCGCACCTCGCCGGTATCCGTGCCGGATATCTGCCCGCCGGTCACTGAGACCGGCGGGGTCGCCTTTTGAGCAAAAGCGGGAAGCGCCAGCAGCGCGACACCAAGAACGATAAGGCTGTTCAGTACGCGCATGATGTTCCTCCCGCCGTTGTTATTTGCCGACGATCTGCACCAGACCGGGCGCTGACTTGGCGAATGCCTTGTCCGAACCGGTCGCGGTCAGGCTTTGCGTAGCGTCATTCCAGTGCAGGGTGGTGGTCACCGCGCCCTTGCCCTTTTCGTAGTCGTAGCTCACGCCATCGTCGTCGTAGAGGCTGAAATCGCCGTCCTTGCCGGGATAGACCTTGAGCGCGGTGATGGCCTGTTTCGTGGCGGTCGACTGGATATCCGAACCCACCGGCACGATCGATCCGGCCCTGACGAACACCGGAATCTGGTTAATGGGCGCGGCCACCTTGACCCACTGGCCGCCGGTCAATTTTTCATTGGTCCAGTAGTTGTACCAGTCGGTGCCGGCCGGCAGGTAGACGTCCTTTTCCGTTCGACCCTGTTTGGTGACAGGGGCGACGAGGAAGGCCGGGCCGAACATGTATTGCGTGCCGATATCAGCGACGTTCGGATCGTTCGGGAAGTCCATCCACAGGGCGCGCATGAACGGTGCGCCGGTGTCGTAGGTCGTCTTGGCGGAACTGTAGAGATAAGGGATCAGGCGGTAGCGCAGGCGATCGTAATCGGCCAGGATCGCCTCAGCCTGCTTGCCGAAGGCCCAGATTTCGGTGTGCTTCTTGTCGCCGTGCAGGCGTAAGGTCGGCAGGAAGGTGCCGTACTGGAACCAGCGCGTGAACAGTTCCGGATAGTCGTTGTTCTGGCCCACGGTTTCGCGCGCGTCCGATGGATCGAGCAGCGGCGTTCCGGTGAAGCTGGTGGTCTGCGGCAGCCATTGCCAGCCGCCGATGTCATTGCCCCAATAGGCGATGCCGGACGCGGTCATGTTGAGGCCGGTCGGTATCTGGCGCTGGAGCGCTTCCCAGGTCGGCTGGATGTCGGACGACCAGAACAGGGCGCCGGTACGCTGTGAACCGAGATAGGCGGCGCGCGACAGGATCAGGGCGCGCTTGTTCGGTTTCCATTCGCGCATGCCCTGCTGCACGCCCTCGACGTGAACAAGCGGGAACAGGTTGTGATAGCGGTCGCCGGTGCCGATCGAATAGTGGAAACCATCCGGCACCAGGTCGGGCTCGGTCTCATCGAGCCAGGGATAATCGAAGCCGTGCGACAGGATGTTGTCGCGGGCGTGCTCCCAGAACCACTTGCGCGCTTCAGGGTTGGTCGAATCGATCAGGCCGCCGGTGCGGTCAGAGCGGAAGGGCAGGCCATCGACGGTCTTGCCGTCCTTGTCCTTGAGCAGAAAACCCTTGTGGTCGAGTTCGTTGAAGTAACGGCCCGAGGTCTCGTAACGCGGCCAGATCGAGACGATCGACTGCAGGCCCATGTCGTGCAGTTGCTTGTTCATGGCGTCCGGGTCGGGGAATTCAGCCGGATTGATGTCCATCTGGCCCATGCGCGTCCAGTAGAACCAGTCAAGGACCATGACGTCGAGAGGGTACTTCTTGTCACGGTAGGTGGTGGCCACGCGCAGGATTTCCGCCTGGCTGTCATAGCGTGCCTTGGACTGGATAAGGCCGAACACCGACTTGGGCGGGATCGGCGTCTTGCCGGTCAGGCGGGCATAGCCTGCGTAAATCTCTTCCGGCGTCGAACCAGTGATAACGAAGAACGACACGCGTTCGCCGACCTTGGACTGGAAGCCGAGCTTGCCATTGACACCGCCAATGAAGCGGGTCTGCGAGGCGTTGTCCCAGACGATGCCGTAGCCTTTGGACGAGACCATGAAGGGCACACAGACGGTTTCGCCGGCCGGGGCGTCATACCAGTGCTGGCAATCCAGCACGCGGCCGCGCAGGTCGAGGCCTGACAGCGATTCCTGGTTCTGCCCCATGCCGTAATAGTGCTCACCTTCCGGCGCGGCAAAGGCGGCGCCGACCTGATAGGTCTTTTCACCGGCCACCTCATGCGGCGACATTTCCCAGCTATTGAGGGTCAGGACGGTCTCGCCTTTGGCGTTTTTGATCAGCAGCCCGACCGGGGCCAGCGACGGGGCGAAATACTTTTCGCCCTGGCTCGGTGTGCGCGCCGGCGGCGCGGGATTGACCTGCAGGGTCAGGCCGCTGGAGGCGAAGAGGTCGCCGCCAGCGTCCTTGCTCTGCTTGAAGGCGCCGTTATCGGCGTGATCGGCCAGGATGCCGTAGCCGGGGCCTTTCAGCGCTTCGGCCTTGTCGGCGGCGATGGTGACGTGGATGACGTTGGGGCCGTAGGCCTCGACGCTAACCCAGGCGCCGTTGCGGTCCAGGGTGGCAATCGGGGCCGCCTGGACGGCCGTGGCCAGAGCTAGGGCGGAGACCAGGCCCATAAAGGCGGTCTTGAGAATCGGGCGCATGAACATCTCTCTGTATGACAACGTTATCATTTTCACTCAGGGCTAAGCCCTGGCGCGCGGATCGTCAAGGCCAATAATCATACAAATCTGATGTATGTGAAAATAAGGCTGCCCACGCTTGGCGGCATACAGTAGAGGCTATAAAAAAGCCCGGTCAGCAGAACTGACCGGGCTTTTTCAGGGTTATAGAGGATCTTTAAGCGGCGCGCAGGCGGCCGACAAAGCTCATCACTTCGGTTTGCAGGTCTTCCGAGCGGTGTTCGAGATCGGAGGACAGGCCGAGCAAGGCTTGCGCCGCTTCGCCGGTCTGCTGGGCGGCATCGCCCACGCCGGTCATGTGGCCGGTCACTTCGCGGGTGCCGTCAGCCGCACGGTTGGTGTTGCTGGCGATTTCCTGCGTGGCGTAGCCCTGTTGCTCGACCGAGGCGGCGATAGCGGTGGTCAGGCCGCCAATCTGTTCGATCGTCCGGACGATGGTGTCGATGCTCGACACCGTTTCGGTGGTGGCCGACTGGATTTCACCGATCTTGCTGCGGATCTCATCGGTGGCCTTGGCAGTTTGCTGGGCCAGTTGCTTGACCTCGGAGGCGACGACCGCGAAGCCCTTGCCGGCGTCACCGGCACGCGCCGACTCGATGGTGGCGTTGAGCGCCAGCAGGTTGGTCTGGGCGGCGATGGCCTGGATCAGGTTGATGACCTCGCCGATCTGCTGGGCGGCGGTGCTCAGGGTCTGGATGGCGGCCTCGGTCTTGGCGGCTTCGTCCACGGCCAGTTGCGTGACCTGCGATGTGCGGGTCACCTGCTCGTTGATTTCGTTGACGCTGGCCGAGAGTTCCTCGGTGGCGGCCGCGACGCTCTGGACGTTGTTGGCGGCCTCGATGGCGGCGGTATTGACGGAGTTGACGCGGGCGGAGGCTTCGTCGGCGTTATGGCTCAGGCCTCTGGCCAATTCAGCCACGGTGCGCGAGGAAACGGCGAAGCGCTTGGCCAGGTCGCCCATGCTCTGTTCGAACTCTGAGGCGATGCGGTTGCGTTCATTGCGCATATTGTCGGCGATGCGCATGTCTTCTTCCTGCTGGTGCGCCTTGAGCACCTCACCTTCGGCGGCACGGTCGCGCAGGGTACGGATCGAGCGCCACAGGGACGACACCTCGTCCTTGCCTTTGGCATCGGGCACCTGCGTATCGTAGGCGCCTTCGGAGATCAGCATGACGCTTTCGGCGACATGATTGAGCGGGCGCGAGATCGACTTGATAGCGACCCACAAGGAGGCGGCGATCAGGGCAATGATGCCGGTGGCGGCGATCAGGAGGAATTGCCACACGCGGGTGTTCTTATAGTCTTCCATCTCGGATTTGGAGACTTCGAGATTGGCCTTGATATGCTTGACCATGGCGTCGATCGTGGCCTGGAAGGCCTTGCGGTTCGCCCGGTTGGGCTCGTTGTTGCCCTGTTCGCTGGCGGCTTCCGGCGATACTTCACGGCCCAGACGCGCGGTTTCGCGGCGAATCTTGATGAACTCGTTTGCCTTGCCCTCGACAGCGGCGAATTCCGGCAGTTCACCCGGCGCCAGCCCGGCCTTCCATTCGGTCATCAGCTCGCTGATGTCACCAAGTTGTTTGTCAATACCGTCAGCATATTTGGTCGCTTCCTTGGTATCCTTGGCCATGTAGACGCCACGCGATTCCATGACCGCTGCGGTGACCAGGCGGTTCAGGTGTTCACCGCGATAGGCGTTGTCCTGCGCCTTGTCGGCGGTTTGCAGCATCTTATTGTAATCATTGATCGTCATCAGGCCCAGCCCGGTGACGGCTGCGGCCATGATAGCAAAGCAAGCGACGAGAGCGAGAATACGCGCCTTAATGGTCATGTGGTACTCCGATACTTATCCATCTGATAATAAACAGGTTTTACTCTTGTTCGGTTAACGGACTGTAAGCATCCTGTAAAAAGACTGACGGATGGGTTGCGCGGGGTAAAATATCGCCATGGATCAGGAGCTTGCCTCATATCAAAGGCGGTTGGGGTGTCGTTTAAGCCTTGTCAAACGACGCAAAGCTTCGCACAAAGGCACCACAAATTGAGGAGCCCTGCCATGAAGACCCGCGCCGCCGTCGCCTTTGCCGCCAATCAGCCACTTGAAATCGTCGAAGTCGATCTGGAAGGGCCGCGCTATGGCGAAGTGCTTGTCGAGATCAAGGCCACCGGCATCTGCCACACCGACGCCTACACGCTCGATGGTCTCGACTCAGAAGGCATCTTTCCGGTCATCCTGGGCCATGAAGGCGCCGGCATCGTGATCGAGGTCGGAGAGGGCGTCACCTCGCTGAAACCGGGCGATCACGTCATCCCGCTTTACACGCCGGAATGCCGCCAGTGCAAATCCTGCCTGTCGCGCAAGACCAACCTGTGCACCGCCATCCGCGCCACGCAAGGCAAGGGCCTGATGCCCGATGGCACCACGCGCTTCTCCTACAAGGGCCAGCCGATCTATCACTATATGGGCTGCTCCACCTTCGCGAACCACACCGTCCTGCCGGAGATCGCCCTGGCCAAGATCCGTGATGACGCGCCGTTCGACAAGGCCTGCTATATCGGCTGCGGGGTGACCACCGGCGTCGGCGCGGTGACCAATACCGCCCAGGTCGAACCTGGCGCCAACGCGGTCGTCTTCGGTCTCGGCGGCATCGGCCTCAATGTCATTCAGGGCCTGAAAATGGTCGGTGCTGACAAGATCATCGGTGTCGATCTCAACAACGCCAAGAAAGAATGGGGCGAGCGCTTCGGCATGACCCACTTCGTCAATCCGAAAGAGATCGACGGCGATATCGTCGCCCATCTGGTCGAGCTAACCGGTGGCGGCGCCGATTACACGTTCGATTGCACCGGCAACACCACGGTCATGCGTCAGGCGCTCGAAGCCTGCCACCGCGGCTGGGGCGAGAGCATCGTCATCGGCGTGGCCGAGGCCGGCAAGGAAATCTCCACCCGTCCGTTCCAGTTGGTGACGGGCCGCGTCTGGAAGGGCTCGGCCTTTGGCGGCGTGCGCGGTCGCACTGATGTGCCGAAGATCGTCGACTGGTACATGGACGGCAAGATCGAGATCGACTCGATGATCACCCACACCCTGCCGCTGGAACGCATCAACGAAGCCTTCGACCTGATGCACAAGGGCGAAAGCATCCGTTCGGTTGTGGTTTTCTGATGGAAATAACCTCGGATTCCGTCTACTACATCTGTAGCTTGTGTGAAGCGGGCATTTTAAAATCTCAAATAGAGCAATCTGCGGCTATTAGTTTTGTACGTCTTTCTGAGTATGAAGATTTTGTAGAGGATCGAAATATCGAGGTTATTATTTATGCTCATTCTGATTGCCTTCCGGACACTATGAAAGCAAAGGTTGGTCGTCAGTTATTGTATTGTGAGCCAATTAT
Organism: Asticcacaulis sp. MM231; assembly: GCF_964186625.1. NCBI lineage: Bacteria > Pseudomonadati > Pseudomonadota > Alphaproteobacteria > Caulobacterales > Caulobacteraceae > Asticcacaulis > Asticcacaulis sp. MM231. Next base: position 1,323,269 of record NZ_OZ075108.1, read on the forward strand.
TGAAATCTAAGTATTCGTCTTTATCAGAAATTATGATTCCAGCCTGAAAAGCGTCTGAAAACCCTATCCCGTCCCTGTCATGATCCGCTTCGTTCTGAGGCTAACATAGCAGGGATTGGGATGTATTCAGTGGACTTCGTCGCTCAGCATCGTCTCTACGACGGCATTCTCTATTTTATCCGCCATGACAGTCCCGCCACGCAGACGCCGATGAGCGTCAGCGTGTTTGTGCCCGATGTGGCGGAAAAGCGCACGGACGCGCCTTTCGCCACGCTCTACTGGCTGTCGGGCCTGACGTGCAACGCCAGCAACTTTACCGAAAAAGCCGGCGCCTATCGCAAGGCCGCCGAACTGGGGCTTGTCATCGTGGCGCCCGATACCAGCCCGCGCGGTGCGGTCGCCGCCGATGACAACACCGGCGAACTGGGGCAGGGCGCCGGCTTCTATGTCGACGCCACGCAAGCGCCGTGGAAGCCGAACTACCAGATGGAAACCTATATCACCCATGATCTGATCGAGGCGATCGAGGCCAATTTCCCGTCCGACCCCAAGCGACGCGGCATCTTCGGTCACTCCATGGGCGGGCATGGCGCGCTCACCCTCGCCATGAACCATCCGCATCTCTACAGGTCGGTTTCGGCCTTTTCCCCGATTGCCTCGAGCAGCCGCGCGCCGTGGGGGCAAAAGGCGCTGGCCGCCTATCTGGGGCAGGATCATACGGCCTGGGAGCCTTATGACGCCGCCCTCCTGCTATCGCAAGGCAAGGGCCTGCCGTTCGATACGATCCTGATCGATCAGGGGCTGAGTGATCCTTATCTCGAAACGCAACTGATGCCGGACCTGCTCGAACAGGCGGCCGCCACGGCGGGTCAGAAGCTGATGATGCGCTATCATGAGGGCTATGATCACAGCTACTACTTCATCCAGAGCTTTATCGACGACCATATCGCCTTCCACGCCGAGCGGTTGGCATATACAAAGTAATGTCGAATTTAATTATAGTGAAGAAGACGATGAAGCTGATTTATCTGCCGAGGGCAAATTAAATTAGTTTTTTTGGGAGCAATCGCGCAGTTTGCCACGATCCTGATAGCCCCAATCTATCCCCGCCCTTATTTCCCGGTGCATTCTATCCGGATGGCTTTGGATGACCGCACAGCACAGGAACAGCTTTCACCCGAGGAACGGCGCGGGCTTTTGCGCGCCTTTGCCGACCGGATGCTGTTAAAAATCACCGCCATGGATGATCCCGAAGACATGCCGGGCGTCGAGCGCGCCGTGCGCGTGGCCGCCGTGATCGAGCGTCTCTACAGCCGCTGCGACCGCGCCGAGCGCCACGCCCCCGATCCGCGCAAGATCGAAGCCGAACGCGCCACCCACGAGATCGAGGCCATCAAGGCTCGCGTGTCGCTGGCGAACACGCTGGAATGGGGCGAAAAGCGCCGCCGCGATCTCGGCCAATGGTGGGATGCCGCCCAAAACGCCACAACGACAATCCCTCAGGATCACAACCGCCCTGTTAAACCGATACAGAAAGTGGCCGAAACACCGGCGCCGCAGATCGCTGTCGTTCAGGAAGCCCCGGCGGGGATCCTGGGTGACGCCGCCGAAGCGGCATCGGTTACGTCCAAAGTGACCTATGTCGACTATACTGACGGTATCGAAGCGGCGCGGGCGGATCTGGCCTTGCAAAGGCGCACGGCGGCAAAATCAGCGCAAGCTTCGCGCCCGCCGTTTCGGGGACCGCCCTGATCGTAAAATTTGAGCCACGGATAAGGCACGGATTTTAGGGCTTAACCGCCAAAAGCGGTTCACCTGGCGACGGGGGAATGACGGCTTTGCCGTCGGTCACGGAGAGTGGCTGGCCTTGCCCTTAGGCCTTACTCTGAATCCGTGCCTTATCCGGGGTAAAATCTTGCCTTTCATCACGCAGATGTCAGGGCGTTTGCATTGCACCGCAACTGCAATGCCGTTAACGTTCAAGCGTGGCCGCACAAGGCTTCGTCTGGATTCTTCCCCTCATGTTGCTCTTTGCCGGTGCCGTCGTCCTGCTCCTTGTGGTGCTGAACGGCATCTTCTCCATGTCCGAACTGGCCGTGGTGTCCTCCAGGCGCAACAAGTTGCAGAGCCGTGCCGAACGCGGTGACAAGGGCGCCGCCGAAGCGCTCAAGCTGTCGAACGATCCCAATCGCTTCCTGTCGGCCGTGCAGGTGGGCATCACTCTGATCGGTATTCTGGCCGGCGCCTATGGTCAGGCCACGGTGGCGGGCGAACTCGACAAGCTGATCAACCCCATCCCGCTGCTGGCGCCCTATTCCGAAGTGATCTCCACCGGCGTCGTCGTCGTTATCCTGACCTATCTGTCACTGATCATCGGCGAACTGGTGCCCAAGCGGCTGGCCATGCTGTTCCCCGAACGCATCGCCAGCGTGGTGGCGCGGCCGCTGCACCTGCTATCCGTGGCGCTGGGGCCCTTCGTGACGCTGCTCACCGGCTCGACCTCGCTGGTGCTGAGGCTGCTCGGCATCCGCGATCAAAGCGGCGAGGCGATCACGCAGGAAGAGGTCGAATTGACCCTGGCCGAAGGCATGGGCGCCGGCCTGATCGAGCCCGGTGAGAAGCAGATGATGACCGAGATCATGCGCCTGGGCGACCGCACCGTGCGCGTGGCCATGACGCCGCGCACCGAGGTCTACCGCGTGTCGCTCGATGATAACGCGGCCGCCATCTCCCGCCAGATCCGCGACTGTCCCTATTCGCGCTTCGTGGTGACGCGCGGGCAGGATATGGAGGAACCTGTGGGTGTGGCGCACAAGCGCGATATCGCCGATGCGCTGCTGGGCGGCCATGTCCTCGATCTGACGGTGCTGGTGCAGGAGCCGATCTTCATTCCGCTCACCACCTCGCTGTTGCAGGCGCTGGAGCTTTTCAAGGAATTGCCCCTGCATATGGCCTTCGTCGTCAATGAGTATGGCGGCTTTGAGGGTGTGCTGACCCCGACCGACCTGCTGGAAATGATCGCCGGTGATCTGAACGAGGCCCACGACGACGAACGCCTGATGATTGTGCGGCGTGAAGACGGTTCCTTCCTGGTCGATGGCCGCGCCGATCTGGTCGAATTGGGTGATGTCGTCGGCGAGGATTTCGAGATCGGCCCGGGCTATCATACGGTGGCGGGACTGATCCTGCACAAGCTGGCGCGCTTCCCCAAGGAAGGCGAGATCGTCACACTCGGTCGTTTCAAGGTCGAGATTGTCGATATGGACGAACGCCGGATTGACAAGCTTTTGTTCCATAACCCTTAAAGGGAGGGGGATCGCTTTGCTGGGGTGGGATACTAAAGCGCGCGTATACGGGCGAACGGGGGTGAGCAACTGTGAACGTCACAGCCTTAAATACATCAGATTTTAAAGGATTTTTCAAACATTTACGCACATTCGTGAACGTGCTCCTGGTGCCCCCGGTCGGGAAGCAACATCAAGAATAACCATCTGAAATCTGATGATGAGTGCTTGGTGGATATTTGGAGATGCCCCCGCCTATGCCCCAAACAATTTTGGACTCGAAGTTTTTATACTTTTAATTCAAATGTGAATGTTGTCAAGTGAAAATGGATTACTATGGACATGCGCGGATGGGAAGCATTTTCTGATGCCCGAGCCTGATGCTGGGCAATTGGGTCTGGGGTAGTAAATTTCGCTAGAATTGAGATCTTGGACTGAATTAACCGAACGATGCCGGATGACGAGACTTCGGAAATCCGCCCAAGCCGCGAAACCTAGGGTCGGTTAAACCTCCGAGAACGGAAACCACTTCGCAGAGACTGCGTACTCCGGCCAATTCGTTAAAGCAGGACGCCAAGGACAAGCTAATTTGAAAGCGGGTATTGGCATTAAAACAAAAAATGGTAGGTTCGCGCATGGGTGGAACTCTGACTTCAGTAAATTTTGATTTCTTGCAGGTGCATGAGGCTAGGCTTGTAGCGTTGGGGGCACTGTCTGAACGCTATTTTCGGGAAGATCCAGCAACCGCAATATTCAAGTTGCGGCAATTTGCCGAACTAATGGCAAAATTGATTGCTGCGCGACATGCTCAATACAAGGGCGCGCGGGAAACCTTCGAGGAAACGCTCCGCCGGCTAACTTATGACAGCATAATTCCCAAAGAGGCTGCTGACATTTTTCACGCTTTGCGGCGTCTCGGCAACGTGGCTGCGCACGAAAATAAAGGCGGCTATACCGAAGCGCTAAGCGCTCTCAAATTCGCAAGGCAATTAGCGATCTGGTATCATCGCGTCTATTCGCGCGATCTGAGTTTTGATCCCGGACCATTTGTTCCGCCGCCCCCGCCTGTTGACGCTTCGGAGCCTTTCAAGGCCGAAATAGAGGCGTTGCGCGCAAAGGTAGCCGAAACTCAAGACGCGGCCGCCCGGGCGCATCAGCGCGCTGAAGACGAAGCAAAAGCTCGTGAAACGGTAGAGGACCGTCTGAAGCGCGAAGCGGCCGAACGGGAACAATGGCAGCTTTTGGCGGAAGAAAGCGAGGCGCAAAAACTGGCCTTAGCTGATCAGCTACAGGCTATTCAAACGGCGGCCGAGCACGCAACGCCCGTAGAGCGAGCCGAACGCCTCGACGCTATTAACCGCAGCGAACAAGCTGCATCGCGCATTGAGCTAGATGAAGCGGCCACCCGCGAACTCATTGATCAGCAACTAGCCCTACGAGGCTGGGAAGCTGACACAAAAAGCATACGTTATAGTCAAGGTGTCAGGCCTGCAAAGGGACGCAACTTGGCGATTGCCGAATGGCCGACTCAAAGCGGTCCTGCGGATTATGCCTTATTCGTCGGCACAAGCCTGTTGGGAATTGTTGAGGCTAAACGCCAAAGTCGCAATGTGTCAGCCTCGATAGATCAAGCGGAACGATATTCCAAAGGCATTAAGAGCGGTCATGACTTTGTCGGCGTAGAGGGCTTGGCAGATGGCCACCACGTTCCGTTCGTATTTGCCACTAATGGTCGCGCCTTTCTTCGCCAAATTCAGACGGCGAGTGGCATTTGGTTTCGTGATACCCGCCGCACCGCCAATCATCGGCGGGCTCTACCTGATTGGCCGACACCGGAAGGCTTGGTTGGTTGGCTAGATATCGAGCAGGACAAGGCTGATGCCGAACTGAAATCCATGCCGTTCGATTTTGGCTTTCCCCTGCGCCCCTATCAGGAAGGCGCCATTCGTGCGGTTGAAGCCGGTTTGGCGGCTGGTCGCCGTGAGATGCTCGTGGCCATGGCAACGGGAACCGGTAAAACTAAGCTGGCTATAGCCATGCTGTACCGACTGCTAACGGCCAAGCGGTTCAAGCGAATTTGCTTTGTAGTGGATCGCAGTGCATTGGGAACGCAGACTGAGGGTGAGTTTTCAACCACTAAGGTTGTGTCTGGAAAGACCTTTGCCGACATATACGGCCTGAAGGGCTTGGAGGATACAACCCCGGAGCTTGAGACCAAGGTGCATATTTGCACGATACAGGGCCTTGTGAAGCGGGTTCTGTACGCCGGCGATCCGGCCAACACCCCCGCCGTCGATCAATATGACCTCATGGTCATTGACGAATGTCACAGGGGTTATCTGCTAGACCGTGAAATGTCGAATGAAGAACTGAGTTTCCGTAGCCAGGACGACTATATCTCCAAGTACCGACGAGTTCCTGGATTATTTTGATGCGGTCAAGATCGGACTCACCGCGACACCCGCTCTTCACACCACCGAGATATTTGGGGAGCCGGTTTATCGCTATTCCTATCGTGAAGCTGTCGTGGATGGTTTCTTGATCGACCACGAGCCACCTATCCGTATTGAAACCGCATTGACCCGTGCCGGAATCACCTTTGAGAGGGGCGAAGAGCTTGAGGTCATAAATACGAAAACAGGCGAGGTGGATTTAATCAATGCACCGGATGAATTTCATTTCGCTGTCGAAAAGTTCAACCGTCAGGTCATTACGGAATCCTTTAATCGCGTCGTTGCCGAAGAGCTTACCAACCATATCGATCCCGCGTTGCCCGGAAAAACCCTAATTTTTGCGGTCACCGACGCACATGCGGATATTGTTGTCCGCCTTCTCAAAGAGGCTTTTGCCGAAGCCTATGGCGAAATTGACGATGCCGCCGTTCGCAAGATTACGGGTAGCGTGGACCGGGTGAAAGACTTGATCCGTTCGTTCAGAAACGACACCAACCCGAAAATCGCGGTGACGGTCGAACTGCTGACTACCGGCATTGATGTGCCGTCGATAACAAACCTGGTTTTCCTGCGCCGCGTGAACAGCCGCATTCTCTATGAACAAATGATCGGGCGCGCAACCCGTAAGTGTGATGAGATTGGCAAAGAGGTATTCAGGATCTTTGATCCGGTTGACCTGTATCCGCACCTACAGGATTTGACGGACATGCGGCCTATCGTGGTCAATCCGGCGATCAGCTTTGACCAGCTTGTCCGAGAATATTTGTCCGTAGATACCGACCTTGAGCGCGACACCATTCGCGACCAGCTAATCGTCAAGCTTCGTCGACGTCTGTCTCGGCTGCCAGATGAAGCCCGTGAGCGCTTTGAGGCCGAAACCGGAGAAACGCCTGAGCGCACTCTTGAAAGGCTTCAACAGGCAGACCCAGTGATACTTCGGCAATGGTTGCGGGATAACCCGGCGGTTGGACCAGTGCTCGATTGGCAGTCAGAGGGAGACAACCCGCGCTATGTGCCAATATCTAATCACGAAGACGAATTGGTGTCTGTTACGCGCGGTTATGGCGCTTCAGAAAGGCCGGAAGATTACCTCGATACATTCTCGACTTTTGTTCGCGACAATCTCAACACCATTGCCGCGCTGAAACTGGTGGTGCAGCGCCCGCGTGACTTGACGCGCGCTGATCTCAAAGAGTTGCGGATGGCGCTGGACCGAAGCGGCTTTTCGGAGACCAATCTTAAGCGCGCGTGGGCCGACAGCAAAAACGAAGATATCGCAGCCTCCATTATCGGGTTTGTTCGCCAGGCGGCCTTAGGCGACCCGCTCATTCCCTATGAAGATCGTGTGCGTGCTGCCATGCGGCGCATCATGTCGTCAAAGACCTGGACAGAGCCGCAAAAGCGTTGGCTGACGCGCATCGGTGAACAAGTCGCCAAAGAGATTGTCGTGGATAGCGAAGCATTGGATAAGGAGCCCTTCGTGAGGGACGGCGGCTTCAATCGTATGAACAAGGTTTTTAATGGCGAGATTGCAAACATCCTTGCGCTGATCAATGAAGAACTTTGGGCGGTAGCATAGGGGCGAGTGACGAATGAATACAGGCTTGGCAGTAATAGAGGCGCGATGGTGGTCTGACGGAAACCATAGCGTGAAAAATTTATTTGAAAGTGTATGCGGTCTTGCTACCGACAACCCTTTTTCATTTAGATATGATATGTTTTGTGATGCCGTTTCACTGAGAATAAATATTGAAAATATCGTCCGAAAGGGAGGTTTTAACTCAATATATTTGGCTGCCCATGGTGATGAAAATAGTCTGCAAGGAAGTGTTGGGCACGACATTTCACGTACAGTTCTAAGAAATACAATTCGCATTGCAAATACCAGCAACGTCATCACTGGTTTGTATTTTGGCAGTTGTTTAATATGCAATGAAAATAATGCGCGGTTCCTTTTCGATCCAGTCAACGGGATTGGTGTGAATTGGATCGCGGGTTATTCAAAAAGTGTCGATTGGGTGGTTTCATCCTGCGTTGATATGATTTTTTGGTCATATTTCATCAAAGAAAGGGGGGTGAATCAAAGAAGGAGAAGGGGAAAGATAAGCGATTTGCAAATAGCAATTTTAGCATCGTCCGAGATGAAACGGCTGATGCCTACGGTATTTAATGAGTTGGGTTTTAATATGTACTACCTTGATAACGGGCAGAGCCTTACGGAGGTTTGGTAAATGGCCGCCACTAACGATATCGTTGCTAAGCTCTGGGGCCTTTGCCACGTCTTGCGCGATGACGGCGTGACCTACAATGAGTACGTCACCGAACTCACCTACCTTTTGTTTCTCAAAATGCTTGAGGAAACAGGCCGCGAGGATCGTCTGCCGGAAGCCTATCGCTGGGCGCAATTGGCCGACCGCGAGGGCATAGACCAACTCGACTACTACAAGCGCTTGTTGCTTGACCTGGGCAAGCCTGAGGTCAAGGACCCGATCATCCACGCCATTTTTACCGATGCACAAACCCGCCTGCGTAAGCCGACCAATCTCAAGACGCTGACGACAAATATCAGCCAGCTTGATTGGTTTTCAGCCCGTGAAGAGGGCCTGGGCAATATGTACGAAGGCTTGCTGCAAAAGAACGCCGAAGACAAGAAGTCTGGTGCCGGTCAATACTTTACGCCCCGAACACTGATTGACGCCATCGTGCGCTTGATGAAGCCGCAGCCGGGTGAGGTTATCCAAGACCCGGCGGCAGGCACCGGGGGCTTTCTGGTCGCGGCGGACCACTATATCAAATCCAATACCGACGATCTCTATAAGCTCAATGAGGCGCAAGCCTTTTTCCAGCGCCATAATGCCTATGAAGGCGCGGAGCTTGTGCCAGACACCCATCGCCTGTGCCTGATGAACCTCATTCTGCACGGGATCGAGGGCGGTGTAGACAGTGTGGACACCCTGTCTCCAGATGGCGAGGCCCTGAACAAGGCCGACCTTATCCTGACCAATCCACCTTTTGGTACAAAGAAGGGCGGGGGGCGCCCAACTCGCAACGATTTTTCCATCACGGCGGACACCTCCAATAAGCAGTTGGCTTTTGTGGAACATATTGTTCGCGCTCTGAAACCGGGCGGACGCGCGGCCGTGGTCTTGCCGGATAACGTGCTATTTGAAGACAATACGGGCCGACGCCTGCGCACCTGGCTCATGGAGCTGTGCGATTTGCACACCATCCTGCGTCTACCCACAGGCATCTTCTATGCCCAAGGCGTCAAGACCAATGTCCTGTTCTTGCGCCGAGGCAACACGGATAAAGCCAACACCAAGACCGTTTGGGTCTATGATTTGCGCGCCAATATGCCTGCTTTTGGAAAGACCCGGCCACTAACACTTTCGGACTTCAAGGCGTTCGAACTTGCCTATGGCCAAAATCCGAACGGTCTCTCGCCGCGTGTTGCCGAAGGCGAGGAAGGCCGTTGGCGTAGTTTCGACCGTGCCACAATCGCGGCACGCAATGACAATCTCGATATCTCTTGGCTGCGCGATGATGAAGAAGAAGGCGAGGAGGGCCTAATAGAACCGGACGACATCGCCGCCGCGATCATCGGCCATCTCAAAGCCGCATTGGAGGACATAGAGGCCCTGTCCGAGGAGCTTGAGCCCGAGCTTGAGGCGGTACCCGAGGTCGCGGAATGAGTGAGCAAAGATGGGATTTGCCCCCAACATGGCTCTGGTCAACCTTCGGTGAAGTTTCGACTATCGTTGGAGGTGGTACACCTTCTGCGGGCGACGAAAGCAATTTCGACGACCAAGGCATCTCATGGCTAACACCGGCAGACCTGACCGGATACAAGGGTACATATATCGCTAAGGGTAGGCGAAGTCTTAGCGTGAAAGGATTTTCTGAAAGCGCGGCTAAACTGTTGCCCCCCGGCGCCGTACTGTTTAGCTCACGTGCGCCCATAGGGTATTGTGCGATTGCGTCAAATGAACTTTGCACCAATCAAGGCTTTAAAAGCTTCATTTTAGTGGCAGAGAGTAGCCCAGAATACGCACGGCACTATCTTCTGGCGTCAACTGCATACGCAGAGAGCCTATCCAGCGGCACCACTTTTAAAGAGCTTTCGGGTGCGCGGGCTGCTGATATGGCCTTTCCGCTGGCCCCTTTTTTGGAGCAGAGACGGATTGTCAGCAAAATCGACAGCCTGACTGCCAAGTCCAAACGCGCCCGCGACAACCTTAAATACGTCCCCCGCCTTGTCGAAAAATACAAACAGGCGATACTGGCACGTTGCTTCTCGGGCCAGATGACTTCGCGTTGGCGCGAGGAAAATCCGGATTGTGTTCTCGACGCCAAAAAGGTCGTGCAGCAAATCGAAAGCGACAAGCTCTTATTTATGTCTCAGTCCATGAGAGCCTTCGAAAGCAAGAAACGGGCCGGGCAAAAAGTTACGAAACCAAGGGAGCTAACTGTCCCCGATCCTGTTAGCAGTGATCAATTCGCCCAGCTATGGTCGTTACCCCCTGAATGGCAATGGCTTCAAATTGGATGTTTTGCCTTCGTGACCAAGTTGGCAGGGTTCGAATACACGGATTATGTGAAGTATGATCCGACAGGTGACCTGAAAGTCATCAAAGCGGAAAATGCGGGATTGAATGGATTTAAACCGACAGATTTTTCAAAAATCCAATCAAGTAGCGTGGCTCACTTAGAGCGTTCTATTTTGACGGGCGGTGAACTGCTTGTTGTCTTCGTTGGGGCCGGAACTGGACAGGTGGCGCTTGTTCCAGAGAACGATAAATTCTTCCTTGGGCCTAACATCGGCATGGCTAGGCCCTACACTCAGTCCGTCTCGCCGCGCTATTTGGAACTTTTTTTACGGTCAGATGCGGGCAAAAGCCTACTGCTTTTATCGGCAAAGGCTGTGGCGCAACCCTCCCTCTCAATGGGAGCTATTCGATCCACTCCGGTAGCATTGCCATCCCATGGCGAACAAATTGAAATTGTCCGCCGCATCGAATCCGCCTTTGCGTGGATCGACCGTTTGGCCTCCGAAGCTACCAGCGCTCGCAAGCTGATCGACCATCTGGATCAGGCCATCCTGTCAAAAGCCTTTCGTGGCGAATTGGTCCCCCAGGACCCGAACGATGAACCGGCCTCGGTATTGCTGGAGCGTATACGTGCCGAACGCGCCTCAACCCCGGTCGTTAAACGGGGACGGCGGAAATTGGCCTGATGGTTGGCAAGGTCTACATCGCCAATTTTGGCCGCGAGAACTATGCGTGGGACGCATGTCTAAAGCGTTCCTGTATCGCCACCATGAACGCTGTCGAAGACCACGGCTATTGGCTAGCGAACGACAGGGAAAGTTACTGCGCGCAACGTATGGCCCGTAAAACGTGGGCGGGCATCTTTCCCCCTAAGGCCGTGGCGTCGCGGTGGTTCAATCTTATGACCATCATTACCGAGAGTGTAGATGACATCTGGATTCACCGTGCCGGTAACGATATTTGGTGGACTGTTTCGACGGATCAGCCGGGCACCTTTGAAACTATGGTGGAACCCGTTGGCGAGCGTGGCGAAGTCGTCATCTGTTACAAGCCTGCTCTGCCTTGGTCCAAGACCACGAAAAGCGGCAACGGTCTCGCCTGGAGCGCTATGCACGTCAAAGCGAAGGATTTCCTGATTACCGAAAGCACGCTCCAGCAACTAAACCCAGACTATGCCGATTATGCACGCGCCATGATAAATGGCAACTCTTTGGCGGTGTGGCACTCACGGCCTGAATGGAAAACCAAGCAAGGCGGCGGCCGGTCCCCCGGTAAAATATTAAATCCGACGGAAAAGTCGATCTATGAGATGGTGCAGACGGCTTTGAAGACCACTGCCAATTCCAATGGGCAGACGGTCGAGCGCATATTGAAAAACAAAGACCTGCGCATGTCTCCTCTGGAATTGGAGGAATACATAATGGCCCTTATCAAGTCGCAAGACGGGCTTTGCGCAATCAGCGGGTTGCCATTGCAATTCCGGGGCTCTCATGAGGACGTTGAATTGCTGGCCTCGCTCGATCGGATCGACAGTGACGGCCATTATGAACGCGGAAATCTTCAGATCGTTTGCCGGTTCCTCAACCGATGGAAAAGCGATAGCAACGACGCCGAGTTCAAGCGCCTGGTTGAAGTCCTTCGCGCATAATACCCGACGTTGCCCCCGGAATTTAATCCAGCAGTGCAGAGTAGGGTGCTTGGTGTCGTCTATGTCCGGTTTCGGGCTCGGGGGGGAAATAAATTGGTATGACCGCAATGGGCGCCAAGACGCCCCTTTGGTTTTGGCCCTAAGACGACATTGACGGTCCTAGCCTAGGCGGCGTGCCTTGCCGTCCTAAAGGTACAGTTCACCGCGAGGGACACCCAATTGGTACGGTCATTTTGTTTTTTGAATTTCTATGTGTGTTTGCAATTCCGTCGTCTTGATTGAAATCGCGTTCGAGACTGGGCGCGGGCTTGTTGAGTGCTCATAGACAACGACGGATAAGAGAGAAACCCACATCAGGATTAGCACCCCAAGGATCGAAATCGACACAAAACGTGCGTTCTTTGAATTTCGATCAGCCGAGAACGGCCTGGGATAGGGAAAATCCGGCTTTACAAACTCATTCAGCATAAATTGTCTTCTGAATTCATTTTTTAGGTAAGAGGATTGGGTTTGTGCAGCACGAATACCGACAATTGTGACCCCGGCAACGACACTACCCGCGACACATATTGCCACTTCCAACCAAATCCTGGCGGGTTGTGTGAGTTCGGCCGCGGCAACTAGGGCGAATGCGGCAATCATAAAACCTTGGAACGTCAGATTCCAATTCATCCGGTTTGCCGTTAAGCTCTGCTCACGAAAGATTTGCTCAGCGATTGTGTTGGCAATTGCGAGCTTCTGTTCAAATCTGAGTTTCATCATTTCCCCCTGACACTTTAACGGATACACTCCAAATCCACGCTATTTCAACCACAATTTCCAACTATGAAACTAATCATCTTCGATTTTGATGGCGTTATCGCCGATAGCAAGTCACTCGCCTGCATGGTTTTGGTGAATGTTGCAGGCGATTTTGGTATTACCCTTACGGTAGATGAGGCAGTCGACAAATTTGTTGGGAAGCGCCTGTCAGAAGTAGTCAGCTTTTTAGAGGTACGCTTGGGGCGCACCATTCCTGGAATTTCAGATCTGATAGCTCAATCGACACTGTCAGCATTTAGCGCAGACCTGAAAGAAGTTCGAGGATTTGGCGGTTTCCTGCAGACCCTCGGAAACACGCAATACTGCATCGCGTCGTCAAGTTCGCCAGTGCGATTAAAAACCAGCCTTGACGTACTGGGCTTGAGTAACACGTTTGCACGGAATGTTTTTAGCGCGGAATCAGTCGATAGAGGAAAGCCATTTCCTGATATATTTCTCTACGCCGCTTCCCAGATGGGAGTGCAGCCGGCGGATTGCTTGGTAATAGAGGACAGTGTTGCAGGCGTTATCGCGGCGAGGGCAGCGGATATGGCTGTCATCGGCTTGCTTGCAGGAAGTCACATCAAGGTCGGGCATAAAGACCGGCTAATTGCAGCAGGCGCTACGTTTGTTGCCACATCTTACGATGAGATAACGCAGTTTCTCGCCACATAAGCTAGTCGCAATTTTATCACCGAATGGCCGTGCGACCAGTATATTCAAAACGGCTGCTTATTGCACCATCGAGCATAGGCCCCGCTTCAACGTCCGCTTCGGGGCAAAAAATCGCAAACCGATACATCATCAGTTCAATGTCTGCATCGGCGCCAAGCCGAATGCGCTGAAAAATCAAACTGGAATATCATACCGGTTCGCGCTATAGTCGTTGACGGAGCCGTACGCGCGGCTCCGGGGCGTCGTAACCCCTTTCCTAGATGGTTGTTGTCGGCCATTCCGGCACACCTCCTTGACCTACGCGGTTGGGGAGCCTGTGACGTATAAAACAGGCTCCGGCTAAAGGTCACAGGGCCGTATCTAGGTGCGGTTACGAACTCCCCGATCACCAGGATCAATGGAGGCTCAAATGCGGGGGCGCACCGCGAACGAGCCTTTCGGGGTTTGTCCATGGATATCGATCAACTTGAAAAGTTCTATATAAATGCCCGCGCTGTTGGCGCGCTGGATCGTCACATCGGTGCGCGATTGCGGTCGCGGCGGATTTTGCTCCAGATGTCTGAGCGGTGGCTGGCCGATGCCTTGGGGTTGAGGCTTGATGAGCTGGAGGCCATGGAGGCTGGCGCGATGCGAATCGGGCCGCGGCGTTTAGCGTTTATCGGGGCTGCCTTGGATGTGGCCGACAGGTATTTCTTTCTGGATTTTCTGGAGACACCTGACGGGGCGCCACGAAGGCCAGGCTGGCTGCGCGAGGTCGATTGCTGGTTCCGCGACCGGGTGGCACCTTACGAAAATCTGCTCCTGAGCGTGGCGAAAGACCTGATCGGCTCTAAGGGCGCGGCGCGCGATCTGGTCCACGATGTATATGCTCAGGTTCTCGCAGGCGACCGGTGGCGCACGATTGAGAACCCGAAAGCCTACCTTCGCAAATCGGTCGTCCATGCGGCCTATGCTTTTCTGGCCAAGAGCCGCCTGGTGCCCTTAGCGCGCGGCGACGATGTCAAAGACGATGTGAAGGACGAACTGCCAGGTCCGGACGTTGAAGCCGAACAAAGGGACCATTTGCGTCGTGTGTTGGCGGCGATGAACAAGCTGCCCCCCAAAAGTCGGCGTGTCATGATCATGCGGAAGGTTCAGGGATTGTCGGGACCAGAAATCGCCAAGCGGCTGGGCATCAGTTTGAAGGGGGTAGAGATCCACCTGACGCGAGGCATGGTCGCCCTCAACAAACATTTAGAGGCAGACGCTGTGGGGGTGGGGTTGAACGCGATCCTGTATACCCAAGACAGCGCCGCCGACATTTCCATCCGTGATCAGAATGAACGATAGGTGGTGCATGGCCGTCAGTCACCGTCTCAATCGCGGCGTTTCGTGTCTGGCAAGTTTAAGAGCTGATCGGCCAGCATCGAGATTCCTGTAAGGTGGAAATCGGAGTCTAGCACCGCTGTCGGGAGTCGGCTGCCGCTTTTGCTGCGGCCCTATTACGAGTGAGGCTTAACTACGCTTCTTCAACGGCAATTCGAGCTGTGTCCCCATTGGAAGCCCGGTGACGTCGGGCTTCGTGGGCACGTTTGCGGGCGTGACGGGTTTCGCTGAATTCCCGCCGTCGATAAACTCCAACAGGTCCCGGCGCATGATCAGACGCCGCCCGCCAACCTTCACCGACCGCAAGGCCCCTTCGGCGATCCTCTCGTAAAGGAATGACCGGCCCAGGCCCGACGCCTTCACTGCCTCGTCTATGCGGTATGAAATCTTGTCGTTGGTATCTGGCATGTGGAAGCCCTCCTGGCCGGATAATACCATGCCAAGCCGGTTTCACTGATAGTCCCAGGAGGGACAGGCAGCGCCAAATGAGGTCAGGCGGCGCACCTAGCGAATGCCGACGAAATTGGTTCGAGAGGCGAAAGACCGCGTTATCGGGGCTCTTGCAGGTCCGGCCAACCATAGGCCGGGGACCTGCAGGAGCCCTTTTGGGAGACATTTTTTTGTGCGGTGCGCAAAAGTAAATTAAATTAACAAAAACAATCGACTACTGCGAAATAACTCCTAATTTTTTTGTTAAATCCTGATAAACGATGTGCAGACAATGACTTACGCGAAACGGGAGTTGAGCCTTTATCTTGCCTTCACTACGTACCTTTTTCGTTCCATTTTCACTGAGGTGTCCTGTCACCACATTTTGTGCGCCGCACACATTGTTCAAATGATCTGCCACCTCATACGCCTGGCAAAGTACGTCCGTATTCACAAAATGGTTTTCCTTGCCTTCTTTCACCAGAGGACTGTTTGACGCTACAGGGAGCGGTATATTTCAACAGGCGGCCAAATTGCGAAAGCGGAATTGCTTTTTTGCCTTTTTTTGCTATTCCTCTTGCATGGACAGGGAGTTCCCAGTCGGCATTTGGCCTCGGTTTATCCGGGGCCTTTTGTTTATGGAAACAATTTCAGCAATTTGATTTTCCCTCTCAGGCCGTCAAAAGCTCGGTTGGCCTGGCCGGGTTTCAGGCAGTGCAGGCCGACGGGACGCGCAACGAAATCCGCCAGTTGCAGACCCGTTGAATTGGCTTTCTTAGGCACAAATCGTATCTCGTAGGGACGCGTCTTGAAGTTGACGCTGGTGGCGATCCGCTGCTGTAGTATTCAAATGATCCGGGTGCGGAATTTTGTTGTCCGACATCTTAGCCGTTTAACGATAGCTCTGCCCGGGGAAATTCACTCGCATGGTCACGTTTGAAGAATATCCGGTCGTTGGCTCGATGGGCCGAGAGGCCGCTTTTCGCTGCCTTTGCGCGAACTGCTTGGGAGAAAGAATATCGATGCCCGTGCGCAGGTGATCGAGATAGTCGGACCACCATTGGGCCATTTCCACCCGTTCATCCCAAAATTGGCTACGTTGATAGATGCCGCGTACACTATCGTCCACATGTGACAGGGCCAGTTCGATTGTCTCGGGTGCCCACAGCCTTGATTCGTTGAGGAGTGTGCTGGCTGTGCTGCGGAAGCCATGTGACACCATATCTTCGTTACGATAGCCCATCGTCCGAAGAGCCTTGTTCAAGGTGGCGTCGGACATGGGCTTTCGCCAACTCTTACGCGCCGGAAAAACCAGTTTGTAATTGCCGAACCTGACATGTGCTTCATTGATAATTGCCAACGACTGGCGAGATAGGGGCACGGAATGAGGTTCCCGCATCTTCATTTTCTCAGACGGTATTTTCCACACGCTGTTGTCACGGTCCACGTCCGTCCATTCAGCACTGCGAAGTTCGCCGGGACGAACGAACACATGAGGCGCTAGCCTGAGCGCAAGGCGAGTGCCGATGTATCCGCCGTAATTGTCAATATCCCGCAAGAGCTGACCAAACGCACTTGGATCAATGATGGCCGCGTGATGGCGTACCTTTGGCTTGATAAGCGCTTCGCCCAGCTCCGCCGCAGGATTGGTTGCGGCTCTGCCCGTAAGGACTCCATAGCGGAATACGCGCGCGATAAAGCCTCTTATGCGGTTGGCCGTCTCATAATGTCCGTTTTCTTCAACCTTACGAATGGCCTGGAGTATCTCATATGGCATGAGATCGTTCAGCGCCTGGTCACCAAGGTCTTTTTCGACAAGGGAAAAGAACCAGGCCATTTTGTACAAGGTCTTCTCTGAAAAGCCGTCCTTGCGCTTTTTCTCGATAAATTCCAGAGCCACCACCCGCAAGGTGCTGCTCTTCTCCAGAATTTTTGCCTTCTCCTGGCGCTTACGTTCCTCGTTTGGATCGACACCGTGAGCCAAGAGGACGCGGGCGTCGTGCCGCCGTTGTCGCGCCTCATCCAGGCCGATCTCGGGATACGAACCCATGGACAACGACTTTTCAACACCGTGCCATCGGTATTTCAGCCGCCAGAATTTGCCGCCAGCCGGCGTCACAAAGAGATAAAGACCGTGTTCGTCATAGAGCTTGTAGGGTTTAGTTGCCGGCTTCGCCAAGCGCGCCGTCATATCCGATAGAGCCATGTTCCCTCCTGGAACGTATGAGCGACATACGTGCGACAGTCGGGCGGCGATACCCCATTATACCCCCAAAATCACGGTGGATGCTGGCGGATACGGGTGGACGGCCGTGGCCTGTTACACGTATAAACTACCAGATTTTAAGAGGTTTTTCAAGATTTTTGCGAATGCAAAAAACTGCAAATGGTGCCCCCGGTCGGACTCGAACCGACACTCCTCGCGGAACCGGATTTTGAATCCGGCGCGTCTACCAATTCCACCACAGGGGCCTGCAGGAAGGAGGTTTGATAATGGCTTTCGCGCATGGGTGCAAGCCCGAAAACCGCCTTCAGACATCAAAGAGTCTTGCTCATGGTGATATGCGGGATCGTCACCTCCTCGAAAACCTCGCCCTCGGCCACATAGTCGTTTGCGGCATAGAAAGCCTGCGCAGTGACGCGTGCCGCCAAGGTGATCCGCGACTTGCCTTGCGTCCCGGCAAAGGCTTCGGCGGCGGCGAGCAGGTGCCGGCCGATACCGGCGCCTCGCTGGCTGTCATCGACCGCCATCTGGCGAAGTTTCAGCGTTGTTTCGTCATAGGGCGACAACACCACGGTGGCGACTAGGTCTTCCCCCTCAAAGGCGGCCAAATGCGTGTCGGTCGCTTCGGCCGCCAGTTGCGCCGAGGTGAAATCGAGCCCCAAAGGCGTGCGTAAAACGGCGCGGCGCAGATTGACCGCCATGGCGTAATCATGGGAGGCGTGGGCGATGTGACGGATGGTGACTGCCATAGCATTTTCCTTGAACAGATCAGGTGTCTAAGCCCGTGCCATAGGCTTGGCAAGTTGCGCCCATGCCATGATGAGCAATTTACAAATACGGCCTGCACAGGGCATATCTTTATAAGATTGGTCTCACTAAAGCTGAGGCTCAAATGCCCTGCAAGCGGAGATAGAGACGATGAAAAACCTTGGTAAAATGGCGGCTATGGCCAGCGTGATGACTGCCCTGGCAGCCGTTTTGGCGCTCAGCGCCTGTTCGCCAAAGCCAAGCGAAGCGCAGATGGCCGCCTCGCAGGCTTCCGAATCGGCCGCCATGTCGATCACCGCCGCCGAAGCCGCATCGCAAGCCGTGGCCGGTGCCATGGCCAGCGTCGATGCCACAGGCTATGTCGGCAAGTGGACGGGGCCGGAAGGCACGTCCCTGACCGTGACCCCGGCGGGCGCCACCTATGAGGTGATCATTACCAATCTCGACGGTCCGCGCACCTTCACCGGTACGCTGGAAGGCGACGGCATCCATATTGTGCGTGATGCGGCGCCGCTGGTCATTCACAAGGGCGATGGTCAGGCCACGGGCATGAAATGGCTGGCGGAAAAGAAGGATTGCCTCGTCGTGGCTGCCAATGAAGGCTATTGTAAAGATTAACGATTGTCGTAAGGCCTCGCATAGGGTAGGGCGGAAGTCTTACCCCTATGCGAGAGATATTATGGCCGACGAAGACGAACTGGTAGTCAAGGACTCCAACGGAACGCAACTGCATGACGGCGACAGCGTTACCCTGATCAAGGATCTGAAGGTCAAGGGCAGCGGCGGCGTGACCCTCAAGCGTGGCACGCTGATCAAGAACATCCGCCTGACCTATGATGAGGATGAAATCGAATGTAACGCGGACAAGGTCAAGGGGCTGGTGCTGCGCACGGAATTTGTCAAAAAGGCTTAAAGAACCTCATGGAAAAGGCGGGGCGCCATCACAGGCTTTTTCAGGCTATCGTCTTGCTGGCTCTGGCCATCGGCCAGATTGCCACGGCGCGGCTGACTGAGTTTCTCGGCATCGGCCAGGCGGTAGAGATACGTTCAGCCGTGCTGGGGCACCCGCTGGTGCCATGGAAATATGCCTTTATCATCTGGGGCTTTATCTATTTTTACAGTCTGGTCGCCGCTATCTGGCAGGTGCTGCCGCGTCAGAGGCATGACACGGCTTTGCTGGCCACGGGGTGGAATATCGCCGGGGTTTATCTGGTCAACTGCATATGGCAGATCTGGGTGCCGGTGATGGATATCGACTGGATCAGCGTGGCGCTGATCGTCATCGGCCTGTTCTTTGGCATCAATGGCCTGTTGCAGCTCAAGGCGCTGGGCGGTCTGACCCGGCGTGAACGCCTCTTTATCTACAGCCCTCTGGCGCTGGTGACCGGCTGGCTGACGGCCGCGGCCTTCGTCAACTTCACCTCGGCCATGCTGGGCACCGGCATCGGGCTCGACCCGACGGAGCTGTGGGTGTCGGCGCTGTTCCTCGTGGCCCTGATCGCCTTTGGCGGTTACATGGTCTGGGTGATCTGCAGTTCGGTCTATGCCATAGCGCTGGTATGGGCTCTGTTCTGGATCCTGATGGCCAACCTGCACCGCGAACACGAACCTGTCATGGTGTGGCTGGCGGGTTTCGGTATCGTCGCCGTGGTGGCCATGCGCATCGTCACCATGGTGATGAAGCCCTTCGTTCCCAAAGCCCAGCGCATCGAAAGCGCCTGATTAGAAAAGCCCTCTCCTGCATCAGGAGAGGGCTATAATCCTTATGGCAGATCGCGGGTGGCCTGCACCTTGGCGTCGCCGCCATGGCTAAGGGCCTTGCGGATGCCGGCGCCATAGGCCGGGTCGATCCGGTCGAAATGGACCAGCGCCCGATCGATGATGAAGGTCGGCACGCCCTTCATAGAGCCTGCGACATTCTCACAGGTGCGCTGCTGCTCACCGGCATCGAACAGCCGGAACAGATTGCCAGCCTGCGTGTAGTCGTCATTGTCCTCGCGGTGGTTCCAGCGATCGGCATCGCCGGAGATGCGCAAAGGCGGTTCACGGTATTCCGGCGCCTGTGCCGGACCGCCGAAGCTGTTGGGCTCGTAATAGGCATCGGGGTTTTTGAAGTTGTCGAAGAAGCGCATCGATCCATCGGCGTGGTAATGATTGACCGGGCACTTCGGCGCATTGACCGGCAGGGCCTCGTAGTGCGTGCCCAGGCGGTAGCGGTGGGCATCGGCATAGGCGAAGATACGCGCCTGCAACACCTTGTCGGGTGAGAAACCGATACCGGGCACGATATTGCTCGGCGAATAGGCCGCCTGTTCGATGTCCATGAAATAGTTATCCGGATTGCGGTTCAGCTCCATGACCCCTACCGGGATCAGCGGGTAGTCTGCGTGCGGCCACACCTTGGTCAGGTCGAACGGATTGTAGCGCGTCGTGTCGGCGTCCAGTTCCGGCATGATCTGCACCTTCAGATCCCACTTGGGGAAGTTGCCCGCCTCGATGGCGCCGAACAAAGCCTCCTGGTAGGATTCGCGCGTCTCACCGATCAGCTTCGCCGCCTCGGCATTGCTGTGATTGACCTTGCCCTGGCGGGTCTTGAAGTGGAACTTGACCCAGAAGCGCTCATTGTCAGCGTTGATGAAGCTGTAGGTGTGCGAGCCGAAACCGTCCATGTGCATGGGAGACACCGGAATACCGCGATCCGACATCAGGATGGTCACCTGATGCAGGGCTTCCGGGCTTAAGGACCAGTAGTCCCACATGGCGGTGGCCGAACGCAGGTGCGTCTTCGGGTGGCGCTTCTGGGTATGGATGAAGTCGGGGAATTTGTAGGGATCACGGATGAAGAAGACCGGCGTGTTGTTGCCGACCATGTCCCAGTTGCCTTCCTCGGTGTAGAATTTCACCGAGAAGCCGCGCACGTCGCGCTCGGCGTCGGCTGCGCCCAGTTCGCCGGCCACGGTCGAGAAGCGGGTGATCAGTTGCGTCTGCTTGCCAACCTCGGAAAAGATCCTGGCGCGGGTGTACTTTGAAATGTCGTGGGTGACCGTGAAGGTGCCGTGCGCGCCCCAGCCCTTGGCGTGGACCACGCGCTCAGGAATGCGCTCACGGTTCTGGTGCGCCAGCTTCTCGATCAGTTGATAGTCCTGCAGCAGCACCGGACCGCGCGGACCGGCGGTCAATGAGTTCTGGTTGTCGGCGATCGGCGCGCCTGCTGTCGTGGTTTGGTGGAAAGGGCATTTTTGTTCGGACATGGATTGTCTCCCCTGAAGTGGCGTTTAAGATGGCAAGGAAAGCGCCGTCATGACCTCAGGTTAAACGGCAGCGCGGCCAAAGAAAAATTGATTGTATTTTTATTTTGCATAAGCTG
Source organism: Asticcacaulis sp. MM231 (assembly GCF_964186625.1). NCBI lineage: Bacteria > Pseudomonadati > Pseudomonadota > Alphaproteobacteria > Caulobacterales > Caulobacteraceae > Asticcacaulis > Asticcacaulis sp. MM231. Next base: position 1,344,830 of record NZ_OZ075108.1, read on the forward strand.
GCCTTATGGTCTTGAACAATAATGATGTGGGGGGAATGATGCAGATCAGCGCAGCGACAGAGAATGACAAGGCGGCCTGGTTGCCCTTGTGGCGGGCCTATCTCGATTTCTACAAACAGGCGCTGGATGACGACATCACCGACCTGACCTTCGCACGCGCGCTCGATGACGGGGAGAGCCTGAATCTGCTGGTGGCGAAGGAAGGCGACACAGTCATCGGTTTCGCCACCTATGTGATGCACCGCTCAAGCTGGGCGCGGGCCTGGTATTGTTATCTCGAAGACCTGTTCGTCGATGAAGCCGGACGCGGCAAGGGCGTAGGGAAGGCGCTGATCGCCGCGGTGGCGGAGGCCGCCCGGCAAAAAGGCGCCGAACGGCTCTATTGGGTCACGGATGAGGCCAATACAACCGCTCAGGCGCTGTATGAAAAGGTGGCGACGAAGACCGACTTTATCCAGTTCCGCCGCGATCTGTGATTATTTCAGCGCGCCATCCAGCGCCTGATAAAAGGCTTCGGGCTGATCAAGCATGATGAAGTGGCGGCTGTTGTCGATACGGATAAAGGTCATGGCCGGTTTGGCCGCATAGTTGCTTCTGTAGATGGCGTCGGTGGCCTCGGCGTTCTGACCGGCACTGACGGGATAGAGCAGCGTGGCTGGCGTGGTGATGGCGGCCAGATCGGGACGCAGGTCGATCATCAGGTCGTCGTAAAAGCTCTGGGCGAGGACGCGGCGATCGGAGGTCATGGACCAGTCGAGCACCCGGGCCTGATCGGCGGTTGATGTAACCATGCTTTGCGCCGTCTGGCTTTGCTGGCTTTTGAAAACCTCGACCGGTGTGCTGATCATGCCGTTGCGCAGGGCGGTCGCTGTGGGTTTCAGCATATCCACCGTGGCGGCCGGATTGAAGATGACGCCGACATAGGGCAGGGCGTCGACGATGACGAGCCTGCTGGCGTCTTCCGGATGGGCTTTCGCCAGCATCAGGGTCATCAGGCCGCCGAGCGAATGGCCGATCACGACCGGCTTTTGCAGGTGGTTGGCCTTGATGTAGGCATCGAGCGCCGCGACCGAGGGGGCGAGCACATCGCCCGTGGCATTGGCGCCGGCCGGTTCACCGGCGAAACCGGCCAGATTGAGAACGTGCAGGCGGTAGTGATCTTTCAGGTGGACCACCGTGCCGTCCCAGACCGCCGCCGATGAGGCGAGACCGGGAATCAGGATGATGTCGGGGCCGCTGCCGGTGACGCTGACCGAGAAGCGCGCCGAGGCGGCATCAGGATAAGGCGTGGCGGCCTTTGACTGGCTGACGGCGACGCAGATGGCGACCACGACAGCGACGATGATGGCGACATAACGGGCGGGCTTGCCGCAGAAGGGCATGAGCATGGTGATGGTCCTTAAAGGTTGAGGGCGGCGTGAATTCCGTCCCGCAAGGCTGTGGCGACAGATGTCTGATCGGGATCCGTCTGAACGAGGCTGAAAAAGGCGATAAGGATAACGGCGCCGCAGATGACGGAGCGTAAGGCCTGTAAACAGAGCGCAAGAGGGCTGATACGCTCCATGGGGATGCGCAGGGACATGGGAAAATGCCTTTTCGGTGAGAGGTTTAGTCGCCCTGGGACGGGCGGTACGGGTTCTCGAAGACGGCTTCAACCGGCAGGTCAAAGACGCTCGATATCTTGTAGGCCAGGTCCAGTGACGGCGAGTGCTTGTCGGTTTCCAGAGCGATGACGGCTTGCCGGGAAACGCCGAGCTGGGTGGCGAGGTCGGCCTGGGTCAGGCCTTTGAGGGTACGCAACTCACGCAGGTTTTGTTTCATGCTGCCTGCCTCATGATCAGGCTTGTCAGGCCGAACAGGGCCCAGAACAGCGGATAAACGAGATAGAGCGAGAAATGGTGGGCGCCGGCGTTTTCTTCCATAAAGCCCCAGGCTGTGCAGAGAAACAGGGTCAGGCCGGTGGAGATGATGAAGCGCTTGACCAGCATGGCGCGCAGATATTCATCCACCCGCTCGATATAGTCGAGGAATGTCAGGATGGTGCCGCCGATAGGCAGGGCGGGCAGGACGGCAAGGCCATATAGCAAAGGGCCGGTGGGGTTTTGCGCCTTGATCAGCAGAATGGAGCCAAACAGGGCGGCTACATAGAGCACCATCCAGATGGCCATGCCCAAACTGTAACGGGCGGCGGGAGATTTCAGGTTCATGTGTCGGATTCCAGATTGAGTTGATACGGCACCGGTGTAAGGCTGACCTTACATCGTAAAAATGTAATGTCAACCTGACATTGGCAAAAATGTAAGCCTGACCTGACATTTTTTTTAGGCCGCGGTCTGGGGCATCATGTGGATGAAAGCCGGGCGCGCTTGGCACGGGCGTCAAGCTGTGAGAGTGTCGGCTGAAAACAACAGGGGGGCTTCATGGCTGCCGAGATACTTAAGTTTGAAAAGAGGCCGGCCCCGGTCGTGGTGACGCCCAAGTCCCCGCGCTTCGAAGCGCTGGATATCCTGCGCGGCTTGTTCATCATCGGCATGCTGCTGGCCAATAATGCCGGCGACTGGTCGCATATCTGGCCGCCCTTTGAACACGCCGCCTGGCATGGCTTCACCATGACCGATCTGGTGTTCCCCGGCTTTCTGGTCTGCGTCGGTATCTCGATGACGCTTTCGATGAACCGCCGCATGGGCGAAGGTGGCAAACCGGCCATGGCCGCGCATGTGCTGCGCCGCGCTGCCATCCTGATCGGGATCGGTCTGTTCCTCAACCTGCTGCCGAACTTCGACTTTGCCCACTGGCGCATCCCCGGCGTGTTGCAGCGTATTGGGCTGTGCTACGCTCTGGCGGCCGGACTGGTGTTCCTGCACAGTCATGTCGAAAACGGCAAGCTGGTGCTGCACGCCCGGCCTCTGGCCTTCTGGGCCATCGGTCTGGTGCTGGGTTATGCCCTGCTGATGAAGCTGGTGCCGGTGCCGGGCTTTGGCGTCAATCGCTTCGATCCGGAAGGCGCGTGGCCGTCCTATATCGACCGCATCATCCCCGGTATCCAGCACCTCTATCAAGGCGGCAAGAATGAAGCCGGGCAGGTGGTCTATGATCCCGAAGGCCTGCTCTCCACCTTACCTGCGGTGTTCAATATCCTCGCCGGCATCCTGATTGGCCTGTTCATCCAGAAACAGACGCCTGCCAGGGCGGTCGGCGGCGTGGCGTTGGCGGGCCTGATCCTGGTGCTGTGCGCGCTGGCCCTGGATGCGCAGATCCCCATCATCAAGAACCTGTGGACCTCGTCCTTCGCAGTGTTGACGAGTGGTTTGGCCCTGATGCTGCTGTCCCTCCTGATGCTGGTCATGGACCGTCTCGGCTATGTGACGTGGGCCATGCCGATCCGTGTTTTCGGCACCAACGCCATCCTGGCCTACGTCTTTGCCTGGCTGTTCTCGGTCTTCCTCGATGTCACCGGTCTGGCCCGCATGATCACGGCCTGGATGCACAGCGTGATCAGCGATCCTTACCTGATGTCCTTCCTGTTCGCCTTCGGCGTGCTGATGGTGTGCTGGCTGGTGGTGCTGCCCTTCTATCTCAGGAAGATCTTCCTCAAGATCTAGACAATCTCCTGATACAACAAAAGCGCGCCGGTCGGTCTGATCGGCGCGCTTTTCTTTATGCGAGATGGTGGTTTACGGGAGCTTGGGGCTGTCCATGACTGACTTCACATTGGCCAGGGTGGCGTCGTAATAGTGCTCTTCCGGCGCGATATAGACGATGTAGTAGCTCAGGCCCTTATCGGAAACCGCCTGGGCTAAGCCGCGCATGTTGAGGCCATCGGTGGTGCGGGCGGTGAATTCGAAGCGCACGCCCTTATTGCCGCCGATGCTGACAGGCTGGGGATTACGTGTCTCGACCTTCTGATAATCGAGTTCGGCAACTGAAGAGGCTACGAATTCCATCTGCTCGGACAGCGACATACCCGACTTGCCGCGCGGCGCCGGATGGTTGGCCGTGTCACCTTGTGTGACGCTGACCATCAGTGGATCGGCGGCACCCAGGCCTTCTGATACGTAGAGACGGTTGAGCAGGATGCAGTCGATCGACAGGATCCGCACCTTGGGCGCACGGCGATAGAACAGCTTGCTGACATCGGCCCAGTTGCGGTCGAGCTTGATATTGTAGGCGCCGGCGACAGCGAAATTGCCCGCGGGCACAAGTGGCGGCGCCGAGGCGCAGGCTGTGAGCAGCGTGGCAGTGAGGGCGGCGGAAGCGCCCAGTTTTAAAAGCGTCTTGATGGTCATGTGGTTCCCCCTGAAGATGGTGTGGCCGGTACGGGCGGTGGCGCGTCGGGCGGTGATTGCGTTGGCTGAACGTCGGGCGCGGGATGCAGGTCTTTCGACAGGGTGTCGATCTGGTCCTGCACCATCCAGCCGTCCTGTGCGTCAGGCGCCAGCGTGACATAGTGTTTGAAAGCGTCGACCGCTTCGGTATTCATATTGAAGTGGCGGTAAACATCGCCGAGTTGACGCCAGGTTTCCTTGGGCGCATCGGCACTTTGCAAAGCGGTCCTGTAGGCGGTGATAGCGTTTTCCATGTCGGGGCCATCGGCGCCGTTCTTGTCACGCAGGCGCAGGGCCTCACCCTTGTAGAAGTTGAGCAGGCCCAGATCCTGACCGTCGATGCTGAGGCGATCAACAAGATACAGCGTCTGGCCGTAATCCTGACGGCGCAGATCGTCTTTCAGCCAGGCCCCAAGCCAGGGGCGGATATGGTCACGATAGGCGGTGCGCGCGGCCCTGGCCTCGGCTTCGGTGCGCAGGCTGGCCTTGCCGCCGTTGAGCGTCTTGTCGCGCGCATTTAGGGCGATGATGCGATCGACTTCGAGCGGGTGGTTGCCAAACACATTGATGCGCGATGGCGAACGGCGCACCTTCTCATAGTCCGAGGCGGCGGTTTCGTTCAGGCGTTCCTGCCACAGATCGCCGTTACCGCCGACGAAATAGCCGGCCTGTTTGGAGTAGATCATGCCGTAGGCGTCGGCCTGAGCTTCCATGTCGCGCGAATAGTTCATCAGTGCAGCGATGGTGCCGAGATAGGTCAGGTTGACCAGCCCGCTGGTGACATTGTTGATGTCGCGGATGGCTGAATAGGAGTTGGCATTGAGCGAGGCGCCAAGGGCGACGGCGCTGATCAGGATGGTGGCGGCGAGGGCGGCGTTCTGGCCGTTTTTCATGGCCTGATATTGGCGCATAACGTGCGAATGACGGAAGTGGCCGGCCTCGTGTCCGACAACGAAGGCGAGATCGTCCTCGGTTTCACAGCGCAGCAGCAGGCCGGTCCAGACTTCCGTATAGCCGTTGGAGGCCATGCTGGCGTTAAAGAACGGCCGGTCCATGACATAGAGCCGAACATCGCCGGAAAACGGTCCGGCGACGCGGGAGACAACGTTGCCGACATAGGCCTGAAGCGCCGGATCGGTATTGCGCTCCCCCGAGGTCTTCGCGTCATGTTCGACCTTGGCCGTTTCCGCCCAGACACCGCCTTCGAGAGTTCTTGGGATCGGGTTTCTGGCCGGGGATGCGCTCAGGCGAATCGCTGCCGAGATCGGCGATGAGCGGTGTCGCATCCTGGGCATGCGTCACGCACGGTAACGCTATCGACAGGGCCACTGTCGACAGAAGCGCCGCCCGCATCGTTTTTAAAGCTGACATGATGTCGGCCTTACAGCGGCAGGTTGGCGGTCAGGGTATTGACGGCGGAGGCGGCGCCTTCGGCTGTGCGGATATCGGTGCCGGCTGCGACACCCATGAAATTGTACCACACCACCTTGCCGGATTTGAGATCGATCAGCGAGGCCTGAATGGTCTGGCCGCCCATGGGGATGGCGGCGCCCAGAGCGGCCATGCCGATCATCATAGCGGCGCGGCCGCCGCTCGAATAGCTCCCTTTGACGCGGACGAACAGGGCGTAGGCCGGCGGCGCATCGGCGGTGGCATCGGCCGGCACCAGCGTGGTGACGCCGTCACCGAGCGTCCAGTCGAAGCCCACCTTGGTCGGCATCTTGTAGGTGATGATCTGGTTGAGCGCGATCGAATTGATGACGGCATCGTTCAGCTTCAAAATCTGGAGCGCGCGCGGGTCTTCATAGGTGGTCAGATCGATGGTTGAGGTCTTGTACTTGCGGTTCGATAGCACAGTGTTCAGGCTCTCGCCGATGAACTTGCGCGCCGATTGGGACCACTCTTCCTTGGGGTCTTGAGAACCGCCGGCCGTAAGCAAGGCCAGAGACACTTCCGGCTGAACCAGCAGAACCGGCGTTCCGACCTCTGGCTTGGCAATCTTGACGTAGTTGACGGGTGCCTCAGCCATGGCAGGCGCCAGTGTGGCAGACGAAATGGCGAGCGCAAGCAGGCTCACCGTAATGATACGGTTCATGGAAGTTCCCCCCTAAAATCAATAAATCGTTTTCAATACATACAACCAAGCAATGCAAAAACGATTTTGAACACTCATATCGCGTTCGGAAAATTCCGGCAAGCAGGATTATTTCAGATTTGACACAATGCCTTATGCACCCTTGCTGAGGAACAGTGGACACTCTGAAAGTGCAGCTTGACTTTGATGATGCCCTGGAACAAAATGAGAACATTCTTTGTGGAGGTGGCCTATGTCTTCGTGGTTTTGTGATACGCAGCTTAAGGATCTGCCTCAGGATACGCGCATCATGATCACGTGCGACAAATGCCGGCGCCAGCGTGAGGAGTTGGTGCGTCAACTGGTCAATGAAGCCAGGGTCGGGGCGATGTATCTCGATCTGATCGAATGGGCGTTCAGTTGCTCGAACTTCCACTGCAATGGCACAGTATCGTTCGGCCTGTTTACGCCGGTGACGATCAGGATGGTCGGACCGCAAACCTTACGCTATGCTTAGGCTCTTAAGCCTATTTCTTCATGTGCGACGTAATCACATCAAGCAGCGGATGCGGGTTGCGTTTGAGCTGATCGGCCTTACCCTGTTCGCGCAGATAATAAAACTGGCCCTGCGTCACACTCGGCGCCAGTTCGTAATCCATGGCGTCCCAGCCGTCCTCGCGGTAACCGTAAAAGGCCCAGTGTGCCCTGTAACCGTTGAGCGTATCGAGCACGTCATTCATATAGGCGCCGCAATCGACCCATTGCCGCACGCAGCCGAATTCCGCCGCCACCATGCGATTCACTGGCACATCATGCGTTTTTGCCCAGTCAAACGGCACGGCGAGGAAGCGCGTCATCACCGCCTTGTTCCACGTCACCTTTTCCGCCCCCATCCACGATTCAACGCCAGGATATCGCAGTTGCGGCTTGCGTTTCAGATTGGGCGAACTGGTCGCCTCGTAGGGTTCGTACATATGAAAAGCGTAGAGCACCTTGTCGTCGCTCAGTTTTGACGGCCAGTAGCTGAAGCTGCCGGCATTGGCGTACCAGCCGCCATCGACCATGACCGGTGTCACCGTATCGACCGCGCGCACCGCCTTGATGACTTGTTCGTAAAAGCCCGGCAGGTCATGCGTCGTGCCCTTATATTTGGCATACCAGGCCTGACGGACCTCCGGCGTCGCCTGTTCATCGAGCCCCATGCCCTTTTCCGGTGTTGGCTCGTTGATCAGGTTATAGCCCGCCATGGCCGGATGATCTTTCAGCGCCATCGCCAGATCCCGCCAGAACGCGGCCGACTGATCCCAATAGGCGCGATCCTTCCACAGGCGGTCGTCCATCTTGCCCTCATTCTGCTGGCTCCAGCGATCGCCGGGCAGTGAGAGCGGCACGACCACGACCTTGATGCCGGCCGCCTGGGCCGCATCCAGACACTTGATCAGCCTGGCCAGATCGCCGGCAGGCATACCCTTATAGGCGTCGGCATTGCCGATCAGGAAATCCCTGCCTTCCCCCTTCCATTTGGAAAAGGTCAGTCGCACCCACGTGGCGCCAGTCGCTTTGAGCGCGCGGAAATAGGCCTCGTCGGGGAAGCTGTTGCCGCCATATTGCGGCGTGTCCCAGAAGGTGATCAGATCGGCGGAACAGACCGGCGTGGCGAGGCCAAGGGCCAGCGCGGCCGCGGCGATAAGGCGTTTCATGATCGGGCTCCCTTTTTTAAGAGAGAGTGCCGCAAACGCCGGCCGAATACCAGAGCCTAGCGCTCGACCGGCAGGCCCGCCATCACCCAGGCGCGCAGGCCGCCGGCGAGGTGGTCGTGGATATCGATGCCCGCCGCCTGACAGGCATGGGCCGCCGTCACAGAACGGACGCCGCCGGCGCACGACAGCACGACATACTTGCCATCGGCTGAGGGCAGGGCTGCGGGATCGAGCGTCGACAGCGGATAGTTGACCGCGCCTTCGATGCGGGCGTCGGCGAACTCATGCGGTTCACGCACATCGATCAGCAGGATGTCATCGTTGCTCAGGGCGGCGCTGACCTCTTCAGGCGTCATATTGCGGATCGGTGTGGACATGGAATGGGCCATTCAGAGTGAGTTCGGCCACATATGGCACCTTAGAGCACCTGACGGAAGATGCCGGTCTGGTAAAAGGTGCGGCCGAGCTGGCGGTGATCCATGGCGATGGTGAAGCGGAAGTCGCCGCCGCCAAGATCGGTGTGGCTAACATGGGTTTCACCCGGTGACAGCCAGTGCGGCAAGGGGATTTGCACACCGGCGAGTTCCCAGAAATAGCGCTCGCTTGTGAAATGCAGGGCGCCGTCCTTCTCATAGGCGCGCAACCGCATGCCGAACCCGAGCCCGACATATTCGCAAAGCTGGCCCCGGGCGTTTTCGCGCTTGGCGGAAACCACCGTGAAGGGGCGGGCAAAGCCATAGGTGCGCTGCCACCAAACCCCGCCGCCTTCGCGCCGGGTAAGGCGCACCTGCATCGGCACCTTTTGGCCGCGACGGGATGTCAGCGGATTGCCGATCAGGCGGGTCAGTTGCGCGAACAGCCAGCCGGCGCGCGAGCAATGGACCGTCTCCATCACGCCCTCATAAAGGATGGGGTGTTCCGGTTCGTGGGCAAAGCGCGCCTGGACCGATGGATGCAGGCGTCGCCATGCGTTCCCCAGAAGCCTTGGCAAAAGGCCTTCCTCATCCTGTAAAACCTGGCTTTTGCGTACCGCCAACATCCGCGTACCCTTGACTTTTTCTGCGAATTGAATTACATTTAGCTAATAATCTAATCGTTATAATGTCAAAAACAATTCGTCAATAGGCTAAATGTAATGCGTGCGGTACAAGCGGCTAAAATCTTCGCGGCCATGGCCTCCGAGCCACGGCTCAAGATCCTGGCCTATCTGTCGAAATCGACCATGACGGCGGGGGAAATCGCCGAGCGCTTCGACATGGCCAAGCCGTCGCTCTCCAAGCACCTGAGCATCCTCGAAAACGCCGGCCTGATCTCCAGCGTCAAGAAGGGCAAGTTTATCCATTACAGCATCGTGGAAGAGCATATCGTCAATTCGCTCGATGGCTACCTGCAGGAGGTTTGCCCGACGCGCAAACCCTTGCGCGAGGAAAGCGCCGCCAAGGCGAAGAGCGATCAGGATTAGACCTGCGACAGCCTGACGCGCGTCAGAATGCGCAGGTTACCCATAGAAAATTTGTGGATATATGATCGCCATCACCTCAGCAAAGAAGGAGAATGGCTGTCATGACACATATTCTGAAAACACTCGCAGGCCTTGGTATTCTGGCGCTGGCCGCCGGCGCAGGCGCAGGCCACGCGGCCGATTTCAAGCCGAAGCAAAAGGGCACCATCATTGTCGCCGCCCGCATCACCACGGTGGCGCCGGACGAAAGCGGCGACATCAAGACGGCGGCGGGCGTTGATTCCGGCCTGAACGTCGATGTCAACAACAGCACCGTGCCGACGCTCGGCTTCAGCTATTTCTTCACCGATCACATCGCGGTCGAAGGCATTCTTGGCACCTCGAAGCACCAGATCAAGGCCGTTGGGCCGTCTACCGACGTCGAAGTGCACGAAACCTGGGTGTTGCCGCCGGTGGTGACCCTGCAATATCACTTCAATCCGGCCGGTAAGGTCAGCCCCTATGTCGGCGCCGGCGTCAACTATATGAACTGGTACGGTGGCAAGGATCAGAACGGCTTCAAGGTGCGCCTGAAGAGCGGTCTGGGCACGGCGGTACAGGCCGGTGTCGATGTGGCGCTGAAAGGCCCCTGGTCGCTCAATCTCGACGTCAAGAAGGTCTTCTATAACACCGACGCCCGCATCAATGACGGCGCTCTGGTCTCCAAGGTCGATCTTGATCCCATCGTGGCGTCCGCCGGTATCGCCTATCGCTTCTAACCCGTTTTAAAGTCCCTCAGACTGCGGCGGCCCTGTTCGAGCAGGCCGCCGTTTTTTTATGGGTGAAGCACCTTTTTATATGGCAAATTGTGACGGTATCGCTAACATGCCCTGAACAACGATAATGGTCAGGGAGCAGGACATGATGGGGAAGCACCTTTTCGCAGGTATTCTGTCGGTTTTGATCGCTGCAGGTGGCGCGGCCAATGCCCGGCCCTATGAGTGGAAGACCATACCCTTTCAGGGCGGGGGCTTCGTCGATGGCTTCCTCTACCATCCGAAAAAAGCCGGTATCCTTTATACCCGCACCGATGTCGGCGGCATGTACCGTTTCGACTATGCCGGTAAGCGCTGGGTTCCGCTGATGGACGGTTTCGGCAAGGACGACTGGGACTGCATGGGCGTCATGACCATGGCCGTTGACCCGCAGAAGCCGGAGCGTCTTTACGCCACCTGCGGGCTTTATCTGAATGCGCGCGTCCCCAATGGTGCCGTGGTGCGTTCCAAAGATCAGGGCGCGACCTGGAGCATCACGCGCCTGCCGTTCAAGCTTGGCGGCAATGCCATGGGGCGTGGCACGGGCGAGCGCTTGCAGGTCGATCCGTCTGACAGCGACACGCTCTGGCTCGGCACGAATCAGGACGGGCTGTGGGTCAGCCATGATCGCGGCGTCAGCTTTACGCGCACGAGCTATGCGCAAAAATCAGTCACGACCATGCTGGTCTCCGGCAAGACACTCTATATCGGCTCAGGCGAGGTCGGCGAGGGGCTTTACCGCAGCAGCGATGGCGGCCATACCTTTGCCGCCGTGCCGGGTTCGCCGAAGATGATCCCGCACCAGATGGCGCTGAGTAACGACGGCGTCCTCTATGCCACTTTCAGCGACAATCTCGGCCCGCATGGCGTCACCGATGGCGCGGTGTGGAAGCTGACGGGTGATACGTGGCGCGACATCACGCCGGCAAAGCCATCGAAGGAAGCGCCCTTCGGCTATTCCGGTCTCGATCTGTCGCCGCAGGGCACGCTGATCGTCTCGACGTCGGATCGCTACAGCGGCAGCGGTGACGACCTCTACATCAGCACGGATGGCGGCGCGCGCTGGACACCAGTCGGGCCGCAGGCCGTGCATCACAGCCAAACCCATCCGTGGCTGCGCGACTATATGGGGGGGCATGATGAAGACGCAGTAGCCCGCCAGAATATGGGGCACTGGATGGATGGGGTGAAGATCAATCCGTTCAATCCGAAAGAACTGCTCTACGGCACCGGTTATGGCGTCTGGATGACGCAAAATCTCGATAATCTGGCGCGTCAGCAGAAGGTCGATTTCACCTTTGAAAACAATAATCTCGAAGAAACCGTTATTCTTGGTCTGGAAAGTCCTTCCGCAGGGCCGAAGGTGCTGATGGCGGCGGGTGATGTCGCTGGCTCGGCCTTTACCGACCTGACGAAGACACCGTCGCACGGGCTTTTCTCGCCGACCAACAAGACCAATCAGTCGGTCGCCTTTGCCGCCCTGAAGCCGAACATTATCGTGCGCAGCGTCGATTCCGAGGATACGCGCGGCTATATTTCGCTCGATGGCGCCGAAAGCTGGACGCCCATTGCCGCGCCAAAGCCGCTCGACACGCCGGACTGGCACGCCCATCGTGCCGGAAAGATCGCCATCTCCAGTCAGGCCGGCGCTCTTGTCTGGGTGCCGGAAAATGAAGGCGCCTGGTATTCGCACGACCTCGGCAAGACCTGGACGCTCTCGACCGGCTGGCCCAAGCCGTCGCGCGATCTGGAAGCCATCGCCGACAAGGTCAATGACGCGGTATTTTACGCCTATGACCGCGGCACGGGGACGGTTTTGGTCAGCCGCGATAGCGGGGCATCGTTCGCGCCTCTGTTTACGGTGGCGGCTGGCGGCGGGCAATTGCGCGCCGTGCCGGGCCGCGAAGGCGATCTATGGCTGGCCACCCCGGCCGCACTTTATCATAACCAAAAGCCGGTGCCCGGTGTCGATGTCGCCTGGCAGGTGACGTTTGGCAAGGCCGCGCCCGGCGCGGATTATCCGGCGGTTTTTCTGTGGGGTAAGGTGAAGGGCGAGGAAGGCCTGTGGCGTTCCGACGATGCCGGCGTCACCTGGGTGCGCATCAATGATGATGCGCACCGCTTTGGCCAGATGCGCGCCATCGCCGGTGATCCGCGCGAATACGGCACGCTTTATGTCGCGCCGGACGGGCGCGGCGTCATGGTCGGGAAAGGCAACTAAGGTCGCCAGTTTTTTACGTTGCGCCCATGTTGAGAATAAACGCCGGGCCGAGATAGATGGTCTGCTTGCCGGTGTTGAGATGGACGCTCAGGCCGGAGGTCTTGGGCGCATGGTCTTCGCTGGCGGTGACTTCCATGACCTGCATTTGCCAGTCAGCCCCGACGCTGACCGGCTTTTCACCAAAGGAGGCATAGGGAGGTGAACTGATCTGAAGGCGCAGCGTCAGATTGGCGGGCGTGTTGCCGTCGGTCTTGGCGCGCATCCACACGGCGACGACGAGCTTGTCGCCCTTGCTGATCTGGCCGGTGATCTGGCTTTCGGCCGCCGCGTCCCAGGGATTGCCGCTGTTGCCGGGGATTTTGATTTCCAGCGCAGCCCCGCCCTGGACCTTGGCATCCTTGATGCGCTTGTTGGTCTGGGCGGTGCCGTAAACATTCCAGCCGCCGGGATCGTTGATCAGCTTCTTGGCAATATCGTCGTCCTGGGCCAAAGCGGGCAGGGTCAAAAGGCTGGCGGGCGCGCAGATGAGGGCGCAAGCCCCCCTGAGCAGGTGGCGTCGATTCATGATAGTCTCCCTGATCGTCTTTATTTTCAGGGAGCTTACATGAATTATGGTGCTTTTCCATAGGCATAGAGGCCGATCAGCGTGCCGACAAAGCCGCCGGCCTTCGCTGTTGACAGATTTGTCACATCGACGTCTTTCGCCACCATGGTCGAACCGCTGGTGAAGCTTGCCGTGCCGCCCTTGATCTCGACCTTGAGCTTGACGGCGCCGGCGGGGGCGGGGATCGACGCCACCACAACGCCATCGCGCGGATCATTGGGGCCTGAGCGTCGCGTCACCTCCAGCACCGGCTTGCCGTCGCGCATGGCCAGTCCGAAAAAGACGTAGAAGTCATCGTTTTGCACGGCCATGATGCCGGCGCGATCGCCTTCTGCGGTCGGCTGATAGCTGACCGTGGTGGTGAAGGCGGCGTTGGCGTGACGCTGGCGCAGGCCGATAAAGGCCGGGTGCGAGGTCTTGTCACCCACCGCTTCGGGCAGGGCGCGTAAGGCGACCGTCTCGGCATGGTTCACGGTCAGGAAAGGCGTCTTGGGGGTGCGGATCTGCAGCCAGTCGAGCGGCGTGCGGGAGTCGTAGCTGTAGCCGAAGTGATGCGAATAGCCGGTGTAGTGCAATTCCTTGAGCTGGCCGGGCAGGTCAGGCAAGGCGACGGTGCGCGAGATCGGCTGGCCGTGCGGCAGGATGATGGGCCAGCCGTCTTTCCATTCGACCGGCAGCATGAAGGTTTCTCGGCCGGTATTGTAGAGATCGCCCTCATAGGGCTGGGTGGCGAGGAAGACAGCATACCACTTGCCATCGGGCGTATCGACCAGATCGGCATGGCCCGCCGACGTGACGGGGTTGGCGCGTGCCGGATCGAGTTCGCGCTGGGTCAGGATCGGATTGCCGGCAAAGGGCAGGTAAGGGCCGGTGACCTTGTCGGCGCGCAGGATGACTTCGGAGTGATTGACCGAGGTGCCGCCTTCGGCCGCCATCAGGTAATAGTGACCGTCCTTCTTGTAGATGTGCGGCCCCTCGATCCATACAGGCTTTTTCGAGATATCGACGCCGCCATTGACCAGGACGCGCTTCTCGCCGACCATCTGACGCGTGGCCGGATCGAACTGTTGCAGCCACAGGGCGCGGTGACCGTCGTAGAGCGGCTGACCTTCGGGGCCGTCGTTCCAGACGATCCAGGCCTTGCCGTCATCGTCCCAGAAGATCGACGGATCGATGCCGCCAAACGGCAGCCACACCGGATCGGACCACGGACCGGCCGGGTCCTTCGCCGTGATGACGAAATTGCCCTTGCAGTCGACGCAGGTGTTGATGATGTAGAACAGGCCGTTGTGATGGCTGATAGCGGGCGCGAAGACGCCGCGCGACGTGGCCAGGCCGGAGAAATCGAGCATGTCCGGACGGTCGATGGCGTTGCCGATCTGCCGCCAGTGCACGAGATCACGTGAGTGGAAGACCGGAATGCCGGGATAGTAGGCAAAGGTCGAATTGATCAGGTAATAGTCGTTATCGACACGGGTGATCGAGGGGTCGGGATAGAAGCCCGGCAGGATCGGGTTTTCATAAACCGGCGTGGCACTTTTGTTCAGGTCAGTGCGCTGGCTATCGAGCGTGATGGCAGAAAAGACCGCCTGTCCGGCCGGTGCGGTGGCGGGCAGGGTGGCACATCCGGACAGGCCGAGGAGCAAGGTGAGGGCTGGCAGCAGAGTTTTCATGATGTTACCTTGCCGATGCGTTTTTGAAGGCCTGTGCGATCGCTTCGCGCAGGGGTTTGGGCTTGAAATCGGCGTCGTAGGGCGTCGGACGCAGTGGCAGCTTGTCGGCGCGCGGGGTGAAACCCTGCAACCAGTTGTACTGATCGGGCATGCCCCAGAAGATCACGTCCTTGGTCTGCTTGTAGCTCAGCATCTGGTCGAGATAGATGCGGCCGACCGTAGCGACGATGGCGTCGCGCTGCTCAATATCGCCGGTCGGGATGGTCTGGTCGTCGACGTCGAACTCAGTGATCAGCAGATCGAGATCGAGCGCCACCGTTTCATCGAGGAACTCTTTCCACGCATTGACCTGGCCGCCGAGCAGATCATAACCGTTGCCGATATGGGACTGCACACCCAGCGCATCGATCGGTACCTTGTTGTCGCGGAACCAGTGCAGCAGCTTGAGCACGCCCTTGCGGTGGTTCTCGTTGCCGGCTTCCCAGCTCATATAGTCATTATAGACCAGTTGCGTCTTTGGCATGTATTCGCGCGCGGCCTCAAAGGCGATGCGCAGGGTGTCCATGCCGAGCACGCGCGAGAAGGCGTTTTCACGCACCTCGCCGGTCTTGGGGTCGATCGTCTCATTGACGACATCCCAAGAGTTCAGGCGTTCGCCATAATGCTCGGCCACCTTGGCGATATAGTCGCGCAGCAGCTTTTCGGCGGCCACCTTGGGTTTCGAGCCGAAATCGTAGCTTTTCAGCCATTGCGGGGTGTATTCGTCGCGCGCCCAGAACAGATTGTGTCCGCGCATGGCGATGTGATGGGATTCGGCGAAAGCCAGCAAGTCATCGGCCGGCTTGAAGTTGTATTCGGTCGGGCCGTTATTGTGGGTGACGTAAAGCTTCAGCTCGTTTTCCGGTACGATGATATTGCACTCACGGACAACGAGTTCACGCACGCGCGGATCGGCCAGCATCCGCATGCCAATGGCGGTGCCGAAACGCAGCCCCTTGGCAGCGGCCAAATCCTTGAGGGATGTGGCGGTATCGGCAGCGGTGGCGGGGAGGGCGCTGCCGGCAAGGGCTCCGGCAGCCACAGTGGCGGCGCCAAGACTCAGGGCCGCCCGTCGCGACAGATTTTAACTCATGGTATTTTCCCTGTTGAATTTTATTCTGTTAGCGCTAACAGTGTCATCGTTCAATTCCGCCGTCAAGCGCGGGTTGGCCGCCACGCCGATATCGGCCGGTGGCCGAGTAGAAACAGGGAAACGATACCATGAAGCTGAAGACCCCCGTCCTGACACGCCGCCTGTTCGGCGCCTCAACCCTGGCCCTGAGCGCTGTCGCCGGAACGGCCATGGCCGCCAAGGCGAAGAAAGAGACGCTGCCCTATAAGGACGCCAGCCTTACCATCGATGCCCGCGTTGCCGATCTGCTCGGTCGGATGACGCTGGAAGAAAAGGTGGCGCAGCTCCTGTGCGTCTGGCAGAAAAAGGGCGATATTCAGGACGCAACCGGCAAGTTCGATCCCGCCAAGGCGTCGAAGGTCTATCCGAACGGCCTCGGCATGGTGGCGCGCCCCTCCGACCAGCAGGGCCTGGCCACCACGACCGGCGCGGGTGATTCCGGCGCCATGGGCAACCGCAACGCCTTCAACACCGCCAGTCACGTCAATGCCATGCAGAAGTGGGCCATCGAAGAGACCCGCCTCGGCATCCCGATGATCATGCACGAAGAAGCGCTGCACGGCTATGTCGCCAAGGACGCCACCTCGTTCCCGCAGGCCATCGGTCTGGCCTCGTCTTTCGATCCGTCCATGGCCACCAAGATCTTCTCGGTGGCGGCCCGTGAAATGCGCGCGCGCGGCGCCAATTTCGCGCTGGCGCCGGTGGTCGATGTCGCCCGCGAACCGCGCTGGGGCCGTATCGAGGAAACCTATGGCGAAGATCCGTATCTCTGCGGCGAAATGGGTAAGGCGGCTGTTATCGGCTTCCAGGGCGAGACCCTGCCCCTGGCCAAGGACAAGGTGTTCGCCACCCTGAAACACATGACCGGCCACGGCCAGCCGGAAAACGGCACCAATGTCGGGCCGGCTGAGGTCAGCGAGCGCACCCTGCGCGAAGACTTCTTCCCTCCGTTCGAAAAGATCGTCAAGGAAACCCAGATTCGCGCCGTCATGCCGTCGTATAACGAAATCGACGGCGTGCCGAGCCACGCCAACAAGTGGCTCCTGACCACCATCCTGCGCGATGAGTGGGGCTTCAAGGGCGTCACCGTCTCCGACTATTTCGCCATCAACGAAATGATCTCGCGCCACAAGCTGGTGCCCAATGTCACCGAGGCGGCCTATCGCGCCTTCAAGGCCGGGGTCGATATCGAAACGCCGGACAATCAGACCTATGGCCAACTGATCGAGCTGGTGAAGGCCGGCCGCATCAGCGAGGACGAGATCAATGCGGTGGTGCACCGTATTCTGGAAATGAAGTTCCAGTCGGGCCTGTTTGAAAATCCGTATGTCGACGCCAAGAAGGCCGACGCCCTGACCGCCACGCCGGACGCTGTGGCCCTGGCGCATGAGGCCGCCACCAGGTCGGTGGTGCTGCTGAAAAACAATGGCGTACTGCCGCTTGATGCGAAAAAGGTCGGCAAGCTTTTGGTGCTCGGCACCCACGCCAAGGACACGCCGATCGGTGGCTATTCCGACGTGCCGCGCCATGTCGTCTCGATCCTCGAAGGCGTCACCGCCGAGGGCAAGAAGGCCGGTTTCGAAGTCGCCTACAGCGAAGGCGTGCGCATCACCGAGCAACGCATCTGGGGCCAGGACGTCATCAATTTCACGCCGGATTCGGTCAATGACAAGCTCATCGCCGACGCCGTGGAAGCCGCCAAGTCGGCGGACACCATCCTTTTGGTGCTGGGTGATAACGAACAGACTTCGCGCGAAGCCTGGGCCGACAACCACCTGGGCGACCGCGATTCGCTCGACCTGATGGGCCGCCAGAACGATCTGGCCGCCGCCATCTTCGCGCTGAAAAAGCCGACCGTGGTCTTCCTGCTCAATGGCCGTCCTTTGTCGGTCAACCTGCTCAATGAAAAGGCCGATGCGCTGGTCGAGGGCTGGTATATGGGCCAGGAAACCGGCTGGGCTGCCGCCGACATCCTGTTCGGTCGCGCCAATCCGGGCGGCAAGCTGCCGGTCTCGATCGCCCGCGGCGTCGGCCAGCTTCCCGTCTTCTACAATCACAAGCCAACGGCCCGCCGCGGCTATCTCGATGGCGAAACCTCGCCGCTGTTCCCCTTCGGTTACGGCCTGAGCTACACTACCTTCGATATCTCGGCGCCCAAACTGGCCAAGGCCAGCATCGCCACGACGGAGACCGTCACGGTCTCGATCGACGTCGCCAATACCGGCAAGGTCAAGGGCGACGAAGTGGTGCAGCTTTATATCCGCGATGATATTTCGTCGGTCACCCGTCCGGTCAAGGAACTCAAGCGTTTCAAGCGCATCACCCTCAGTCCGGGTGAGCGCCAGACGGTCAGTTTCGACATCACCCCGGCTGACCTGCAATTCTACAACATGGATATGCAGCGCGTTGTCGAACCCGGCACCTTTACGATCTCCGCAGGACCGAATAGTGTCGACCTGAAGACGGCGACTCTCACCGTCATCTAAACGGGCGGGATAGTGACATGACGGATATCAAACGGCGCCATCTGTTGACCGGCGCTCTGGCGGGCACGGCTGCGCTTGGCCTGGCTTCGGCGGCATCGGCCCAGAACAAGGGGCAGGATACGGCGGAGGCGCAGGCGATCCAGGCCGCCTTGCAGGATTATCATGATCCCAAGACCCTGACCGTCCAGCCGGTCGGTCAGGACTGGGCCCAGATGCGCCGTTACCGTCAGGCCAATGCCGATACCGTCAATCTGCCGGAAGCGCAGCGCAAGGTCGTCATGATGGGCGATTCCATCACCGACGGCTGGCCGGGCCAGTCCGGCGCCTTCTATGGCGATAACGGTCTGATCGGGCGCGGCATCGGCGGCCAGGTGAGCGCGCAGATGCTCGTCCGTTTTATGGCTGACGTGGTGGCGCTACGCCCCAAGGCCGTGCACATCATGGCCGGCACCAATGACGTGGCGCAAAACCAGGACCCTTACGATCCGGTGGCGACCACCAATAACTTGCAGGCCATGGCCAATCTCGCCACCATCTATGGCATCAAGGTCATCATGGCCTCGGTGCCGCCGGCCGATCATTTCCCTTGGCGGCCGGAAGTCGGCAATCCGCACGAAAAGTTCGTGGCGCTCAATGCGTGGATCAAGTCGGTGTGCGCATCGCAGGGCTATACCTATGTCGATTACTGGCCCGCCCTGGCCACCGAGGCCGGTGCCTTGCGCCCGGATTTCGGCGGTGATGGCGTCCACCCGAACGCGCGCGCCTACGCCACCATGGCACCCTATACCCTGGCCGCCATCGCTGCCGCGCTGGCCTGATATGAGTCTCATCACCCAGCAACTCCCTGTCATCGAGGGGATCGACCGCGCACGTTTTGAAAATGAGATATTTCCGGGCGGCAAGCCTGTCATCATGAAGGGGCTGGTCGCCGAGTGGCCAGCGGTCAAGGCGGCGCAAACCTCCAACCGCGCGGTGGCAGAGTACATCTCGGCCATGGATACGACCGGACAAATGGTCAATATCAGCGTGCTGTCGGCGACAAAGCAGGGGCGGTTTTTCTACAATGACGAGTTGTCCGGCTATAACTTCATGGGTGATCGCAATCGTATCAGCAACCTGCTGGGCTGGCTGCTGGAAAATGGCGAGCGCGAGGATATGGTGACGCTCTATGCGCAGGCCATTCCACTCACATCACTGATGCCGGCTTTTGACCGCGCCAACCCGATGGATCTGGTCAGTCCGACCTTCGGCGCCAAGATGTGGGTGGGGAACAAGGTTCGCACCCAGACCCATTTCGATCCGTCGCACAATATCGCCTGTCTGGTGGCCGGCAAACGTCGCTTCACCCTGTTCCCACCAGAACAGATCGACAATCTCTATCCGGGCCCGTTTGACTTCGCGCCTGGCAATATCCCGGTCAGCATGGCCGCGATCGAGGAGCCGGATTTCGAGCGCTACCCGCTTTTGGAAGAGGCGCTGAAGCATGCGCAATACGGTGATCTCGAACCGGGCGACGCCATCTTCATCCCCTATGCCTGGTGGCACCACGTCCAGTCGCAGACCGGCTTCAATGTCCTCGTCAATTACTGGTGGAACAGCAATATGACGGACTGGGTATCGCCGGTTGGCGCGCTTTACGCCGCGATACTGGCCGTGCGCGATCTGCCGTCGGCCGAAAAGCAATTCTGGCAGAAGGTCATGCAGCGCTATGTCTTCGATGATCCTGAAGCAGCGGCGGCGCACCTGCCCGAAAGCGGACGCTATGCGTTCGGTAAGATGACCAAGGCTTTACGTGAGCGTCTGCGCGGTCTGATCAAGACGACGCTGAGGCTGTAAAGATTACGCCTCGGATAAGTGTCAGAATTGGAAGCGGGAAGTGATGACGCAGATAAGCGAACCTTGCTATGTTAACCGCAATTATAAACCTGTCACGGCCTGATCATGATGTCCCCCAGCGACCACAATCTGAGACGCACGCTCAGTGACCTGATGCACGAGCGCAGCCTGCCCATCTACAAGACGCCCGTCGCTGTGCGCAGTTGGGTCTATCTGGTGCCGGACGACCAGCGTGAGGCCGAGACCGCGTGGATCGACAGCCTTGAGCCGGGCGAGGCAGATCGCTGGCGGCTGGCGCGAATCGGCGAAACCCACGGCAGCATCTGGGAGCGACATGGCGAGTTCTCGACCTGGCTGCACTTTGACAACGACATCTCCATGGATGCCGCCACCAAAACGGAGCTGGGTTTTTGCCGGATACGGACAGCGGATTTCGACTGGCTGGAAGGCGCGCCGGGCGAGGTTTTCCGCAGTGTTGAAATCTCGGTTCTGCCCTATGAGCCGAAGGAGGCGCAGCTTCAGAAGGTCATCGACCTGACGCAGGCCGTTTGCTGCGATGTGTTCGATGGCGCGGCGCGGATATGGTCGGATTTCCGCATGCACGAGGGCGGGGCGGGGCGCATCTATGTGCAGGACAAGGGGCTGGAAAGCGACGAGGCGTCGCGCCTGCTGCAAACCCTGATCGAGATTGGTCATTACCGCAAGCTGGCGCTTCTGGGCTTCCCGGTGGCGCGCAACCTGATGGGCTGGCTGAAGGACGCCGAGGCGCGGCTGGCGGTGCTGACCTCGGATATGGCCAGCCAAAGCGCGTCGCAGGAACAGATATTGGAACGCCTGATGGCGTTGTCAGCCGAGGTCGAGCAGCGCGTCAATGCGGTGCGTTTCCGTCAGGGCGCCACCGACGCCTATGCCCGCCTGACCGAAGACCGGCTGGTGAGTTTGCGCGAGACACGCGTGGCCGGTTTTTCGACCATGCAGGAATTCATCGAGCGCCGTTTGCAGCCGGCCATGCGTACCTGCGAGGCGGCATCGCGCCGGCTCGACGATATCTCGAACTCGCATAGGCCGCGTCAGCGATCTGCTGCGGGCCCGGATATCGATATCGCTGGAGGTGCAGAATCAGGGGCTGCTCAGGAGCATGAATGTGCGCTCGAAGCTCCAGATGAAACTGTCGGCGCTGGTCGAGGGTTTGTCGGTCTTCGCCGTCAGCTATTACATCTTCAATCTGGTGAAATACATTATTGATCCGCTGTTCGATCCGCACCTGGCGCACCTGATTTATGCGCCGCTTATCCTTTTGATCGTCGGACTGGCGTGGTGGTTTATTCACCAGCGCAAGAAGTCGATTGGTCACGCGGAAGCGTAGGGAAGGGTATCCACAGATTACACAGATTGAAGAGGCGGCGCTTCGCGCCAGATCAGTCAGAGTATGATCTTTCTAAAATCTGTGTAATCTGTGTAATCTGTGGATAACTTTCCTTACTTTAATTTACCCAAGCGCTTCGCATTGGCCATGGCGCGAGAGCGGATGGGCTTGAGCGCCCGCAAGGCCATGGTGGCGGTGTGGTCCGAAAGGGTTGCGGCGGTCAGGCCGGCGCGTTTCAGACTGCGCCCCAGCTTTTCATTGCGGGCCATCGCCTGAGCCACGGTTTTGGCATTGGCCAGGCTGAACAGATCGGCCTGCACGGCGGTTATGTCCTTCATGATCTTCATGCCGGCCTGCACATCGTGAGTCATGGCGCGCGTGGTGACGCCTTGCAAAACCTCGGCGGCGGCCGCCAGTTTTTCCTGGCCCATTAGCGTGAATTCCGCCGTGTCACGCGGACTGGGCGGCGTGCTGGCGTTCATTATACGCAGGGTGCGGTGCTGGATGACCTGCGCCGAAGCCATCATCATGCTGCTGGTTTGAAGGGCCAGATCGGTCCATAGGGCGAACGGGTTACTGAGTGTCGATGTGCGTGTCATGGCGCCAGTAAAACGCCGCATCGCATAAGAAAACGATGCGGGTTTGATAATTTTCATTACAATGCCGGTATGAGGGGACATATGAGATTTTTGGCGGTTTTGACGCTGCTGTTTCTAATGCCGGTAGAGGTTCGGGCTGCGGCAGTTCAGGAGGGCACGAAGCCGTGGCCGCAGGCGACCGTGCCTTACCACTTTGATGCTGTATTGCTCAAATCTGCCGGTGCTTCGGGTAAGGACTGTACGGGATGGAAGCGATGGAAGTCGGCGACCGAGGCCTACAAGGCGTGCAAGGCTATGGACGCCTGGACTGCGGCGACGGGGGTACGCTTTGTCCATGACGAACGCGAACTCGACAGCCTTTATATCGTTCATGATGCCAATGCCACCAACGCCACGCTGGGACACCTGCCTATGGTCAATCGTCTTCAGATTGAGCCCCGCGCTTCATACGGTTCGGTGCTGCACGAGTTTGGCCATGTGCTTGGGCTGATGCATGAGCACCAGCGGCCTGACCGCGATGCTTATATTCGTCTGGAACCCTTCCTGCAAACCTATCTCGATGATTGCGGCCTGTCTCTCAGCGCGGTTTGCCGGGATGTTCGCAACGCCTTTCCCAAGGTGAAGGTGCAGATGTCATCGGACTATGATCCCTGTTCGAACATGCACTATCTTGCCAACCAAACGCCGCGTCATCGTGAGGATAAGCGATGGGGGCGTATTTTTACTCTGACTGCCAAAGGGCAGGAAGCGCTCAAGATTTGCCGCACTCAGTTCTCGAGTTTGCCGGAGCGCTGCCTAATGGTTGGGCAAAAGTGCGCGATCAGTCAGGATGACGCGGCCATCGTTCGTCGCTTTCAGCGCGTCGAAACATTCGTGCATTGACAAGCGCTGCATCATAAGGAACACATGCGGAACACGGGACGCTCACCAGAAGGCGGGTTTGTAAACCGAAGCGGGCAGGGAAGCGCCGGCGCGGGTGAGTTGAGGGTATGGATAAGCTTTACGATTGCTGCTGGGTCGAACTGGAAGGGGACATGCGTCCGCAACTGGTCATTCGCAAGCGCCTGAAACCTGCCATCTATGCAGTGGGGGAATGGCTCTATGCCGAGTGCGGCTCACCCTTGTCGCATAATCCTGAGGCGCCGCGCATCCTGTCGATCCAGGCGCCACTCGGGCATGGACGGCGCGCAAGTCGCTAAGGCTGGCCGTGTAAGCTCTGGTTAGAGACAAGCTGCCGGATGAAACCAAGCTGTGCGCGCAAAGCCACGGCATGTTCGGGCGTGGGCGTTAGATTGACCGGGAAAGCCTCATCCAGATCGCCATCATCGAGCACCGCCTCCACCCAGCCGTCCATCAGATCGCAATAGGTGGTGAGTGCCTCAAGCGGTGTCGGCGCCTCGTCAGTAACAAAATAGGCCGGCGGCACATCGCCGCTCACCACCCATAGCGCATCATCGACACCGCCGGCCGGCTCGGCGAAACGGACCAGAAACAGGCCGATAACCCCGTCAATACCATAGGCCAGAAGCACCTGACGCAGGGGCGGGCACCAGACAAAGCTCTGAATATAATCGAGCGCTTCGACCGCCAGACCGCGCAGGCGGTCGGCCTCTTCGGGCGTATCCGCCGTAATGGCCTCGATGGGCTGAAACGCACTGATATCCAACTTACAATCTCCTTACGGCGCGTGCGGGCATAGGCATGGCTTCCTTACGGGTGGTGGACGCCATCTAGGGCACATCTTCAAACACAGGGCGATACCATGGATACGTTCGATACCACGCAAGGCAAGGGCGGCGAAACCCACCAGCAGGTGCATCATGAGGGCGCTGAACACAGCCCGACACGCGAAAGCGCGCATCTGACCACCAACCAGGGCATTCGCGTTTCAGATAACCAGAACAGCCTCAAGGCCGGCGCGCGCGGGCCGGCCCTGCTCGAAGACTTTGTGCTGCGCGAAAAGATCTTCCATTTCGACCACGAGCGCATTCCGGAACGCATCGTCCATGCCCGCGGTTCCGGCGCCCATGGCTATTTCGAGCTGACCGAATCCCTGGCCGACCTCACGAAAGCCGACCTGTTCCAGCGCGTCGGCGAAAAAACGCCGGTGTTCACGCGCTTCTCCACGGTGGCCGGTGGTGCGGGCAGCGTCGATACCCCGCGTGACGTGCGCGGTTTCGCGGTCAAGTTCTACACCCAGGCAGGCAACTGGGATCTGGTCGGCAACAACATTCCGGTCTTCTTCATCCAGGACGCCATCAAGTTCCCCGACCTGATCCATGCAGTCAAGATGGAGGCCGACAAGGCCTATCCGCAGGCCGGTTCGGCGCACGATACCTTCTGGGATTTCGCGTCGCTGATGCCGGAGACCACCCATATGCTGATGTGGGCGATGTCGGACCGCACCCTTCCGCGCAGCTTACGCATGATGGAGGGCTTCGGCATCCACACCTTCGTCATGGTCAATGCCGAGGGCAAGGAGAGCTTCGTCAAGTTCCACTGGCGGCCCAAGCTCGGCGCGCAATCGACCCTGTGGGACGAGGCGCTGAAGCTTCAGGCAGCGGATAATGACTACCATCGCCGTGATCTCTATGAGGCGATCGACACCGGCAACTTCCCCGAATGGGAACTGGGCCTTCAGGTCTTCGATCAGGCCTTCGCCGACAGCCAGCCCTATGATGTGCTCAACTCGACCAAGCTCATTCCCGAAGAAGTGCTGCCCTTGCGCATTGTCGGCCGCATGGTGCTGGATCGCAACCCGGACAACTTCTTCGCCGAAACCGAGCAGGTGGCCTATTGCCCGGCCAATATCGTGCCCGGCATCGACTTCTCGAACGATCCGCTGCTGCAAGGCCGGCTGTTCTCCTATCTCGATACGCAGAAATCGCGTCTCGGCACCGCCAACTTCCACCAGATTCCGGTCAATGCCCCGAAATGCCCGATGCACAATTTCCAGCGCGACGGCATGATGCAGATGCAGGTTCCCAAGGGACGGGCCAATTATGAGCCGAACTCGCTGGCGGCGCAGGGGGAAGAGGGCGGGCCGCGCGAATGTCCGGCCACCGGCTTTACCAGCTTGGAGGGGCGGGCGGATCATGACGAGCAGGGGCCTAAGCTGCGCGTTCGGCCTGAGCTTTTCGCCGACCACTATTCGCAGGCGCGCCTGTTCTGGATATCGCAGACGGATAATGAGCGGGCGCATATCGCGTCCAGCTTCGTGTTTGAGCTCTCCAAGGTCGGTATCGCGTCCGTCCAGACCCGCACGGTGGCCAATCTGCGCAATGTCGATGAAGACCTGGCCAGGCGGGTCGCCGATGGACTTGGCATTGACGCGCCGGACGCTAATCCGGCGGCGCGAGCCCCTGTCGATCTGGACGCTTCACCGGCCCTCAGCCTTCAGAAAAAGCTGAAGGCAACGCTTGAAGGTCGCCAGGTAGGCATCCTGATCCATGACGGCAGCGATGCCGAGGCCTTGCAGACGCTTATCAAGGCGGTGCAGGATGCCGGTGGCAAGGCGGTGGTGGTGGCGCCGAAGGTGGGGAAAACCACATTGTCAGACGGTAAGGCCGTCAAGGCGGATGGCCAGTTGGCCGGTTCGCCCTCGCAGATTTTCGACGCTGTCGCGCTGGTGCTGTCAGAAGAGGCGACCGCCGCCTTGCTTAAGGAGAGCGCGGCTGTGCAGTTCGTTATGGACGCCTTCGGGCACCTCAAGGCGATCGCCCACACGCCGGCGGCGCAGGCCCTGCTCGATAAGGCGGGCGTGGTGCCGGACGCCGGTATTGTGGCGCTGAAAGACCTGCCCAAGGCCGGGGGCAAGCGCTATTTTGATCGCGAGCCGGGCGTCCGCACCTTGGCTTAACAGGTTTCCATTTCAAAACAGAAGCTGGCCGGGCGCACCTGAGGTGCGTCCGGCTTGTCGTTTTGTGTCGGGTTGTAAGCTCGGTGTCGGATGCGTAACAAATTGCGGCTTTTATGTTTAAATTGAAAAATATCGATATTACTTGAAGCAATATTTTACAATAGTTTCAATTATACAAAATTGAAATACACATTGTGCAGCGCGTAAATCGTTACATTGTGAAAACAAACAAAGATATTTTTGTCTAAAAAGTGTTATTTTCTATATTGCGATAGTTTTATATGTATCTTTATTAGAACAGGTTTCTTTTGATATTAAACTATTCGTAATGTTGGATTGACGTATTTGTGACGGCGCCTGTCTACTTGTCTCCAGAAACGCGGGTCGGGACCTTTTTTAAGCCCGCTTTTTAGGAGAGAAAAAAATGAAATCGATACCTTCCAAGACTATCCGAACGGGACTGATGGCCACCACCACCTTGTGCGGCGCGATGCTGGCCCCGGCCTTACTGGCCACGGTCGTCAGCGCCCTGGCACCCGTGGAAGCGCAGGCGCAGGACTATACCTCGGGGTCGCTGGTTGGCACAGTGACCGATGCCGATGGCAAGCCTGTCGTTGGCGCCTCGATTACGCTGACTTCCAACGCTCAGGGCGTAACGCGCGATCTGACGACCGATTCTTCAGGGCGCTTCAGTCTGTCGCTTCTGCCTGCGGGCGATTACACGGTGCATATCAAGGCTCAGGGGTATAATGATTATACCGATGCCGCCACGGTGGTCATCAGTTCGGAAAGCCGCTTCACCTATGCCCTGACGCCAGAGGGCACGCAGACGGTCGTCGTCAAGGGCAAGCGTGCTCGCCAGGATTTCACCAAGACGACGACCGGCCTCGTGGTCGATGTCGATACCCTGGTCAAAACCCAGCCGGTGGGCCGCAGCCTGTCCGCGGTCATGATGATGGCGCCTACCGTTACCAAGGGGAAATCGGGTTTCGGTGATGTGGTTTCGATCGGTGGCGCCTCGGTTGCCGAAAATGCCTATTATATTAACGGTCTGAATATCACCAATCCGGATACCTATGTCAGTTCCGCGCAAGTGCCGTTCGATTTCTACAAGACGATCGAGGTGAAAAGCGGCGGTTATTCGGCCGAATTCGGTCGCGCCACCGGCGGTGTGGTCAATGCGGTCACCAAGTCGGGGTCGAATGAGTTCAAATTCGCGCTGCATGGTAATTTTGCCTATGACGGTCTGCGCGCTAATGCCCACGATACCTATTCGTCGCGTGGTGAGTTCAATACCTCCAACAGCAGTTCGACGACCGCGGAAGTCAGTGGCGCCCTGATCAAGGACAAGTTGTTTGCCTACGCCATGTATTCGGTTAACGACACACGCAGCACTTCAGCCGGTATCCAGAGCGGCATCTATTCCAAATATCAGGCAGACGATCCGTTTTATGGCTTGAAACTGGACGGCTATATCACGCCGACCCAGCACCTTGAACTGACCTATTTTTCCACCAAGACCACGACCACCCAGACCACGTATCAATACGATGATGCGACACGTTCGGTCGACGATGCCATCGCCAATGGCCGTGGTTTCTATGAAACCGGTGGCGACAATTACGTGTTGAAATATACGGGTGCGGTCAATGACTGGTTCACGGTCTCGGCGGCCTATGGTGTCAGCAAGGATGTCGACAACTTCACGCCGGAAAACACGACCGACAACTATGTCCGTCAGTATGGCTACATCGAATCCACCGATAGCTATGGCTGGTCACGGATATCGACAACGCAGCCGTTCTCCAGCATTACCCAGGCCGAAACCCAGCGTACCTTCTATCGTCTGGATGGTGACATGCGCTTCAATGCCTTGGGCAAGCACCACCTGCGCTTTGGTATCGACCAGGAAGACCTGGAGATGGAAAAGACCTCCCGCTATACCGGCACGGATCCCATCTATTACAGCATCCGTTCCGGCAGCTATTTCTACACCACCTATGGCGTGTTTGGCGGCCACGTCAGTTCGCAGAACCAGTCGGCCTATATCCAGAACTCGTGGGATGTCACGGAGCGTCTCAACCTGCAGATTGGTCTGCGCGACGATATCTTCAAGCAGACCAACCTGTCGGGCGAGCAATATATGGATCTGGAAGATAACTGGGGGCCGCGCCTCGGTTTCAGTTATGACTGGTTCGGCGACGGTAATCTGCGTATCTACGGCAATTACGGCAAATACTATGTGCCGCCGGCGATGAACCTTGGTTATCGCGGCAAGGACCTCTATTATCTGCAATACACGCGCTACAATTCGACTGCCGACGGTGCGCTTGATGCTGTCACCGGTCTGCCCACCGGCACCGGGACCAGCTACAATGTTCTGGACTCGTGCTATGCGGCAGCCGATACAACCGGCTCGGCGGGTATTCCCGCTGACGTGCAATCCAGTTCTTCGTGTTCCTATTACGGCGATGGTTCGCAAGAGCCGGCCAATGCCAAAACGGCGCTGGGCCTTAAGGCTACGGCGGAAGACGAGTTCATCCTGGGAGCCGACCTGCGCATCAATGATCTCTGGACAGTCGGTGTCAACGCCACCTACCGCAACCTGACGCGTATTTCGGAAGACACCGACTTCACCGACCAGATCAACGAATGGCTGGTGGCCAACGGTTACAGCACGGACGATTATGCCTCGACCAACAATTACTATGTCTGGAATCCGGGTAGTGACAGCGTCACCATTCGTCTGAAGCAGCCTCTGGCGGGCGAAACCGAGCAGAAGGTCATCACGCTTACCGGCCTGACTTTCCCAAAGGCCAAGCGTGAGTACAAGGCCCTGACCTTCAACTTCAAGCGCGCCTTCGATGGCGTCTGGGGCCTGCAGGGTTCGTACACCTGGTCGCGTTCCTATGGAAACTACGAAGGTACGGTGAAGTCTGATGTTGGCAATTCGGTTCAGGAAGATGCCGGCGCCACGATCGACTACGATTATCTCGGCCTGACCGACAACGCGACCGGCCTTCTGCCGAACCACCGCGCCCATACGGTCAAGCTGTGGGGCAGTTATCAGGTGACGCCAAACTTCCTGGTGGGCGCCAACCTGCTGGTTCAGTCGCCGGCGCATCTGTCCTGCCTTGGCTCCTACTCTAACGAAGACGCCACGGAGTTCTATTACGGTTCTGTCACCTATTATTGTGATGGCGAAGCCTCCAAACGCGGTACGGGTCTGAAGACCGACTGGACAAAGACGGTCGATCTGTCGTTGCGCTATACGGTGCAACGTGCTTCCGATCAGCGGGGCGAACTGGTCCTGCGCGCTGATATCTTCAATCTTTTCAACGACAAGGCTGTGACGGGATACTATATCCAGCACGAGATCGATTACAGTTACGATGTGGACGATAACTACGGCAAGGTGACCAGCTACACCACGCCACGTTATGTGCGCCTCGGTTTCGATATGAGTTTCTAAGGCAACGCTCTTGTTATTTGAGATACAATATACGATTTTCCATTGCGAAAGACGGATAATGTGTCTACGGACAATTGTATGAGTTTTGTCCGGTTTGGCTTCCTCTCCGGGTTGCCGCAGGCCGGATGAAAAGCGGGGAGGGTGTTGGCGCGCCCTTCCCAAAACGGAAACACCCCGCGATCATCAGGTCGCGGGGTGTTTTTACGTCTGAACAGGCGGGGCCTGAGCCTAGAGCGTGTTCCGATCTGATTGGATCAGATCGGCGCTCTTCTGTGGTTGCCGTCCGTAGTGCAAGAAGAATCTGAACTAAATTTGCGAGTGATCGAGTGCGGTCTTCTGTAAGGCCTTTAAGTGCGGTATTTCAGAAACCGCTAGCCGGTATGGTGATCTGCGGACCAGGTCCAAATCTAATTTTCGAGCTTGATGCTCATAGAGCTTTACTGGTTTTCCTGATCCAGATCTGTTCGATCTTTTCGCCCATTCGGGTCATCGCCTTCTTTCACCCTCCCTTAGCCGACGCCAGGCAGATTTCGCATCACATGGATCATGATGCCGCCACCTGGGCCGGAACTCGATACTCCTCATTTTTTGTCAGCAAGGCCCAGATTGTTCGGGCCATCTTGTTTGCCAAGGCGATTGCCACAAGCATCCGCGGCTTTCGCGCCATCATCCGCGCCAGCCAAGACCCCTCTGGAACCGACTTACGTCCCAACCAGTTCAGGCGCGACATCGCGCCGATTATGAGTAGCCTGCGGATATCGGACTGTCCGGCCTTGGAAATTTTGCCGAGCCTTTCCTTTCCGCCGGAGGAGAACTGGCGTGGGACAAGGCCGAGCCAAGCTGAGAAGTCGCGACCGCACTCAAAGCTTTCCATAGGCGGGGCAAAGGCTTCGACGGCCAAGGCCGTCAAAGGGCCGACGCCAGGAATGGTCTGCAAACGCCGCGCCACGTCAGTTTCTTCAGCCAGTGCCTTGATCTTGTGAGTTCGTGCATCAATGCGCGCCGTTTTTTCAGCGATCTGCTTTAGCAAGTCCTGACATTCTTCGCGCATCAAATCAGGCAAGTCACTGTTCGACTCATTCAGGATTTCTTCGATCCGGTTGATCTGATGTATCCCCTGCGGAACCACGTGGCCGTACTCATAAAGGCAGGCCCTAACGGCGTTGACCAGTTCGGTGCGCTGATGCACAAGCCGCTCACGCGCCCGAAACAAAATGCCCCGGCTTTGCTGCTCTGGGGACTTCGGCTCGACGAAGCGCATTTCCGGCCGTTGTGCCGCGATCACGATGGCCTCAGCGTCCGCCGCATCATTTTTCTGACGTTTTAAAAACGGCTTTACGTACTGCGGTGCGATCAGCCTCACCTCGTGGCCGAGCCGGACCATCTCACGGGCCCAGTAATGCGCACTGCCGCAAGCCTCCATCACTACAACCGCCGGAGCCTTGCCCGTCATGAACTTCAAAAAACCATCCCTGGAAAGCTTCTTCTTGAACCGAACATCACCCGTCATTGAGGCGCCATGCAGTTGAAAAACAGACTTTGCCAAATCTACGCCAATCATTGTATCTTTCGTCACGGTTGCCGTCCTTTCCGCTCAGTGGCCTATAACACCACTATTTTGGCACATTGCGATGCCGTCTGGGAGGGGCGGCAACCACCCCATCTAATTTTTTGTTTTGACGCGCTTTTTTATCCGAAAAGTGCGTCACACGTTTCGGAAAGCGCTCTAGTCGATCATGTCGGCGACGAGGCGCTGCAGTTCGCGGCGGCTGAAGCCCGGCGCCACGTGGGCCAGGGGCCAGCGCAGGGCGCGGGCGGCCACAAGTCGCAGATCGGGGCGAGGGTGGGTCTTTTGGGGAAGATGTTGCATAATAGAAATCCTTGCCGCCGGTTGCTGCCGGACGGTCTTTCTTATGGGTATGTAGCGATTGAAAGCTCAATAGCTGAAGCAGCCGCGCCCGAATGGCACGGCAATCAAACGGTGATGTGCGAAAAATACGCGTCCGGGGCTCGATCGAATATCGGAAACCCGCCGGACTATCGGCGTTGATACAGGCTATATAGACGCTTATCAGGCGAATTACAAGTTGCAATCGCAACCAGTAAAAGAAAGGATGTGGGGTCACAGACCCCACACCCCGTTACTAAAGCGCTGTCTAACATATGGGGGCAGGGGCTGTGCCCCTGTTATTCTGCCGGTACGTCAATCTCAGAGCCGAGAGCCCGGAATTTCTGCGACATATCTGCCATGCCCGCTTCAATATGGCCATTTTCGATATCTGCGCGTTCATTATCGGTCATCGCGGCAGAGTAATCCCGCACCTCCTGACTGATCTTCATCGAGCAGAACTTCGGCCCGCACATCGAGCAGAAATGCGCCGTCTTGTGGGCTTCCTTCGGCAGGGTTTCGTCATGGAAGGCGCGGGCGGTTTCCGGATCAAGCGCCAGGTTGAACTGGTCCTGCCAGCGGAACTCGAAGCGGGCGCGGCTCATGGCGTCGTCCCAGGCCTGCGCACCGGGGTGTCCCTTGGCGAGATCGGCGGCGTGGGCCGAGATCTTGTATGTGATCACGCCGGTTTTCACGTCATCGCGGTTAGGCAAACCGAGGTGTTCCTTCGGCGTGACGTAGCACAGCATCGAGGTGCCGAACCAGCCGATCATGGCCGCGCCTATCCCTGAGGTGATGTGGTCATAGCCCGGCGCGATATCGGTGGTGAGGGGCCCCAAGGTGTAGAAAGGCGCTTCGCCGCAAACTTTAAGCTGCTTGTCCATATTGGCCTTGATCTTGTGCATCGGCACGTGGCCGGGGCCTTCGATCATGACCTGAACGCCCTTGGCCCAGGCAATCTTGGTCAGTTCGCCGAGCGTGTCCAGTTCGGCGAACTGCGCGGCGTCGTTGGCGTCGGCGATCGAGCCGGGCCGCAGGCCGTCGCCTAAGCTAAACGACACGTCATAGGCACGCATGATGTCGCAGATCTCTTCGAAGTGCGTGTAGAGGAAGTTCTCCTTGTGGTGCGCCAGGCACCACTTGGCCATGATCGAGCCGCCGCGCGACACGATGCCGGTCACGCGCTTGGCGGTCAGGTGGACATAGGCCAGACGTACGCCGGCATGGATGGTGAAGTAATCGACGCCCTGCTGGGCCTGTTCGATCAGGGTGTCGCGGTAGACCTCCCACGTCAGGTCTTCGGCCACGCCATTGACCTTTTCCAGCGCCTGATAGATCGGCACTGTGCCGATCGGGGCCGGGGAGTTGCGGATGATCCATTCGCGGATATTGTGGATATTGCGGCCGGTCGACAGGTCCATGACGTTATCGGCGCCCCAGCGGATGGCCCAGACCATCTTTTCGACCTCTTCTTCCATCGAGGAGGTGACGGCCGAATTGCCGATATTGGCGTTGATCTTGACCAGGAAGTTGCGGCCGATGATCATCGGCTCGACCTCGGGGTGGTTGATATTGGCGGGGATAATGGCCCGGCCACGCGCCACTTCATCGCGGACAAATTCCGGCGTCACGTAGTCGGGGATCGAGGCGCCAAAGTCTTCACCATCGCGTACGCCTTGCGCGGCTTCGCTCCGGCGCAGGTTTTCGCGGATAGCGATATATTCCATTTCCGGCGTGATGATGCCAGCCCGCGCGTATTCGTACTGCGTGACGGACTTGCCGTCTTTCGCGCGCAACACCTTGGGCAGGTTGGGGAATTGCGGGGCCAAAGCGCCTTCGGAGACATTGCCCCCCCTTAATAAAATACCATTGTCTTCAGGTTTGACCTCGCGGGCCTCGATATATTCGACATCGCCGCGGTCCACGATCCATTGTTCGCGCAGGCGCGGCAGGCCCTTGGCGATGTCGGGCGTGAAGCCGGCGTCGGTATAGGGGCCGGAGGAATTGTAGATCGTCACCGGCGGTTCGTTGGCGCTTTCGTGCAGCGCCACCTCGCGGAAGGGCACGCGGATGTCCGGAAAACGGACGCCGGGCTCATACACCTTGCGCGAACCGGGGATCGGCGAGGCCTCGACCGTGATGGGTTTCAAGTCTTTGATTGGCTTATTCATTATGTCCCTCACATTCAAATTGCCCTACCGCTTTGCGGCTTGAGGGCGATAAAAGAGGGATCATGAGCGTCAGGTATGGCTGGAATCCGGATGTGGACGCACAGCGTGTCATCTCCCTTCGCCGGCATGACCCGGATCAGGTTCGACGGGTTTGAAGGACTAGACCCTCGTCTCAGCCCGCCTTTACGCGCGGACACCCCGGTGAACTGTGGGCGAATTTAGAGGAAGCCGGCGAGGGGAGCAAGGGCAGAATGGCCGTTGAGGCTTCCTTAAGGTGATAGCGGTAAACTTATCCACAGGGCGGAGCGCCGCCAGCAAGGATATACATGCCGCTGCAAGGGCCGGGAACACAGGTGACGGAGCAGGATCTGCATTTGCAGACCGGCGCCTATGATGAGGTGCACCATGCCCACGGCTATGCCCATGTCCGCGAGCGCCATCACTGGTACTGGTTCGCCGGCCTTGGCGTCACCGCTGTTCTGGCCCTCGCTGCCGGTTTTGTGAGCTGGCAGGTCCATGAGATCGCCGCGCCCTTTTGCGCCAGCGAACCCGGCAAGGTGATCCGGTCGCCGGGGGGCACGCTTGAACTCAATATCGCCAGCGTCAGTTGCTTTGGCGCCGTGCCCGAGCAGAAGATTTTCATTCGTCGTGCCGGCCAGACGGCGCGTGGCGGCAAGGCGGTCGCGGCCTTTGGCACCGGCGCCAAGGTCAATGCGCGTTGGGTATCGGATGAGCAGGTCGTCATCAGCCAGCGTGGCGGCAAGATCTGGTTTTTCGTGCCGCGCTGGCACGATGTGAAATTCCGTTACAGGTAAACCAAACTTCTTTTTGCCCCACACTTCTTTTTACAAAGTCTCTTCACATCGGCGCCGGTGGCCCTACATCTTCTCACAACACAGCTTTGAGAGGATTACCATGTTCGGCACCCCATCCGTTCCCGTCACCCATCACCACGCCAAGTCCGGCGTGGCTGACGATATCGATTTCGAGATCAAGGGGCAGGAGCTCCAGTTCGTCGAGATCGAACTCGATCCGGGTGAAAGCGCCATCGCCGAAGCCGGCGCCATGGTCTGGAAGGATGCGTCCGTCGGCATGACGACCGTGTTCGGTGACGGCTCCGGCGCACAGGGCGGCGGCTTCATGGGCGCGCTGCTCGGCGCCGGCAAACGTCTGATCACCGGCGAAAGCCTGTTCACCACCGTCTTTACCCATAACGGCCACGGCAAGGCGCGCGTCGCCTTTTCGGCGCCGGTGCCGGGTGCCATCGTGCCGATCAAGCTCGATCAGGTCGGCGGCCGGCTGATCTGCCAGAAGGACGCCTTCCTGGCGGCGGCCAAGGGCGTGTCGCTCGGTATCGCTTTCCAGAAGCGGATCATGACCGGCCTGTTCGGCGGCGAAGGCTTCATCATGCAAAAGCTGGAAGGCGACGGCTGGGTGTTTGTCCAGTTCGGCGGCATGGTGATCGAGCGTGAACTGATAGCCGGCGAGCAACTGCACGTCGATACGGGCTGTGTGGCGGCCTTCACCGATACGGTCGATTTCGACCTGATCCAGGCCGGCGGCGTCAAGTCGATGGTGTTTGGCGGTGAAGGGGTCTTCTTTGCGCAACTGACCGGTCCCGGCAAGGTGTGGATCCAGTCCCTGCCGTTCGCGCGCCTGGCCGGACGGATCGGTGCGGCCATCGGCGGCAGCGGCCAGAACAGCGGCGAGGGCTCGGTGCTCGGCGGCCTTGGCGATCTGATCGGCGGCAACCGCTAGGAAGCTGCGACGCGCATAGCGCGAGATGCAGTGGTGGGGTTTCTTGCTTCGGTAAGTCTGCTAAGGCTAGGGTTTCTCCGATTCCTGAAGCTTATCCATGTCAGACAACACCGAACGTTCCGATCACGACGCCTATGACCCGCTCGTCCCCGTGCCGGAGGGCAAGCGCAGCCTGACGACGCGCGATGCCTTCTCACTATGGTTCTCGCTCGGCATCGGCCTTCTGGTGCTGCAGGCCGGCGCCTATCTGGTGCCGGGCCTGTCGCTGACCGACGGCCTGCTGGCCATCGTCATCGGCAGTGTGGCTGGCGCGCTCCTGCTCGGGCTGGCCGGCGTGGTCGGGGCCGATACCGGCCTGGCCACCATGGGCGCCTTGCGGCCGACGCTGGGCGTGCGCGGGGTGCATATCGCCGCCTTGCTCAACGTTATTCAGCTTGTCGGCTGGGGATCGTTCGAGATCATCGCCATGCGCGACGCCGCCAACACGCTCTCGACCAACACCTTCGGCCTGACCTTCCCGATCGTCTGGACGCTGGTGTTCGGACTGGCCGCCACCCTGCTGGCTGTGATGGGGCCGCTCGGCTTTATCCGCCGTTTCCTGCGCCAGTATGGCCTGTGGCTGCTGCTGGCGGGTG
The DNA here is from genome assembly GCF_964186625.1 of Asticcacaulis sp. MM231. NCBI lineage: Bacteria > Pseudomonadati > Pseudomonadota > Alphaproteobacteria > Caulobacterales > Caulobacteraceae > Asticcacaulis > Asticcacaulis sp. MM231. Next base: position 1,380,924 of record NZ_OZ075108.1, read on the forward strand.
CCGCTTGGATGACCTGGGCGCTGTTGTCGCGACATAACCTTGCCGACGCCTTCGCGCGCAAGGGCGATGGTTCACTGTCGCTCGGCGGCGGCATCGATCTGGTCATCGCCATGCCGCTGTCGTGGCTGCCTTTGATCGCTGACTATGCCCGCTTCGGCAAGTCCTCGAAGGCGGTGTTTCGCGGCAGTTCGGCGGGCTTCGTGCTGGCCAATATCTGGTTTTTTTCGCTTGGCGCGGCCTATGCCCTGCTGACCGAAAACCCGGCCGATATGCTGCTGTCGGCCCTGGCCACCACCGGCGGCGGACTGGCGCTGTTGCTGATCCTGATCGACGAGACCGACAATGTCTTTGCTGATATTTTCTCGGCCGCCAGTTCGATGGCGAGTTTATTGCACTTCCGCATCCGACATCTGGTGATCGGCTTTGGCCTGCTGTGCACGGTGATCGCTTTGTTCGTGCCCATGGCCAATTTCATGACCTTCCTTTACGCCATTGGTTCGGTGTTCACACCGCTCTATGGCGTGCTGCTGGTCGATCACTTCCTCATCCGCAGACGCCATATCGTGGCGAAGGATATCATTCGGATCATGGGCGTCTACCGCTTTACCTATGGCGTGCATGTCAGCGCCTTCGCGGCGTGGGGTGCGGGCATCGCCACCTATTATTACGTCCTCAGTTTTCTGCCTGCGGTCGGCGCCACCCTGCCGGCCTTTTTCGTGGCGGCCGTCACCTACTGGGCTCTGGCGCAGATGTTTGCCAGGCCGGCAGACGTCTGACGCGCTGCCTATTATTGTGCGGCGCTCTCTGTATCAGACGGCGCCATAACCAGCAGGTCGCCGCCGAGAAGGCCCTGTTTCATGACCTCCATCTCCAGCATGAGATGGTGCGCCTGTTGTGGCCCAATCTGTTGACGGGCAAGATCGAAGACCGCGTTTTCCTCATTGTAGAAATGCCCGATCACCGTCTCGCGCAGTTCGGCGAATTTGTCGGCCCAGCAGAGATCGTCCATCTCCATGCGTGACAGGACATGCAGCATGATGCCGACATCCTGATTCGGACGCTCAGGCACAGCACCGGACGGCGCGGCGTAGAAGGTGCGCGCCTTGCTTTCCATGTGGGCTTCCAGCTCGGCTTTGAGCATATCAAAGGCCTGCCAGCGTTTATCGAGCGTGGCGGCTTCGGGCAGAGCGTTCAGCATGCCGGTGAGCCGGCTGTGTTCCCTGCCGAGGTAGCTATAGATGTCCATAACAAAACTCCCTGATAGCGCCGCATTGCCTAAGGTTGCTTAACAAGGGTTTTCACGCATATCGAACAGTGCTCACCCTTTCGTGACGAGGCCCTATCCAACCGGGACGGGCTGATCCTGGCGAATCTGCTGCTTGAGCGCCTCTATGGAGAGCGCCAGCCGGTGCGCATCGAGCGTGCTTAACACCATCTTGGCCTTGTCAAACACGGTGCTTTCTTCTTCGGCCACGTGTTGCTCGACGGCGAATTTCAGCTCGCCGAACTTCTCCATCCACTCTTCTGAGCCGATCGACAGGCGTTTCAGCACATGGAGCAGAGCCTTGATCTCGTGGTGCTCATGCTCGGCATGTTCGAGTTTGTCGTTCATCGCCTGGGTCTGAGTCGCGTGTTCAAGGGCCGCATAGAAGGTGCGTTCCTCGCTGTCGTTGTGGAGCGTCAGTTCGTCAATGATCTGATCGAACAGGGGCTGGCGGATCGCGGGCAGGCGGATCGACATCAGGTCGTTCATAAGGCCGGCGACGCGACGGTGATCGCGGGTGATATAGGCATAGATATCCATGGGAAACCTCCATATCTTTTGAGGCCTATCCTGCACGCAACCCTGTAGCGAAGACATACGAGACTATGACCACAAGGTAAGAAAGCCATAAGAATCGCCACCCAAACCCGATAAAAAGCGCACCGGTGTCGTGCCCCAAAAGGCGCGCATACGTATTCACGTTTCCATCCCGCGCCTGCCGTGTCACCCTGTCAAAAAACAGGGAGCCGATCATGACCTTTACGCACCTGGCGCTGGCCGCCGCCGTGTCCTTGCTTGCCTTGCCGGCGATGGCGGCACCCGCTATCGACGTGTCGCCCGTCGCGGTCACCGCCAGGGCCAGTGCCTTGCCGAAGGACTGGAACCGCTCGGCCGCCTTCATGGAGATCTTCGTCCGTTCGTATAAGGACAGCGATGGCGACGGCATCGGCGATTTCAACGGCCTTACCCAGCAGCTCGACTACCTCCACGACCTCGGCGTCACCGGCATCTGGCTTATGCCGATGATGCCGAGCGAAGACGGCGACCACGGCTACGCGGTCAATGACTATCGCGCCGTCAACCCGGACTACGGCACCATGGCCGATTTCGAGCGCTTCGTGCAGGAAGCCCACAAGCGCGGTATCGGCGTCATCATCGACTATGTCGTCAACCATTCGGGCAGCGGCAACGCCCTTTTTCAGGCCGCCGCGGTCTCGAAAGCCAGCCCTTACCGCGACTGGTACGTCTTCTCCGACCAGAACCCCGGCTGGTATAATGCCAAGATGCGCGGCGTCAGCGGCGCCTTTTACAACGACCCGTGGAAGCCGGTCAGCCGAACCGTGCCCGGCGGCGTGGGCCAGTATTACGGCGTCTTCTCCGACAGCATGCCCGACCTCAACCTGAAGAACCCGAAGGTCATCGCCTACCTCCAGGACACCATGCGCTTCTGGATGAACAAGGGCGTCGACGGCTTCCGGCTCGATGCGGTCACCATGCTGATCGAGGACGGCAAGGACCGCTATTTCAACAATCCGGCCAATCCCGGCATCGTGGCGAAGCTGCGCGAAACGCTCGACGAATACGACAACCGCTACATGATCTGCGAGGCCTCCGAAGGCGCGGAGATGTACGTGAAGGCGTGCAGCGCCTTTGCCTATGGCGTGCAGGCCTCGATCATCGACAGCGCCCGCAAGGGCACGCTGCAGACACCCTTGAGCGCGCAACTGGACAATCCCCACGCCGACCTGATGCCGCTGGCCCTGCAGAGCCACGATTCCTATGTCGGCGACCGGCTGATCAACCAGTTCGGCGTCAACAATCCGGCCGATTACAAGCTGTCGGCGGCCATCGCCATCCTGGCCTCATCGACGCCCTTTGCCTATTACGGCGAGGAGATCGGCATGAGCAATGGCGGCGTGTTCAATGATCCCGGCATCCGCTCGCCGATGAGCTGGACCGGCTATCCGCGCGCCGCCGGCTTCACCACGGGCACGCCTTACCGCGACGTGGCGATCAATGTCGCCAGCCATAATGTGGCGGCGGAATCGGGTGATCCGGCGTCCCTGCTCGAATATTACCGTGCGCTCTATCAGGTGCGGCGCGACCGGCCGGTTTTCGGCACCGGCACGCTTGAGGTGCAGGCGAAGGCCGGCGATCCGGTACTTAGCTTCACCCGCACCAGCGACACCGATCAGGTGGCGGTGGTGATCAACCTGTCGGATAAGCCGCAGACCGTCAGCCTCAGGGTCGGGGCGGGGACGTATCAGCAGGTTCTGCGCGGGGTGGGGGAGGCGGCTACGGCGCCGGTGTCGGCCGCCAACGGAACGCTGGGCACGACGATACCGGCCAAGACGTCTTACGTCTTCGCACGGCAATAGAGACGGGATTACGAATCCGTAACAATTGGGCGGATTGGGTCATATTCGCGTAAAACTGTATTGACGAAGATCGGGGGCAGGGTTCACACCTGTTTCAATTGTATCTGTTGGAGCCTTCCATGACGCGCCTGTCGTTTAATCTGTCCAAAAACCTGATGAGATCCGTGGCCCTGGCCGCCCTGAGCCTGGGGCTGGTGGCAGGCACCGCCCACGCCGCCTATACCCCGCCGGCGCAGCCGCTGTCCATCGAGGCTCTCGCGCAGTACGACGCTATTACCGGGGTAACCATATCACCTGATGGCAAGCATATTGCCGCGCTGATTGCGGTCAAAGGTCAGAAATGGCCGGTTATTTCGATCTGGGACGCCACCGATCTCACGAAGAAGCCAGTATGGATTCCTTCGGAAACACAGCGCATCATCCAGGTCGGCTTCTTCACGTCGGATAAGATTTTCTTCCTCACCGAGCAACCACTAACCATCGATGGCCGGCCAGATTTTACGAATAAGCTTTACTATGCCGACATCGAAGGTCGCAAAATTGAAGAGCCTTTCCGCATCACGGGAACACTCAACAAGGATGTCCGCGATGCGATGGATCGTGGTATTTCAGCGACTGTTTTCAACCTCAATCTTTACGACGACACCAAGGTGCTGATGGCTACAGTCGATCCGTCATCCTTTGTGCAAAAGATATTTGAACTGGATGTCAAGACAGGCAGGACGCGTACTGTGGCGACGGGAAGTTCAGAGTTCAACTTTATTGCCGCAGGTGTTGATCTTGCGACGGGTGAGCCGTTGATCAAGGAGCAGGTTGATACGGTAGGGGGTGAATACTGGTATAAGGTCTTCATCAAGAATAAAGCGACCGGTGAGTGGGTTTATCAGGCACCGCTGAGCTATAAGCTCGCCGAGCGTAAACGCATTAATATCCTCGGATTTGATACGGATCCGAACCAGTTGGTTGTTGCCTCCAACCTGACCACGGACCACAGCGCCATCTATGATTACGATATCAAGGCGCAGACATTTGGCACCGAGCCTTTGTTCGCCAGTCCGAAGTACGATATCGACAATGTTGCCTTCAAGTATGACAGGCCCGCGAAAAAGACGGAAATATTTGCGGTTCTGGTCGATGGGCCGTATACCAGCATCAGCTTTCTCGATGAAAAATGGGCGTCTGTGCAAAAATCCATAGAGGCCAACTTCCCGGGACGTAATGTCCATATCAACATCAATCGTGACTCATACGATACGGCCGTAATCAATGTGGAGGCGCCTGATTTTCCGTCACAATATTACCTCTACAAGGATAACAAGCTGCAATCGCTTGGGGGCGCGAAGCCGTGGATCGATCCCAAAACACTCGGCAAGCCGGATTTTGTGACCTTCAAGGCGCGTGACGGGCTGGAGATTCCGGCCTTTATCACCTATCCGCCAGGCTGGTCCGCCGATAAAGGACCTGTGCCGCTCGTTGTCATGCCGCATGGCGGGCCCTGGGCGCGCGACTACCAGACCTGGGATATGGCGGGCTGGCCGCAGTTTCTGGCGACGCGGGGTATAGCCGTTATCCAGCCGCAGTATCGCGGTTCCGAAGGCTGGGGCTTCAATCTTTGGAAGGCCGGCGATAAGGAGTGGGGGCAGAAGATGTCGGACGATAACGACGACGCGGCGGCTTATATGGTCTCCAAGGGCGTCGCTGATCCAAAGCGCATGGCCATCTTCGGCTACTCCTACGGTGGTTTCGCCGCTATTGCCGCCAGTGTCCGTCCGAACAGTCCTTACAGGTGCGCTATCGCTGGGGCGGGTGTGTCGAGTCTTGATCGCATCGGCAACCTGTGGGGCGCTAACCATGTTCAGCGCGATATCCAGGGGCATACGGTCGATGGTATGGACCCGTTGAAGAACGTCGATAAGGCGAATATCCCGATCATGCTCTATCATGGTGATCACGACCGCCAGGCCGATACGGATCATTCGCGTATGTTCTATGCCGCTATGAAGTCGGCTAAAAAGGATGTGGAATACCACGAGATCAAGGGGATGTGGCATACCCTGCCGTGGCATACGGAATGGCAGACCGAAACCCTGGGCTATATAGAGGGCTATCTCAAAAGTCCGAAATGCGGCCTGATCAACTAAACTGCTGATGTGCTTGAAAGCCCTGCCATAGTGCAGGGTTTTCTTCTAAATATTGTCTGGATTACGCTCACATTGCGGCAATAGTCGGAGTAATTCGTCCTGTAAAGAACGTCGTTACCTTTACTTGCGGGTAAAAGGATGTCTTTTCGATGCAAGTACAGCCAGACAATTTTTCCTTTATCACGAAAAAGTAATGATTTAGGCGTTTTATGCGACTTTAAGATCTTAAAGTGCGACATCAGGAACACAGTTTTTCCGAGTTTTCGCAATTGCGGTAACTTGTGACTTGCGTCAAAAATATGACGAGATAGTGTCGCTTTAGTCAAATTTTCCGCTATTGGAGTCGTTCATGAAAAATCCCCCAAATCTTACGCGCGCGTGGTTGCTGACCGGTACGGTCCTAACGACAATGGCCTTCAGTTTCCCGGTCTTCGCTCAGGATACAACCACCACGACGACGACAACCACTACGGAAACAACGACAACGACAACCACGGAGGAGGAGCCTACCGAAATCGTCGTTACCGGTTCGCGCATCCGCCGTTCCGAATTCAATTCGCCATCGCCGATCCAGGTGATCACGGCTGAAAAGTCCAGCCTGTCGGGTATGATCAGCGCGACCGAAATCCTGCAAAATTCGTCCGTTGCCAGTGGCTCCGGCCAGATCAACAACACCTTCACCGGTTATGTGGTCAATGGCGGTGACGGCATCAACACCGTGTCGCTGCGTGGTCTCGGGGCTCAGCGCTCGCTCGTCCTGCTCAACGGTCACCGCATGCCGCCTGCCGGTGTTGGCGGCACGGTTGCGGCTGTCGACCTGAACACCATTCCGGAAGCCATGGTGTCGCGTTACGAAATCCTCAAGGACGGCGCCTCGTCCATCTATGGTTCCGACGCCGTGGCCGGCGTTGTTAACGTCATCACCCGCAAGAATATTGATGGTTTCGAACTGTCGACCTCGATCAAGAAGAGCGAGCATGATGGCGCCGACGAGTATCAATTTACCGGCCTGTGGGGTAAGACCTTCGATCGCGGCGATATCGTCGTGTCGCTGGAAGGTTATGAAAAGACCGAACTGACGGCGGGTGACCGCGCGGCTTTCTCCTGCCCGATGAACAATTATTTTGATCTGAACGGCGATCGCGCCGACCTGATCGATCCGAACACCGGCACTTACAAGTGCTATGGTGGCGCCACCAACGGCTATACCGGCACCTATTTGCCGCAAAGCTATTATGACTATTACGGCCTTACAGGTTACGTTGCCTCGCGCGCCGTGACGCCCGGCGCTACCTGCGCACCAACGGCCGTCAATTGCGTATCCGGTTGGGCTTTTATTCCCTATGGCTCGCGTGATTTCAACAATAAGCGCCTGGAAAGCCAAAGCATTGTCTCGCCGGTCAAGACCCTGAGTTTCTTTACGTCTGGCAACTACCGTCCGGCCTGGGCGAATGGCGTCGAGCTTTACGGCGAAGTGCTGATCAATCAGCGTAAGTCGGAGCAGCATGGCTGGCGCACCTTCTTCCCGCGCTTCAATGAAAATTCCACGGTCAATCCGTTTAGCGCTGCCAACAACGTCTATACGGCGTTTACCGGTATTACCGGCCTGATGGCTGAGCCTTATATGGCGGTTCCTTCGGACTCCGAGCAGGACGTCAAGGTCTATCGCGTTCTGGGCGGCGCTCGCGGCACACTGAAGAACTGGTCGTGGGACGCTTATCTGTCGATGTCGCGCAGCGATGGAGAGTACACAGGGGATGTCATCCCGCTCGATCGCGTCGAAGCCGGTACGGCGACGGACCAACTGACCTACGCCCTGCTGAATGGCGGCGTGCCTTGCGGAGCAGGCTCTCCTGCCGGCTGCGTGCCGCTTAACGTCTTCACGGCCGATATCCTCGAAGATGGTAACTTCCCGCAAGCCATGAAGGATTATTACTTCGTCAAGGACACCGGCAAGACGACCTACGACCAGGATATCTTCGAAGCCACCATCACCGGTGACCTGTTCCAGCTTCCGGCCGGACCTCTGTCCTCGGCGTTCGGCATCACGCTGCGTCGTGACAAGATCAACGATACGCCAGGTGAATTCAGCCGTAACGCCAATGCCTGGGGCCAGCTCACCGCCGGCATCACCAAGGGCGAAGACACCGTCAAGGAAGTCTACAGCGAGTTCGAAATCCCTGTCGTCAAGGGCAAGCCTTTCTTTGAGGACCTGACGCTCGACCTTTCGGGACGCTATTCCGACTACGATACGGTCGGTTCGGCCTGGACCTACAAGGTCGGCCTCGACTGGGCTGTCGATAACATCCTGCGCCTGCGCGCCACCAACGGCACCTCCTTCCGTGCGCCGGGCCTGTTCGAACTGTTCCTGAACCGCCAGACCTCCTTCCTGGCGCAAAACCAGGTTGATCCTTGTATCAACTATGGTCTGCAGGACGAAGAGGGCAACTACTACAACACCAACACCACTCTGCGCGCCAACTGCGCCGCCGATGGCCTGCCGACCGATTACGCTGGCGCCGGTGCTTCGGCGACGATCATCACCAGCGGTGGTCTGAACCTGGAGCCTGAAAAGTCGCAGGCGACATCGTTCGGCTTCGTGCTGACACCGCCTGAAACCGGCTTCAAGTTCGCCGTCGATTTCTGGCGCATCCAGGTCGAGGACCAGATCCTCTCGACCACCAGCGTTGTCAGCCAGTGCTATTACAGCGATGCCTTCCGTTCGCGCCCTGGCTTCTGCGACCTGTTCACGCGTGGGCCTGACGGTTCGATCCTCACGATCGACGCCAGCTACCGCAACATCCCGACCGAGAAGACCGGCGGTATCGATTTCACCATTGACTACCAAAAGGAATTCAACTTCGGCAGCCTGAACGTCACGTCGCAGATCACCTATACGTCCTACGACAAGGCCCAGACCTTCCCGGGTAACTCGTTCGATGACTACAACGGCATTGTGGCGGATCCGAAGTGGGTGGGTGACGTGCAGTCGCGCTTCACGCACCAGGACTGGACCTTCACCTGGACGGTTCACTACGCTCAGGCTTCCAGCAACCTTGGCTTCTTCAATGAAGACGGCACGGGTACGGATATCAACGGCCAGCCGGTCACCTATCGCGCTTCGGTGCCGGATTACTTCACCCATGATTTCACGGTGCGTTACAACGCCAAGACCTGGGAAGTCACCGCCGGTATCGTCAACCTGATGGACAAGTCGCCGCCTTACCTCGGCAGCGGTCAATACAGCGGCTCGGCCTCGCGGATCGGCAACTATCCGTTCGGCAGCCAGTATTATTCCGGCTATGTCGGTCGTCAGTTCTACCTGCGCCTCGCCAAAGAGTTCTAGTCTGAGGCCAGACCCAAACGAAAGCGGTGAGGTCAACCTCACCGCGCACCTACCTGACAAACCCCGTCATCATCTGGTGGGGTTTTGTTGTATCCGGTCTGTGGTATCGCCGGCTAAGCACGACGATACCGGCCAAGACGTCTTACGTCTTCGCACGGCAATAGAGATGGGGTTTTAAGGGCAAGACAGGCGGCGGATCAGTGGCCGCGATGGTTCGCGCCGCGTTTACGGCGGGGCGGTGGTGTCTTCGTCGTCCTCGTCATCTTCCTCTGGCTCGGCTGCGCGGCTGTCGAGATAGGCCTGAAGGATGGCGTTGGCGCGTTGTTCCAGATCGAGCGCGGCGAGGGCGGCGGGCGAACGCGCTTCTGGCGCCTCTTCGGGGGCCTCTTCGGGGGCGTCGATATCGTCGTCATCATAGCTGTAGACGAACGCGACCTCTTCCGAGGGCGCGTCTGGTTGCTCTTGAGGCTGTTCCGGCGGGGGTTGTGGCGGTGCTTCGGGCGAAAGCGCGGCCCACAGAGAAGGGAAGCGTTCGCTGAAAGGCCGGCCAAGATAGGAGCTTAAGGACGGATCTGCGACGCCATGGGCGGTTGGGCTGGCCACCTCCGGCAGGATCGGCCGCGCGGCGCTGACCTTGCTGTAAATCTGGATCAGCATCCGGTCGGCCGCCGTGATGGTGCGCAGCGAGCGCTCGCCGTCGAGCGCGGTTTTGGGCATGGGCAGGGCTTCGACCGCCTCCAGCACGCGGTCGGCATAGGCACGCAGGCGCGCCCGCCGCTGTTCGAGCGGCGACAGGTCGGCACGTGTGTCGTCCTTTATATCCATTCGGACATGGAGATTCCATGTCGAATGATACTACTTGGGAAATTTTAGAAAGTGACATCGAGAAGGTTCACATTCTAATGAATATGTTGGTTTTCTCGGTTACGTCCTTTATTGCAGAAAAATTAACTGAATAGCGATGTTATTCCAAGCTCTTTGTCTTTAAATGTAACATCACACTTTCCCCACGCGCTTCCGCCCGCTATATCCACCCTATGACACAGATCGCTTCTCCTCTTGATTCCGGCCGCGTGGCCGATCCCAGCAAACTGATCCAGGGCCGGACCGGCCTGTGGGAAATCGTCATGGGCCTCGAAGTCCATGCGCAGGTTGCCTCCAACACCAAGCTGTTTTCCGGTGCCAAGGTCGGCTTCGGCGCCGGCCCCAATGAGCAGGTCAGCCTCGTTGACGCCGCCATGCCCGGCATGTTGCCCGTGCTCAACAGGTACTGCGTGGAGCAGGCAGTGAAGACCGGCCTTGGCCTGAAAGCCGAGATCAACCGCTTCTCGCGCTTCGACCGCAAGAACTACTTCTATCCCGATCTGCCACAGGGCTATCAGATTTCGCAACTCTTCCACCCGATCGTGGGCGAGGGCGAGGTGCTGGTCGAGCGCGATGACGGCTCGTCGTTCACCGTGCGCATCGAACGGCTGCACCTGGAGCAGGACGCCGGCAAGTCGATCCACGATCTCGACCCCAACGCCACCTATGTCGATCTCAACCGCGCCGGCACCGCGCTGATGGAAATCGTCTCGAAGCCCGATCTCAGATCTTCGGACGAAGCCGTGGCTTATTTTAAGAAACTGCGCACCATCCTGATCTATCTCGGCACCTGCGACGGTGACATGGAAAAGGGCAATATGCGCGCTGACTGTAACGTGTCGGTGCGCCGCGTCGGCGAGCCTTTCGGCACGCGCTGCGAGATCAAGAACGTCAACTCGTTCCGCTTCATGCAGCAGGCGATCGAATTCGAGGCGCGCCGCCAGATCGAGATTCTGGAAGACGGCGGCAAGATCGATCAGGAAACGCGGCTGTTCGACTCCGTGAAGGTCGAGACGCGCTCGATGCGCTCCAAGGAAGAAGCGCACGACTATCGCTATTTCCCCGATCCCGACCTGTTGCCGGTCGAGCTGGAAGAGGCGTGGATCGAGGATATCCGCAAATCGCTGGTGGAACTGCCGGACGACAAGAAGGCGCGCTTTATCTCGCAATACGGGCTGTCGTCGTATGACGCGCAGGTGCTGATTTCCGAGCAGGACCGCGCGGATTACTACGAGAAGGCGGCGAAAGGCCGTGACGCCAAGCTGGTGGCCAACTGGACGACCAACGAACTGCTGGCACGTTTGGCCAAGGACGGTCAGGAGATTTCGGATTCGCCGCTGCCGCCCGAGCAGATTGCCGGACTGGTGGAACTGATCGAGACCAATGTGATCTCGTCCAAGATCGCCAAGACGGTGTTTGAGCACATGTGGGAAGGCAAGGGGACGATCACCCCGGCCGAGATCGTGGAAAAGCACGGCCTCAAGCAGGTGACCGATACCGGCGCGATTGAGAAAGCCATCGACGAGATCATCGCCGCCAATCCGGACAAGGCCGCCGAAGTGGCATCGAAGCCGCAGGCGCTGGGCTGGTTCGTGGGGCAGGTCATGAAGGTCACCGGCGGCAAGGCCAATCCGGCGGCGGTCAATGAACTGCTGAAGGCAAAGCTGGGGCTGTAGGGCAATTTATCCTCCCCCGTAAACAGGGGAGGATCACATCAAAGCCCCCGCATGCAGGTGCGGGGGCTTTTTTGTGTTTGATCTGGTGCAATCATCTGGCGTGTGGCTATAGTGCGGGCAAACCGGAGGGGATACATGGCGGATGTGGCACTGAGCCTTGAAGGCATTTTCAAACGGTATGGCGATTTCGAAGCCGTGCGCGATCTCAGTTTCGCGGTGAAGCGCGGCACGATCTGCGGATTCCTGGGGCCCAATGGCGCCGGCAAGACCTCCAGCGTGCGGATGATGCTGGGCCTGTCCGAACCGACCGCCGGCCAGATCACCGTGCTGGGCGGGACAGCGGCTAAGGCGCTCGACCGCATCGGCTTCATGCCGGAGGAGCGCGGGCTCTACCGCAAGATGACGCCGGTCGATGTGATCGTCTTTCTGGCCGGCCTCAAGGGCGTGAAGGCCTCGGTGGCGCGCAAACGCGGCAAGGAGATGCTGGAGGCGCAAGGGCTTGGCCCCTTCATGAACAAGCAGATTCGCTCGCTCTCCAAGGGCATGTCGCAGAAGGTGCAGCTTATTTCCTGCCTGGTGCACGAGCCGGAACTGGTCATCCTCGATGAGCCGTTTTCGGGGCTCGATCCGGTCAATCAGCAGGGGCTGGAGACGGTGATCCGCGATCTGGCCAAGCGTGGGGCTACGGTGCTGTTCTCCACCCACGTCATGCAGCACGCCGAGCGCCTGTGCGAGAAAGTGGTGCTGCTGACCAAGGGCCAGAAGGTGTTTGAAGGCAGCCTGAAAGAGGCGCGGGCGGCGGCGCCGCGGCATCTCGATCTCGAAGGCGCCTTGAGCGCGGCCGAGCTGATGGCCCTGCCGGGGGTCGCGTCGGTGAGCGATATGGGGGCGACCGAAAACGGCGCGCACCTGTGGCAGTGCCGGCTGTATACGGGGCAATCGGCGCATGAGGCGCTGAAGGCAGCCTTCCTGCGCGGGCTCGATGTGCGGCGCTTTGAGGCGAAGGAGCCGAGCCTGCACGAAGCGTTTATAGTTTTGACGGGAGGCGAAGCCCATGCGTAATACCTTCCTGATCGCCCAGCGCGAATATCTCGCCTTTGTCCGCACGGTCGGGTTCTGGCTGTCGCTGTTCACCGTGCCGCTGCTGATCGGCGCGGTGATCCTGGTGCCGCTGTTGCTGGCCCAGACCTCGCCGGTCAAAACCATGTCGGTGGCGGTGCTTGATCTGAGCGGCGAGGGGCTTGAGCCTGAGTTGCGCGCCATGGTGCAGGCCAAGGCGGACGCGGCATCGGCCCCTGATGATGCGCTGGCCCGGATGGCGGCGCGGATGGCGCATCAGAATGAGGTCAGGCTTGTGGCCTTGCCGGCCGGTCTGACGCCGGTTATGTCGCGCGCTGAGGCGGCGGCGAAGATACCGGGCCTGCTGTCGGAGGACAGTGGCAAGCCGTCGACGATCCTGCTGGCCTATGATGAAGGCGAGAAGCTGCATTTCGATATCTGGTCGGTGCCGTCGCAGGCGGGTAACCTGAAAGATATGATCGAATGGGACCTGCACGGCCTGCAATATCAAAAAGTGGCGCGGCTGAATGGCGTCGATGCGAAACTGGCGCATGATATGCGTGAAGCGCGCGCTGACATCGCAAGCCTGACACCGCAGCCGGCGGCGGGTGCGGCCAAAAGCCCCATAAGCGACAGGGGCGCCGGCTTCATCGGCTTTATGCTGGGTTTCGCGACCTGGATGACCATCTTTTCCTCGTCGATGATCCTTCTGGGCGGGGTGATCGAGGAGAAGTCGAGCAAGGTGCTGGAAGTGCTGCTGGCCTCGACCTCGACCGAAAGCCTGCTGATCGGCAAGGTGCTGGGCGTCGCCATGGTGCTGCTGACCGTCGGCGGCATATGGGGCTGCGCCAGCCTGCTGCTGGGCACCTATGGCCTTAGTTCGATCCCGCCGCACGTCATCAGCGATATCAAGGCGGCGGCCGGCGGGCTGTTGTCGCCGCTGCATCTGGGACTGCTGGCGGTCTATTTCGTCTTTGGTTATCTGATGTATGGCGTGTCGTTCGCGGCGATTGGCGCCTTCTGCGAAACCCAGAAGGACGCGCAGGCGGTGATGGGGCCGGTCATGATGGTGCTGATGATCCCGATGCTGTGCATGCAGGCGGCCCTGCAGGTGCCGGATTCGCCGATTATCCGCTGGCTGAGCTATGTGCCGATTTTCACGCCGTTCCTGATGCCGCTGCGTCTGGCGCAGCCCCTGCCGCTGTGGGAGATCGCGGTGACGCTGGGCGGCATGGTGATCGTCGGAGGGTTCATGATCGTGGTCGGGCGCAAGGCCTTCAAGCAGGGCGCGCTGACCGGCGGCAAGCTGACCTGGGGCACCTTGTTCCGGATTGCAACGCAGAAGCCGGCGGCTTAGGGTTTGGCATTTCCGCAAACCACCTTGTCTTATACCGCCCTGCTGCGTTTTAGCGGCCACTTCCATTCAATAATCTGAATGTGGAAAGTAAGAAACCCCACCACCACATCTAGCCGCTTCGCGGCGTCGTGCGGTCCCCCTCCCTGACAAGTCGGGGAGGGATAAGGTCAGCATCCGGACAAAAAAAGACCCCCGGTGCATCGCATCGGGGGTCGTTCTTTTTAACGCGTAGCCGCTTACTGCGAGCTGGCCGAGTTCGGACGAAGCGCTGCTTTCGGTGCTGCTGGATTCCGCCGTCGTCGTCACGGTGCCATCGGCGGCGACGGAGGTGGAGGCGGCTTCCGAGGTGGCGGTGACGGTGCCGTCAGCGGCGACGGAGGTGCTTTCGCTGGCCGAGCTGGTAGTGGCCGTCGCGGCGGCGGGATCTGTGGCCGGCACTTCCTGTGCGACCGAGATGAAAGGCACGATGCCGAGGGCGAGGATACCAGCGGCGGCGGAAGCGATGCGAATGGAAGACTTCATGTGTCGTTGCTTTCTCTGTTGGGGGGGGAATGACTAACAGTTATCCTGAATATACTTGTATATTTCAGTAAGTATCGCTGAGTTCGTAAAGTGGTTGGTAAGTCATCGTCTCAGCGAGTGTTAAAATTTAGTAAGAATGGGGCTCAAATTTGTCTTTGATGGGGTCTGTTTGTGGTGTGCGCGCGAAATAAAGGCTATCTTTATGGTTTCTTTATTTAATTCAGGCTTATCGGTAACCTTGCCTTTATAATCAGTCTGCGCGGCAGTCTGTAGCTTGGGCTGGGCATCGTGCTCGGCACTGCCCGGTGGGAGGGCGGCGTTCTGATTTCCTGTGTAAGCCCTGTCCAGGGGCATCAGCGGCAACGAAAAGGCCCCGGATGCAGAGCATCCGGGGCCAGTTTAGCGGTTTCGACAGGATCAGCACTTAATAAACGTCGTAGAACACATCGATGATTTCGCCACTCGACAGATCGACCAGAACGACATCCTGACCGACGAAGAAGTAGGCGCAGTCATACGGCGGTGTCGGCAGGCCATAGGACATGTAGTCGTAGATGCGGTACGAGAAGAAGTAGTCCGGCAGATATTCTCCGCTCGTCCAGCGGTGACCGTACCATTGGTTCGGCACGCGGTAATAGCCGTGGTTCGGCGCGAAGTAGAAGCCGAAGCGCACGCCGCTGTAGCCACGGAAGCGACGATCGCCGCGGTAGTCAAAATGATGACGCCCGCCGCCGCGGTTCCAGCCGCCGTCGCGATCACGATCACGGTCACGATCCCAGCCGCCATTATGGCCCCGGTCGCGGTCGCGATCCCAGCCGCCATTGTGGTTGCCGCGATCGCCGCGATCGCCGCCGGGTTGGCCACCGTTACCATTATGATCGCCGCGTCCGCCGCCTTGCTGGCCACCGTTGTTACCACGGTCGCCACCGGGATTGCCGCCTTGTTGCTGACCGGGACGGTTGCCACCCTGCCAGACCTCGCTGTTGCGTCCTCCGCCATTGCCACGATCACCCCGGTCGCCTCCTCTGTCTCCACGATCCACGCGATCACCGCCAGTGTTGCCGCGATCGCCGCGCGGTGCGCTGGTATCGCGTTGCGGCGGCGTTGCGCGCGGCTGAGGGGCCGGGCGGCTTTCCGCCGGACGGGCGGCTTGCTGACGTTCGCCGCGCGGCTGGCGGTTGCTGCCGCTGTTGCTTTCCTGGCGGTCTTCGCGTGGGCGTTCGGCATTTGCCATCTGCGGGGCCGCGGAAAGGCTCAAAATAAGTCCAAGCGCCAGGCCGGAGGCGGCCATTTTTGCGAACTTGCTGTTCATTTTCGTCCTCTGTCTGTTTAGATCATCCCCTTTTCATCGGGGATATGCGGATCTGAGACGCGCGGCGATAAAAATTATCGCGTTGATAGGTTTATGACAGAAACTGTGTGAACTGAAGCTGAACAAAATTGATCAGGTTTGCAGCGTTTGCCGGAAAAACTCCGGGGCAGGTAACGCCGGGTGAGGCGCGCCGTAAACTTGCCTGCGGCAGATCTCGACGATTCAAAACTACAGGCGTTAACCGGCGCATATCTGTTGATTCAATGTAAAAGATAAGTAATTTACAATCAATTTACGATCTATACTTAAATATTCATCACAATTTAATGATTGTGCGTCAATATGTTAACGTCAATGTTAATATTAAGTTTTAATTTACATAAAAAAATCATCCTAAATATCGCTGTTAACTTTAATTTTATCCGCTGGTGTTGAACTCACTACATCAACTGCAACGGAGACGCGCAAAACGCGCGGCATCAAAATGATCAACACGATCCAAACTGAAGTAGAGTTCAAGGCCATCCCGCTCCCGACCGCCGACATGGGCGGTGACGAGTTGTTCAGGCTGGGCATGATGTATTCGACCGGCCAGGGTGGCGCTCCCGTCGATCTGATCTCGGCGCACATGATGTTCAACCTGGCCTCGATGCGCGGTTCGCTGGAAGCCCAGGTCTATCGCCGCGAACTGTCGCGCGAAATGGACCGTGAAGATATCGCCGAAGCGCAAAAGGCCGCCCGCCAGTGGATCGATGCCGGCCGCATTGGTTACGCAGCTTAACTCCGATCAGGATTAAGTTTTCTTCGTAACGGATGCCTCGCAACGGCTCGGGCGCTTGCCAAAATTCAAAGCATGAATTTTGGAGATATGAGCTTTTGAGAAGGTTGGCGACGTGCGTGGTGCTTGCGCTTAATTGCTGCCGAACGTCTTGTAGGTGAAATAGTTCATGATGCCGCCGGGGATCACATTGTTGACCCACTGCTCCATGAAGACACCCGCTTCCGCGATATGGGTGCGCGGGACATAGATAATATCAAAACGACGCAGCGCCGTCATCTGGCTGGCGCGCCCCTTGAGCGGCGTTTGCAGATCGATGATGCGCCGCATGGCCTGGCCGTCACGGCCCCGCCGGATCAGCAAGACCTGATGCCCCTTGGCGCCGTGGGTGAAACCGCCCGCCGCCAGCATGGCCTGCAGTGCGTCCATATCGCCCTGCATATCGACCCAGCCCGGATTCTTGACCTCCCCACCGACGAGCACGCGCATCGGCGCCGTCTCGCCCGGATAGACCATGACCTGCGGATTGCGCAGGATCTGCGCATAGCCGCGTTCGATGTCGTCCTGAAGCTGCGGCACGCTGCGAAACGCCGCCATCACCTGACCGATCAGGCCAAGCGTGATGCGGCCATCGGGCCCGACCTGGGTCTGGCGGCTTAGTTCCGGCGCGCCGGGCACGCTGATTTCCAGCTTGTCGCCGGGGAAGAGCAGGTAAGGGGGCTCGTCATCGCTCCACGTGGCGAAGCGGATATCCGACGCTTCCGGCATCTGGCTGCTGGCGCGCACGCCTTGAGCGATCAGGCTGCCGCCGAACGCGAAACCGATGCCCGTGGTGAGAAGTGCGCGGCGTGTGAGCATGTCTTTAAGCGGCGAATTTGTCCGGTGGAGTGAAGATATTTGTCGTCCTTTTGATAAGGGCAAATATGGTAAACATTCGTTAACGGGCGGGGCGTTAATTTGCCGGCGGCCGTCTTTCCGGCGTGTGAGCATGTCTTTAAGCGGCGAATTTGTCCGGTGGAGTGAAGATATTTGTCGTCCTTTTGATAAGGGCAAATATGGTAAACATTCGTTAACGGGCGGGGCGTTAATTTGCCGGCGGCCGTCTTTCCCGTGTCAGGTTACGGGAGATGTGGGGGCGCCCGAAAGCACTGGTAATGGACAAGAGAATTCTATGCACACTGAAGACGTGTGGGACGATGACGACGGCAAGGTTGTACCTTTGCGCCAGCGCCACGCAGGAATTTTACGTCGACAGAGGACATCCATGGCCGCCGAGGCAGGTAAATCAGGGGGAAACCGTATCATGCAGCTTGGGCTGGGCGATATCATTGCCCTGTTGCTGCGTGAACTGTGGCTGATGGCCCTTGTGTTCGGCGTTCTCTTCGGTCTCGGCGTCGCCGTCGCTTTTTCGATGTCATCGAGCTATACCGCCGGCGCCAGTCTTTTGATGCAGCTCGGCAAGAACTATGTCTATGAGCCGGTGGCCGGCGATGCGGCGCGCGGCGCCACCGCCACCATCGATCAGGTGGTGCAGTCCGAAGTCGAAATCCTCAACTCGACCGAACTGAAGCGCCGGGTGATCAACAAGCTCGGCTTCAAGATCATCCTGCCGTCCGCTCCCGGCTACTGGAACCCGCGCAATGACGCCGACAAGGCCGCGGCCGAAGCGGCGGCGCTCAAGGTCATGCAGGGCGGATTTGAAGCCACGACCGCGCCGCAGAACAATGTCGTGCGCCTGACCTTCAAGCATGAGGATGCGCAGGCCGCGTCGCTGATCCTCAACACCCTGATCGACGAGTACCAGTCCTATCGTCAGGAGGTCTATACCGACTCGACCGGCCCGGTGCTGCAGCGGCAGAAGGAGGCCTTTGATCAGCGTCTTGCCGAGGCTGATAACGCCTATCGCGCCTTTCTGGCGCAGAATGGCGTCGGCGATTACGATACGGCCAAGGCGACCTACGCCAAGATCTATGATCAGGTGACGACCGACCTCTATGCCGCCCAGACGCAACTGGCCACCGATCAGGCCAAGCTGGCCGAGGTGCGTTCTAATCTCGCCACGATGAGCCCCGAAATGAGCATCGAGCGCGACCTCGATCTCACGGTGCCCAACAAGATCTTCGCCTTGCAGCAGCAGCGTCAGGACCTGCTGTCGCGCTACCTGCCGAGCGCCCAGCCGGTGAAGGATATCGACGCGCAGATCGCTTCGCTGCAAACCATGATGAGCAGCGGGCGCGGCGTCGGCGAGGCCACGCACAAGATGGGCGTCAATACGGTCTATCAGGGGCTGGTGACGCAGAAGATGGACCTCGAAGCCGACATGGCCTCGGTCAATGGCCGCATGGTTTTGTTGCAGCGTCAGGCCATTCAGGTGCTGGAAAAGCTGCAGGGCTTAAGCGGTCTGGAGGCCGAGAACAGCCGCCTGGCCACCGAGCGCAACACCTTGCAGGACAACCTCAAGACCCTGACCCAGCGAATTCAGGAGAATCAGGCGGCGCAGGAAATGACCAAGGGCTCGGACGATACGGTGCGCGTGGTCGAAAAGGCCTCGATGCCGGACCGGCCCAAGAGCCTGAAGCGCGTTGTGCTGATCCTGTCGTTCCTGTTCGCCGGCTTCACCGCCCTGTGCGCCGGTCTGTTGCGCGTCTATACGCGCAAGGGGTTCGCCAATGCGGACATGGCCGCCAAGGCGCTGGACCTGCCGGTTCTGGCGCAGGCCAAGACCAAGGCGGCTTAGGTATCCTTTTCCTCCCCGTACGCTACAGGGGAGAATGAATTTCAATCATTTCGCCTTGATCCCGGCACGCGCCTTTGCGACAATTCCGCCAGCGATTCGGTGCAACTGTGATTCCGGACAAGCAACTTTCAGTGGCATTAATGGTTGATCTGACACGCGAAATGGCCGATCTGATGTCGGCGCTCGGCCGCCCGCAATCGACGCAGGGACGCGTGCTGATGTTTGTCTCGGCCTATGGCGGCGAGGGCGTCTCGACCGTGGCGCGCGAATATGCCCGCTGCGAAGCCGCCTTTGCGCGTAAGCCGATCTGGCTGATCGACACCGACCTGGCCAACCAGACCCAGATGCACGCCCTGACCGAAGATCCGGAGCGCTTTGGCGCCGCCGGTGCGCTCAGCCAGGCCTCGCCCGATGGCTCCGTCTTCTTCACCCTGTCGCCGCCCGGGCGCGATGCCGGCGGCGCGGCCGTGCAGGATTCGCACTATCTGGTGGCGCGGCCCTTTCTTGGCCGCCGCCTGTGGGTGACGCGCTTTCGTCAGAAGAACCTGGCGCCCGGCCAGCGCGCCAAGCTGTTTGACCAGACGACCTATTGGAAGGCCCTGCGCCAGCACACCCAGACCATCGTGGTCGATGTGCCGGCGGCGGACCGTTCCTCGGCAGCGCTGCAACTGGCGCCGCACGTTGACGGCATCGTCATGGTGGTCAGCGAAAACGCGGGCGATGTGCAGGCGCGTCTCGACCTCAAGAGCGATCTCGAACAGGCTGGCGGCCGGCTGATGGGCATGGTCTATAATCGCGCCAGCCGAATTATGGGCGGGGCGACGAGGCGGCCGCTCGGGCGGTTTGCGGCCCTTTGAGGCGCGGCGTTTCCGAGGCAATCTCTGATTTCTGGCCGGGCGTAAAGGACGACTGGGCCGATAGCTGGTTCTCGCTGCTGTGTGGCGTCGCGGTGCTTTACGTCTTCTCGCAGGCCTGGCTGGCCCCTCTGTTTGGTTACAGCACCAACCAGGCGTCCTCCGGCGCGATGATCCGCAACTTCTATTATCCCTTCTATCTGGCTGGCGCGGCTTTGGCTGCTATCTGCTGGCGGCAGATGTTCAATGCCCTGTGGCGCACGCCGCTGATGCTCACCCTGCTGGCCCTCTGTGGCCTGTCCTACCTGTGGTCGATCGACCCGAGCGGCACGCTGCGGCGTATGATCGCCCTGATCATGACCATGGTGGCGGGCTATGCGCTGGCGGCGCGCTTTAGCTGGCAAAAGCTGACCGAGGTGGTGGCATTAGCCTTCACGATCATGATGCTGATGTCGGCCTTTCTGGCGATCTTCCTGCCGCATCTGGGGCGGATGCAGGAGCTTTTTCCCGGCGCGTGGCGCGGGGTGTGGCTGGAAAAGAACAATCTCGGTTCGTGCATGTCGATCGGCTTTGTGGCGGCGGCCGCGGCGGCGCTGCACAATCCGCGACGGCGCCTGTTCTGGTGGAGCATGGCGGCGGGGATGGCGGCCCTGACCCTGTTGTCGCAATCCAAGACCTCGCTTCTGTGCCTGCTGGTGGGCCTGAGCGGCATCGTCTTTATCTATCTGGCGCGGCGCGGGCCGGTGCTCGGCATCCTGCTCACCTGGCTGGCCCTGACCGGATTGCTGGCGCTGGCGGGCTTCATCATCTATGCGCCCGATCACCTGTTTCTGCTGCTCGGCAAGGACCCGACCCTGACCGGCCGGATCTATATCTGGGATGGCATCGCGCGGGTGATGGAGGCGCGGCCGATGCTCGGTTATGGCTATGGCGTGGTGTGGACTGACGAGGGCGATTACGCGCCGCTGGCCAAGATCACCGCCGTTGCCGGTTTTCGCGCCTATCACGCCCATTCGTGCTGGTATGAAATCTGGCTTGGGCTCGGCATGGTCGGGCTGGTGGTGTGGGCGCTGGTGTTCGCCGAGACCTGCTTTAAGGCGCTGTTTCGCACCTGGCGCGGCGATGGCGGCTATTTCGGCCTGCCGATGCTGGCGATCTACGGCCTGTCGAGCCTGACCGAGAGCATGGCGCTGAGCTGGAACGACCTGCGCTGGTGCCTGTTCGTCATGGTGCTGGTCAAGATGTCCCTGCCGACAGACGAGGACAGTCGTGATTTCGCCGGCAAACTGCGCTTAAGATAGCGGCCATAAGAGGAGACGTCATGGAACCGGTTTACCTGCTGCATCATACCCACAGCCTGGAAGAGGGCCATGAGGACGTCAAGCTTCTGGGCGTATTCTCGACGCCGGAGCACGCCGAACGGGCCAGGGCGCGGGCGCTGAACCTGCCGGGCTTCAAGGACGCACCGGACGGTTTCAGCATCGACAAGTACATCATCGACAAGATGGCGTGGACGGCGGGCTACCGGACGATATAGGGCTCGCTGCCTCGCATTGGTTTCGGTTCTATGACACCACATTCTGTATCGCATGGGTTGCTTTTGTGGCTGGAACAGACCGCTATTGTTTAGCGGCGATATTGGTGCATACATACTCTGCAAGATGATCGGATCATGACTTTAGGGGATATTCATGCGCGTGTGGGCTTTGTTCGTACTGCTTCTCGGCTTTCCATCCGTATCGGCCGCCGGATCGAACTTTACGCGGCTGAATACGCCAGGCCCGCACGCGGTTGGGTTGAAGGTGGTCGAGCAATACGACTATGCGCGCAGCTATCGCGGAACCTATGATCCTCTTACCGGCAAGCCTCTGACCGGAGAGCAGGCGCGTCCGATCCAGACCTTGATCTGGTATCCCGCCAGCAAGGCCATCAAGCAAGCTATGACGGTGGGCGACTATCTCAAAATCTCCGCCAGCGACGATGATTTCGAGCGCACCGCAGCCGAGCGCGCGGCTCTGGAAAGCAAGTCTGCGGCGGATGCCACCAGCGACCTGTCACCGGAGCGTGCCAAGGCGGAGCTGGCGGCAATGATGCAGGCTCATCGTGACGCCACGCCGGCGCCTGGCAAGTTCCCTGTGGTCATTTACGCGCCCAGCTTCAGTGCCAGCGCGATCGAGAATGCCGACCTGTGCGAATACCTGGCCAGTCACGGATATGTTGTCATCGCCAGCCCCAGCGTCGGCCCGGCATCGCGTGCCATGACGGAAGACCTGGAAGGCGCCGAAACTCAGGCTGCGGACATCGAGTTTTTGATGGGTTACGCGCATACTCTGCCGCAGGCGGATACAAGCCATGTGGCCGTGGCGGGTTATAGCTGGGGTGGTTTGGCCAATGTGCTCGCTGCGGCCAAGGACAGCCGCATAAACGCCCTGGTCTCCCTTGATGGTTCGGCCCGCGCTTATCCCAATATCCTCAAGCAGGCGGCCTATGTCACCGAAACGCGAAGCACAGCTCCGCTACTCTTTGTCGCGTCTCCGCCAGCCGATTTCGAGGAATTGCCGCCGATAGCTCCCAATTATGAAACCAGCCCCCTCAATCATATGAAGTACGCGGACGTGTACTTTGTAAAACTGGCGCCGATGGATCACTGGAACTTCAACACGATGTTCGGCCAGCGCCTGCTGGGTGAAAAGGATTATGGCGAGTACAGCCAGACCGAGCTCTCAACCGCCACGGCCTGGATGGAGACCTACGTCCTGCGATTCCTGAACGCTTACCTTAAGGATGACGCCGAAGGCCGGGCCTTCCTTGATCTGCCGGCGGTGAAGACCGGAGCGCCGGCTCACATGCTGACGACCCGCGTGACCCACAGCCAGGGCATGCCGCTCACGCGCGTCGCCTTTGCCGCCGAACTTAACCGCCAGGGTTTCGACAAGGCATCGGACGTCTTTAAAAGCTTCAAAACCCGCGATCCGGCGTTTACGTTCACCGACGAAGAACTGCTCAATTGGGGACACCAAATGATGGAAAAGGGTGATCTCGTCGCGGCCATCGGGTTGCTGCGTCTGGATACCGAAGTGCATCCCGATAAGTGGCTTGCCTTCGACATTTTAGGTGAGGCTTACAGTAAGCACGGAGACAAGGATCTGGCGATTGCCGCTTATCGCCAATCGCTGGTGCTAAAGCCTGATAACGCCAATGCGGTCGAGCGCCTGAAGGGCCTTGGTGTGTAAGGTTACAAAAGACATAGAGCCGCGCTCTTTTGTGACCTGAACCGGTGCTCTTAATCGCATCCGCGCCATGCAGTAAATCTTAAACCTGATCCGCTAGGCTTCCGGCTATGGAGACGCCTCATGCAGATTGAGCAATGCCGCAAGATCATCCTTCTGACCCGGTTGCGCGAACGCGCACGCCGTCGGATTGAAAGCCATAGCAAGGCTGGCAATGCCGGTGTGGCGCAGATCTATGCCCGTATCGACGCCTGGCTTGAAGGACAGATGGGGCACGTCATATCCGAGGGACGGCGCGCCTCACGGTGAAGAAGGGTATGACCTTTGCGATGCGCGACCTTTCCGTCACAAGGCTGTGAGCGCACGCTTATCAGGCGCTGCACGAAAGCGCCGCAAGCCTTAGGGCGTCCTGGGGGTAAATGTCATGACAAATTTCGGCTCGACAGCCCGATGTGGAGGCGATACATCAGTCAGATTGTATCACGATGAGGGCTCCTGCATGCGTATGTCACTTTCGCTTTTCCGCTCCAGCGCCCTTGTGTGTGTCGGTGCGGCTCTGGCCTTGTCCGGCGCAGCGCAGGCAGTCCCCCTCAGTTCAGCGCCGGCGATCTTCCCGGCGCCGGCTTCGCTCACACTGACCGGCAGCGAAATCGGGCTTGGCAAGACCGTGGTGCTGGTGTGCGCCGGTGCGGTCGATGCCGAAACCGAGGCGCTGGTTCGCCGCGTGCTGACCGCCGCCGGTGTCGAGACGATCCGCACCGCCACCAAGTTGCCCGCCCGGCTCGATGCCAGCTATGTGGTGATCGGCACGGCTGACGCGGACGTCATCAAGGCCGCCGCCGGGCGCGCAGGCGCGGCGCTCCCAACCGACAACGAAGGCTATAGCCTGGCCAGCAAGGCCGCGGACGGCAGCGCGCTGATCGTGCTGGCGGGCAAGGACGCGGACGGGCTTTATCACGCCGCCCACAGCCTGCGTCAGATCGCCAGCGGTGGCCATATCCCCGCCGTCACCATTGCCGATCATCCCGCCATGCCGGTGCGCGGCACGATTGAGGGCTTTTACGGCAAGCCGTGGTCGATGGCCGAGCGTGCCGAACACATCGAATTTCTCGCCGAACTGAAGGCCAATACCTATATCTACAGCCCGAAGGACGAGGTCTATGCGCGCGACAAGTGGCGCGAGGCCTATCCGGCGGAAACGCTGAAACAACTGGGCGGACTGGTCGAGGCGGCGAACCGCCACCACATCAATTTCGTCTACGCCATCTCGCCGGGGCCTTCGATCTGCTACAGCGATCCGGCCGATCTGGAGGCGATCCGCAGCAAGTTCGCTGCGCTGCGCACTATCGGCGTGCGCAGCTTCTATGTCGCGCTTGATGATATCGAATATACGAAATGGAACTGTGCCGGGGATGAGGCCGCCTTCGGTCCGTCGAACGAAACGGCGGCGGCGCGGGCGCAGGCGAAGGTGCTGAACGCCGTGCAGGCTGATCTGGCGAAGGACGGCCACGGATCGCTGATCATGGTGCCGACCGAATATTACAATGCCAGTGTTTCGCCCTACAAGACGACCCTGGGCAAGGAACTCGACCCACGCGTGGTGATCCAGTGGACCGGCACCGACACCGTGCCGGCGGCGATCTCGGTCGCCGATGCGCGCAGCGCCACCAAGGCCTTCGGGCGCAAGACCCTGCTGTGGGACAATTATCCGGTCAACGACTACAACGAATTGGCCGGACGCCTGCTGCTGGCGCCCTATGCGCGGCGCGCAGCCGGTCTTTCGACCGAACTGGCCGGCATCGTCTCCAACCCGATGAATCAGGAGGTGGCGAGCCGCCCCGCAGTGATGGGGGTGATCGCCTTTGCCTGGAACGACACCGGCTATGATGCCGAGCGCACCTGGCGTGCCTCCGCGCGCTATCTGGCGGGCGGGGATGCGCAAACGACCGAGGCGCTGCTGGTCTTCTTCGATACCCAGCATCTGGCCCCGACCTTCGGCAACCAGCCGTGGCAGCCGCAGGCGCCGCGTCTGCGTGCCCTGACCAACCGCGTACGCGATGCCCTGGCCACGGACGACTTAACCGAACGCGCCGCCGCGCTGGCGGCTCTGGGGCAGGCGGCGGACGATCTGGCGGCCGCGCCCGACCGCATCCGCGCCGGCGTGGTCGTGCCCGGTTTTGTGACCGAGGCGCAGCCCTGGCTGGACGCGACTGCGCTGTGGGGGCGTGCCCTGCGCTTGACGGTGGATGGTCTGCGCACGGAGGACACAGCGACGGCGTCGCGCCTGTTCGCCGAGGCTAAGCGTCTGGCGGATGAAGCGGCGAAATTCCAGACCATACCCGGCGCGACCCGCCCCATGGGGCCGATCAAGATTGCCGACGGCGTGCTCGATACCTTCATCCATGATGCGCCGGGACTGGTCTATCTGCCGGCATCGGTGAAGTAGGATGGGTGGATAGATTATGCGGATGAGGGCACGATTTTCGGATAGTCGATAAGCATTTATAAAGAAAACGGACGCAAGGTGCGACTATGAAGTTTGCCATGCGTCCGAAATCCAGACTGAACCTGTTTGTCGATCACTCTCGCAAGATCATCATAGTCCGGCCCATAGGGCCTTTGTCCGCTTCCGAATTTATCGATCAGGTGTTCAAGGCCTGCGCGAACATTCCAGCGCCCTGGACCTATAGCCGTCTGAACGATTTCCGGCGTTTTGAAACCACGCTGGCGGATGAGCATCTTCATGAGATGGCGACCAGATGGGCGGAGATCACGCAGGGGCATGACGATCTCACCCGTGTGGCCCTGGTCAGGCTCGAACTCGTGGAACGAGGTCCGTTTGCCCAATATCTCGCCTTTGTTTCCGAAGGATACCCTATGCGTGTTCACGGATTATCACGAAGCCATGGGCTGGTTGATGGCCAGCGATTCCGAAGCTTATCTGGAGCATCTGCGCGCCAATCCGGTTGCACGTCCGGATGATTTTTCCATCCAGATAAGCTGACCCGTGGCGCGGTGGACGCCCTTCATGCGGCAGATCGAGGATGCGTTCGGGCTACAAAAATCGTCATGAAACAGAGGGGTGCTGGCATTGTATATTGCACCGCATCATCATAACGTCCGATCGAGTCAGGTAAAAGCGCGCAAGCAGAAATCGCCGCGTCCGTCGCAGGCAGGTGAGGCCGCGCGTCGACATATATTTTTGATATTATTGCAGAAAATGGAGCATTTTTTTTGGGAGAGCGGTGTCTGATTTTTTGAAAACGCCACTGTTTAGGTGAGGCTCTCCGGTCTTAATCTTCGGTTTGATCGCCTGTTTGCTGCTCGTTTTGAATACTATTATGCAAGGCGTGGGGCTGGAAAAGCCTGCTCCGGCGAATTGGCATCCACCGGCAGGGTATGAGCTTGCTTATGCGGATAAGAAAAGTCCGGCTTACGGATACAGATGGGTAAAAGGAAACCCATCGGATTGCTCGCTGGATGGCGACTGCTGGGTTCTAAACCTTGTGAGTCCAAAAGATTGTTATGGTCTCTCTGTGAACGTGTTACTTTTGGACAAATTCGGGAAGACTATGGGGTCAAGGTATCAGAGTGTGGTGTCTGTTAAGGCCGATAAGCCGTCTCAACTGGTATTCCAGTCCTATCCTGATTTCCCTGAGAGGCTACAGATAAGCGAAGCTTCCTGCCTGTGACGGGACGCGCAGCCGGTTCTTTATTCAGGGGCGTAGACCCTCGTTTTTTCTGTGGCGCGGTTTACGCCCTCGGTGAAGGTGACGCCCTCGAAGCCCATCTCCAGCGCCTTGCTCACCAGTCGGTCGAGCACGTCTGGCGTGCAGCCCCAGCCTGATGGCGGCTCACGGACATCGTGGGTATAGAGCACGAGCCATGCCTTTTGCGCGGCGGCGCGTTTCAGCCAGGTCATGGCCACCTCTTCGCCGTCCGCGCCTTCGATGCCGACGGCGGGCGCCTGATTGAGGTCGGTGCCGGTGGTGATCAGGCCGTGGTGCAGGGCCCGCGCGGCCGTGAAGCGGCTTTTCAGGATAGATTTGGCGTGCGGTGACACATCGCCGTAAGGATAGGCGAAGGTGGTGGCCGCCGGAAAACCTGAGGCCACGAAAGCTTCGCGATTACGGTCGAGATCGGCGGCGATGAGGGCGGCGGACGATTGGCCGCAATCGATATGATCATGGGTATGGCAGGCGATTTCGTGCCCCGCGGCGGCCAAACGCCGGATCTCGTCGGCCTGCGCATAGGCGCCGAGATGGCTCGACTGCCCCATCTGTCCGGCGGAAATGAACCAGGTGCCGCGCAGGCCGTGCTTTTCGAGGATCGCCGCGCCGGTGCCGGCCGCCGAGGTGGGGGCATCGTCGAACGAGACGGTGAGCAGGGGGCGCGTCAGATCGAACTGCGCCGGACGGGTGTGGACCATGCGCGCCACGCGGCGGCGCAGCTTGCCGTAAAGCGAACGGTCGGCGCTATAGGGCGTATCTTCCATGCTCAGACCACCTGTGCGTAAAGGGCAGCGCGGTAAAGGCGCAGGGCGAAGGCGCGCAGTTTGAGCGGCGCCAGCGGTGACAGGCTCACCCCCTTGATCAGAGGGCGGACCACACCGAGCAGCGGCACGCGTTTCAGCAGTTTGGCCGCCTTGTAGCTCGGATACTGCGACACTACGGCTTCGTGGCGGGCGATGACGCGGGCGAAATTGCCGACCGATTGCTCATATTTGCGCGCCAAAGTTTCCGGCGTGTCGAGCCCCATATGGGTGGCGGTGTTGTCGATATGGCCGACGCCGTAACGGGCGGCGACGCGCATCCCCCATTCGGTATCTTCCCAGCCCCAGCCGGTGAAGCTGGCATCGAAGCCCTCGGCCTCGAAGACATCGCGGCGCACCAGCAGGTTCGACGTGAAGACGTATTTTTCTGGATGCAGGCGGCGCGTTTCGGCCGACAGGCAGTCGCTCTGGCCGGCCATCATGCGGTGGACGGCGAAGGCTTTCGTGGCGGGGGCCTGCAACAGCGAGAAGCCGCCAAAGACGACGGCGTTCAGGCCATCGGCCTGATCGCGCCAGCGGTCGAGGAAGCATGAGTTCATCCGGCAGCATGTCGGCGTCGAGGAATAGGAAGTACGCGCCGCGCGCCGCCGAGGTCAGGCGGTTGCGGCCGCGCGCCCGGCCTTCGTTGGCGGGCAGGGTGATCAGTTCGCAGGCCAGGGGGCTCTGGCTGATAAAGGCGCTGACATCGGCGGTGATGTCGGCCATGCCGGAGCCGTCGTCGATCAGGATGATCTCCAGCGCCTGCGGATCGCGCGTGGTCAGGGCGCGCAGCAGGGGCAGCGGCGACTCCTTGTAGAAGGGGATCAGCACCGAAAGGCGCGGCGTGACGGTGGTGAAGGCGGCGTTGCGCAAAATGGGCTGTATCATGCGAACACCTTGTCACGCAGGCGGTTGACGATCTTCTGCGCGGGCGCGCGGATATTGTTGAGATTAAGGGCGATAGCCAGGGCGCCATACACAAGGACGCCGGTCGTGCCCCTGATCACCAGATCGACGATCGGCAGACCAAAGGTCGGCAGCAGGGCGACCGCGCCCATCATGACGCCGACGGCCAGCAGGGGGCGGGCCAGATCGGCCACATGAACCGGCAGGGCCAGAGCGCGCAGGCCGAGCAGCCACGAGCCGATCAGGCCCAGCCCAAAGCTGATGCAGGAGGCGAGCGCCGCGCCCATCAGGCCCATGACCGGGATTAAAAGGACATTGAGCGCCACATTGCTGACGGCCGGAATGGCCATGGCGACGATGAGCAGGAGGGTGCGCTTGGCGAGCGTGAAGGCCTGCAGGAAATAGTAGGTATTGAGGCCGGAAAACAGCGCGCCGAGGCTGATCAGCGGGGTGACCAGAAGCGCCTGCTGGCGCAGGCCTTCGCCGATAAGAAGCGTGCCGAGCGAAGGCGCCACCATGATCAGCCCGCCCACTGCGGGGAACAGGACGAAGGCCATGGTGCGCAATTGCAGGGCCGCGACCTGTTTCAGACCGTCCACATCGTCGTGTTCGAGGGCGTGGACCATGGCCGGGCCGCCGGCGGCACCGAACCAGATGAACAGGACGTCGAGGATGCGCGAGGCGAGCGAGAAGCCGGCATGGTAGGCGCCGGCCTCGGTGTCATTGAGGAACCAGGCGATGAGGAAGCGATCAACCGTATAGAGCGCCAGCGTCAGGATCAGGCTGGCCGAGACTGGGAAGCCGTAATGGACGTAAGTCTTGGCCTTTTCAGCGCTGAAGCGGCCTTTCAGGGCGCGGCCCCAGTCTTCGCGGGCGACGAAGGGCAGGCAAATCAGGGCGATCAGGCCGCCACCGACGATGGGGGAGGCGCCGCCAAGGCCAAGCGTGGCGCACATAGCGCCGAGGCCAAAGCCGCCGGCGGTCTGGATCATGTCGAGGATAGAGGCGGCGCCGACGCGGCCTTCGGAACGGCGCTGTTCCTGCACTAGCTTGATCAGCGAACGGAAGATGACGCAGCCGAGGCTAAGCCCCATGGCCATTTTCAGCGCGCCATGCAGCGGCCATAGCCACAGGCCAAGCGCGCAGATGAGGGTGAAGACGACCGCGACCATGGCGAACAGGCGGTAGACCGTGCCGTAAAGTTCGGGGGCGGTGGCGTCGGTGCGCGATTCCGACGGATAGAAGCGCGCCATGGCGGCTTCGATCCAGGTGAAGAAGACGGTTTGCGCCAGGCTGGATATGCCGAAGGCCAGGGCGTAGCGGCCGTAGTCTTCAGGCGAAAGCACGCGCGTGAACACCATCAGGGTGGCGAACCCGATCAGGCCTTGCAGGATATTGGCGGGCAGGTAGCCCCAGAGGCCTCTAAGGAACATCAGCGGACCGTCTTCGCATCGCCGAGCAGGCAGGGAATGGTCATGGCCATGATGTAGAGATCAAACCAGATCGAATGGCGCTCGATATATTCGACATCAAGCCCGATGCGGCGGCGCACATCATCGGCATTATCGAGCGGACCGCGCGACCCCTTGATGGCGGCCCAGCCGGTGACGCCCGGCTTCATGCGGTGGCGCCAGGCATATTCGGCCACCAGACGCGCGGACTCATCCGGGCCGGTGCGCATACCGATGGCGTGCGGACGCGGCCCCACCAGCGACATCTCGCCTTTCAGCACGTTGAACAGTTGCGGTAGTTCGTCGATGCTGGTCTTGCGGATAAAGCGGCCGACCGGCGTGACGCGTGGATCGCCCTTCGTCACCTGCTGCTGAGCGGTGTGGTCGGTCATGTGGGTGTACATCGAGCGGAACTTCCACACCAGAATGACTTCGTTGTTGAAGCCATGGCGGCGCTGGCGGAAGAAGACGGGGCCGGGGCTGTCAAGCTTGATCAACAGGGCGACGACCAGCATGAGCGGCGCGAAGATGAGGAAGGCGAGGGTGCCGATGAGCAGGTCTTCGCCGCGTTTCAGCATGGCCTTGCGCTCGTCTTCCGACACGCCGGAGACGCGGGCCAGCGGAATATCGGCGACGCGCGCCCAGGCGGCCTTGGCGGCGTTGTCATTGTCCATGTCGACGAACAGCGACACCTCATTGGGCAGGCTGCGCAGCTTCTCGATGATGGTCTTGACCCGCGCCTTGGCGGAGGTGTCGAGGGCCACCACGATCTGATCGACATAGGGGGTGATCTTGTGGCCCAGAAGCGACTGGACATCGCCCAGCACAGGCACGCCGACAAGGGCGTGCGGATTGCGCGCCAGACGATCGTCGAAGATGCCCAGAATGTTGACGTGGCGCTCGGCGAGGGCGGCTTCGATCAGCTTTTCGGCATATTTGGTGGCGCCAACGATGACGATGCTGGGGATGAGCTTGCCCTGGCGACGCCAGCGTTCGACCACACGCCACCACAACAGGTGCTGGATCATGAAATAGATCAGGCTGATGCCCGTCCAGAAGCGAACGGCGGCGGTGACGGCGTAGTCATTGATGGAAAAATCAGCCAGGACATCGGCCAGGAGATAGCCGGCGCCGAAGATCAGGGTCAGCTTGACCAGATGAACCGATATGCGCGCATTGCGGCCAAAGCGGTAAAGTCCGCAGACATAAAGGGCCCAGTAGATGCCGAGTGTGGCGGCGATAAAGGGCAGGATATTGCCGAGCGGGCTGGTGAAAAAGCCATGCGGCGCCACGACGCGGGCGCAGGTGACAGCCAGGAAAACCAGGGCGAGGAAATCTATGGTGCGGAAGAGGCGCACAAACATGTCACCGCTGCGCCGTTCTCTGGCGGAGACCAGCTTCTCCGGCCGGAACGGGCCGCGGCGATTGCGCGGATCACCCGGCAGGATGTCTGTCGCGGTCGCATCATCGAGCGTGGTGAGGGGGAGGGCGGCGTTCATGACCTGGCTGATATGGCGAGTTTTCTTATGCGGTAAACCTACACAACTTGACTTAGGAGCCGGTTAACAGGCGGCGTTTTTCCCGAAATAATCGAGGTTTCGGGTTTCGTGCCAGGTGGGGGGAGGTTAAAACGCGCGTTGCGCCGCCATGGGCAGGGCTTGAGAAAAAGCCTGTGCAACATTTACAAGCAGGGCGTTGCCTTTTTAAAACGAACGCGCTAAGTGATCCGTAACGGAGACGTGGCCGAGAGGCTGAAGGCACTCGTTTGCTAAATGAGCGTACCCCTAAAAGGGTACCCAGGGTTCGAATCCCTGCGTCTCCGCCATCCCCCCTTTCCATAGTTTTCATAACTGACCGATAACCCTTATTTTATAAGGGTTTGCGCGTTTTGGCTTGATCGTAGGTTTCCTTAATGTTCCCATCTACCCGCCGTCGTTGGTGGGATCGGTGGTGGGATTTGGAACGGGTTTTTTCATGGCAAATCGTACTGCAAAGACGCTCACGACGAAGGGGGTAGCGGCGCTTTCCAAGCCCGGCAGGCACCCTGATGGCGACGGGCTTTATCTGAAAATATCGCCAACAGGCGGAAAGGCGTGGATATTTCTTTTCAGGATGCCTGGGATGCGAAAAGAAATGGGCCTTGGTGGGATCACCGATGTCACCTTAGCCGAAGCCCGGGAACTGGCCGACATAGCGCGGAAAATGGTCAGGAGTGGGAAAAACCCGATCATCGAGCGCAAACTCGGTAATCGCACGGTAGCGGATACGCCGACCTTCAGGGTTTTTGCGGAGGCATACGTTAAGTCAATTGAAAGCCAGTGGAAAAACGCGAAGCACAGAGCACAATGGAAAATGACACTTGAGGTGTATGCCGCCCCCCTTCATGACAAACTGCTATGTGACATAGACACCAATGACATCCATCACGTCCTCACCAGGGACAATCTGTGGAATACCAAGTCTGAAACGGCCAGCCCGCATCAGGGGGCGTATTGAGACCATCCTGGATGCCGCCCGGGTTAAGGGTTATCGCAAAGGGGAAAACCCCGCACGCTGGGAAGGTCATCTGGAGCATCTGTTGGGTAAGCGGAAGAAGCTCACGCGGGGGCATTTCGCGTCGATGCCATATGAGGAATTGCCGGACTTCATCAGGGACCTGAGAACACGGACAGCCAAAGTCGCCAGAGCGCTGGAGTTCCATATTCTATGCGCGTCCCGACCCGGCATGGTCGAACAGATGCTGATGACTGATGTGAACTTTGATGAACGCGTCTGGACGATCCCAAAAGAGCGGATGAAGCTCGAACGCAATCACATGGTTCCATTGTCACAACGCGCGATCGATATCCTGCTCGAAATGAAGAAAAACATGAGAAACAATGTCGTCTTTTATGGCCAGAACCCCGGAGTGGGGAGTCCCCCCCGCTTCATAACAGTTCGTAGTTGTTCGGTATCCATTATGGGTAAAGAATTGAGACTTTTTTGATTGACCGCAAGTTCACTTTTGATCTGATGCGAACGGTTCTGAAAAGGAGGATGTCGACATGGCAATCCGTTGCTCTCGAAGTCGCGCATATCGGTATTCGCGTGAATTCAATTCACCGGGGCTTGATCGACACCAATATGACCAGGAACGTCCAGCCTGAAATGCTGCAAATTCCGATGGGGCGCAGTGCAAAGCCAGACGAGGTTGCCAAAATGATGCTCTTTTTGGCGAGCGACGAGGCCAGCTATTCTACGGGCGCGGAATTCGTCATCGCCGGTGGCTCAACGATGGGCGTCCCACGCCATTGACCAAGCGCCGGGCTGGGATCATCTTCGCCTGATCGGGCCAGGCGGTTCAAAGAGGCCGGGTTCAGCCATGATTGTCATGGAAACATGACGGAACCTTAATGCTGCCCCCCGTTGCATCAGCCGCAAAATGTAGCGATGCTGACTTGTCATTTTATCGCTTCAAGGTTTTCCTCATGATCCGTAAGTTCACCGGTTCCACGCAATCCTGTCTTGCCATAGCGATAAGTCTGTTGCTTGTCGCGACGTCCTCTCAGGCGCAGACGTACCAACCGTCATTTCACCCGGAGGCCTTGAAAGGCCCGCCCGTCGGAGCCCGCAACGAAGTGCTGGTCCTCGGCACGACGCATCTCTCCAATATGCCCAAAACCTTTGATCCTGAGACGCTGTCGCCGCTTCTGGATCGCCTGGCGGCATGGCATCCGACCGCCATCGCTACTGAAGACCTGTCTGGCCTTCAGTGTGACAGTCTGCGCCGCTATCCCGCGCGCTATGCCGATACCGTCAAGACCTATTGTCCCGACCCTACGCTTGCCGGAAACGCCACGGGGCTTGACGTTCCGGCCGCCAATGCCGAGGCTGAGCGTTTGCTGGCCAGTTGGCCGAAGGCGCCAACATCGATGCAGCGACGGCATCTGGCGGCGGTTTTTCTGGCTGCGGGTGAGCGTGGCTCCGCCTTGGTACAATGGCTACGGCTGGAGGCTGCGGAGCGTCACCCCGGCGATGGCCTGAATGAGGACCTTGTCACCGCATTGGATAAGCTGAAGGATCGTCGTAATGAGACCAGTCTGATCTCCGCCGCGCTTGCCGCGCGACTGGGGTTGGAGCGTCTTTGGAGTGTGGACGACCATTCGGCCGACACGCCGGACCCTGCCGATCCCTTAGAGGCGAAAGCTTTTAACGATGCAATTACGCAGGCGTGGAGCAATGCGGCCACGCAAGCGCGACAGGCCGATAATGGCCGCTTGCAGGAAGGCCTGGCGAAGTCGGACGGTGTCCTTGATATGTACAGGTCTTTTAACGCGCCGGAGGCGGCGATGCAGATCTATCAATCCGACTTTGGCGCGGCGTTTATGGAGCCGTCGCCACAGGGGTTCGGGCGCAAGTATCTGGGATATTGGGAGACGCGGAACCTGCGCATGGTGTCCAACATCCGAGATGTGCTTGGTCAATATCCGGGCACCCGCCTGCTGGCGATCGTGGGGGCATCGCACAAAGGCTATTATGAAGCCTATCTCAATCAGATGCATGACGTGAATTTGGTCGATGCCATAGCTGTGCTCAAATGAGCGGCATCTAAAAGTTGGACATTATGCGGCTTTACGCCAATGCGGCAGGGCGTAACTTGACCCAGCTAAAGGCGGTTAGGGCAAAGCGCTGGCGGCCGTGAAGGTGCCGAAGTCCGGAGGCATTGTGTTCATGCTGGCGGATATTGCAGCTTGAGAGCTTGCCAAGCACGTCGCCTGAAGCATCATCGGCGTTGTCGACATGATTTCGGGACTGGCCAGCCAGACCAATCTTATGGCCCTGAACGCCACGATTGAAGCGGCACGCGCCGCAGAGGCGGGCAAGGGGTTTGCGGTTGTGGCGTCTGAAGTGAAGGCTCTGGCCGGACAGACGGCCAAGGCGATGACGGAGATTTCGGCCAAGATTGAGCAGATCCAGAAAGCGACCGTGCGGGCTGTTGGTGTTATTCAGGGGATTACCAATACGATTCAGGAGATTAACAGCACATCGACCGCGATCGCCTCGGCCGTGGAACAACAAAATTCGACGACGCAGGAAATCGTGCAGGCCGTGAATCAGGCTTCTGCGGGCACGAGCGAAGTCACCGCGAACATTACAGGCGTCGCCCAGGCTGCCGAACAGACGGGGGGGGACTCCCCACCATTTAGCAAGCTGCAAGTTGAGGGCTTCCGATAGAATTTCGCTTAGCTG
Organism: Asticcacaulis sp. MM231; assembly: GCF_964186625.1. Lineage (NCBI taxonomy): Bacteria > Pseudomonadati > Pseudomonadota > Alphaproteobacteria > Caulobacterales > Caulobacteraceae > Asticcacaulis > Asticcacaulis sp. MM231. The sequence goes on from NZ_OZ075108.1 coordinate 1,416,559, forward strand.
GATCGTAGGTAGTTTTTGTCTCCAGCATTGCGCAAGCGACCGCCAGTAGTCGGTCGGCGACACCTCTTAACGCCCTTCCGTGACTGTGGCCGCGACTTCGCAAGGCGCTATATTTTGCTCTGCTTGGCAGGTCATGTTGTGTTGCCACTCTCGCCCAGTGATAGATCGCGGTTCTCAATCGGCGGGAGCAAGCTTTCCGCATTTCTACACGACAGGATTTTCCGCTCCTCTTGGTAACCGGGGCTATGCCGGTTAAGGTACGCAAAGCGTGATAATCTCTCGCTCGGATGGCGTAGTGGGCCTCCGCGAGCAGCGTGGCGACGACGATCCTTCCCACTCCCGGCAAAGAGCGTAGGATCGCCGCGTCAGGCTGCTCGTTTAGCTGCCCCGGCTCGGCTTCCTGTTCGGCGAGCTTTGCGACCAGGATATCTAGCCGACGGGTGGCTTCCTTGAGCTGATGATTGACCAGCTTAACGCGCTCAGAGATCGCGGTGATGTGAGCGCTGGCTGCTTCTGTCGTACCCGGTGCGACAGTCAAGGCTGGCCGTTTTAGGATTTCCAGAACCTCGAACGCGGAGATCCTTCGAATGCGATGTGCGCTCAAGATCCTGGCAATCTTCTTCTGTTTAAGGGCTTGCGCATGTATCGGCGTTGGCGCCAGAAGAAACAGATCCAGGAACCATTCCATCCCTACATCTTCAGTCAGATCAAGTGCTTGAGGGTAATAACGCCAGAGCTGTTGACGGATACGGTTCGTAAGTTTGACGCGTTCTTCCTTCAACTCATCATTTATCCGGGACCATTCACGAAGCTCAACGATGGTTGGGTCCATGCTCTCCAGATGACGAAAGCAATGGCGATCGGTCTTTAAAGATGATGCCAGAACCAGGGCGTCTCTTCGATCATCCTTAGCACCAGCCGGAGAAAAGCGATCCCTAAAACGGTCGAGCTGCTTTGGATTGACCGAAAAAGCGAGTATCCCACGGTCCATTAGGGCTTCCACCACTGGGCCATGCGGCATCTCTATGGCTACCGCAATATCGGTTGGGTTTGGGGCATGCTCAAGCAACCAGTCAACCATAGCCCCAAGACCCAATCCGTCATGAGCGAAGGATTTTTGTATCGGACCTGAAGGTCCCAAAATACAAACTTGATGTTCTGTGCTTGCCCAATCTACACCGACAAATAAAGTCGGCTCGTCTAACATTTGCGCCTCCTGTCATGTCGAGTCGCTGCGTCGCTTCGCCGTTCCCTGTACTGGCGCTCCAGGCTATATAGCCTTGGCGCAACTCCCCACTGGGCGTGCTCCGCAGTCAACCGATCGAGGTGCATGTCCCCCCCAGGCGTTCAAGGACGCAGGGGGCAAAAGGCTACTCTCGACCAGCCGACCCGTGACGGCTAGAATAATCCAAACCGCTGAGAAAGGGTACAGGGGGGCGGCGTCTCAGGTTCTAAGCTCGTCGAACGAGCTTGCCCAACAGTCCGAAAAGCTGCGCTATGAGATGGATTCGTTCCTCGCTACGGTAAGAGCGGCTTAATGAAGCGGCGGGCCAGTCAATCTGGCCCGCCGATCTTATCGTATGGGGGGGGCGTTTGGCACCTCTGTTAACCACGCCCATTAATATCGCCGTTATTTAATTTTGCTATCTTGGCTCCCGTTGTTTTTGACTATTGAGCCAGCATGCATGTGTTAAAGCGTTTCGGCAGACCGCCGCGTAGAGTAGGTCACACGGTTCAGACCGACCTTTGGGCCGTCATGGCTGTAACTCTGACGGGCACCTTCGTTCTGCATCACTTCGACTGGTTTGAAGCTCTATACGAGTTCAGCCGTAGGTATGAGGCCCAAAGCTTCGATGACATGCTGGTCATCGTCCTGTTCATTGCGGTGGGCGCCACCTACTTTTCCATCCGGCGTTCCTTGGATATGCGCCGGGAATATGAGCTGCGCCTGAAAGTAGAAGGGCGAATGGAAACGCTTGCCCTGACCGACGCCCTGACCGGTCTGGCCAATCGTCGACATCTGTACAGCGTCCTTAAAAGCCGACTGGAAGAAAACTCAGCCGAGGCTTCGCCTTTTGCCGTGTGTATCTTTGATCTCGACCGCTTCAAGCCCATCAATGACGTTCACGGCCATCTTGTCGGCGACCAGCTCTTGCAGCAGATCGCGCAGCGTGCTCAGGGGCAACTTCGCTCGGGCGACATGTTGGCCCGCCTGGGCGGTGACGAATTCGCCCTGATCGTCAATACCCGAGATGTCGACGAGGATATATCCGGACTGGCCGAACGGCTTATCACAAGCCTGTCTGAGCCCTTCCATATCGACCAGCTTGTTTGCCATATCGGGGCGAGCATGGGAATCGCCTTTGCTCAGGGCTGTGCTTCGCAGACACCTGACGCTCTGTTGCAAAGGGCAGACCTGGCGCTTTATCGCGCCAAGACGGAAGGCCGCGGCACGTTCCGCTTTTACCAGGACGCCATGGACGCCAAGGCGCATGAGCGCACCCTTATTGAACTGGAACTGCGCAGTGCGGTCGAAAAGGGCGAAATCCGGCCCTATTTTCAGCCCCTGATATGCCTGCGTGATGGCCGGATTGAAGGCTATGAAATCCTGGCGCGCTGGGATCATCCTTCCTTCGGGCTTGTCACACCGGATCGCTTTATCACCGTAGCCGAGGAGGCGGGGCTGATTGGCGATATTTCGCTGTCGCTCCTGAAGCAGGCGTGCGAGCAGGCGCGTAGCTGGCCAAAGGGGACCTATCTCTCGCTTAATATTTCTCCGGTCCAGTTTCGGGATTGTCAACTCAGCACAAAAATTTGCGATATCCTGGACAGGACGGGGTTTTCCGCCGCCTGCCTGGAAATCGAAATCACCGAAAATGCGCTGGTGCATGATGTCGACGTGGCGCGCCGAACCCTCATCTCGCTGAAAGCCAGAGGGATGACGCTGGCCCTCGACGATTTCGGCACGGGCTATTCCAGCCTGCAACACCTTCGGTCCCTGCCTTTCGACAAGCTCAAGATCGACCAGTCGTTCGTCACGAGTATGAGCGAGAGCGCGGAAAGCCGGAAGCTGGTCAAGGCCATCATCGCCATGAGCCATAGCCTTGGCCTGAAAACAACGGCGGAAGGCATCGAAACCCATGCGCAAGCTCTGCGACTGACGCAGATGGGCTGCGAAACCGGACAGGGTTACCTGTTTGGCAAGCCGTCTCCGCAGGCGTGTCAGATCCTGTTGGACGGTGCCATCGGGGCGGCGTGATGAGCCCTGTTCGAATTCCTTTTTGATGTTCCACGGAGGTCTGTCGGAAGATGTCGAAACTTGAACACATTTTATGCGTTATGACGCAATTTGCTTCATGTCACCGTTGTTTTTAACTATCCATTAGGGGTTTTGATAACAGCCTTATTGTGCGATTGTGTCGTGTTTGACACTTTTTGCCTGCTGACCCAACCCGTGTGCCGCCACTCTTTGTAGTGAGTAACCCTATGACGAAGACAGTTTTAATCGTAGAAGACAGCCGCGTACAAGCCCAGGCGATCGGGGCTATGTTTCAGCAACTCGGCTTTCGTACAGACAGCGTGGCGTCTCATGCGGAGGCGCTGGAAAAGTTGAGGGGGGATTCTTTCGACCTGCTTTTGCTGGACGTTTTTCTGGCAGAGGATAATTCTCTGGACCATCTTCACGAATATAAAGCGCTCCAGCCGGGTCTGGCGATCGCTGTGATGACCGCAGGTGATTTTACGGAAAGTGACAGTGTCGCTGAGGCGATCAACCGCGCGCGCAGGTCACATGTCGACTACATTCTCGCCAAACCCTTCAAGCTCATTGATGTCGAACACATCAGCAAGGAACTAGAAAGCCGGCAGGTCGACGCCATGATCAGTATTGAAGCTAATACGGTCTTTCTTCGATAGCCGGGCGTAAAGTCGGGCTCTAATCAAGAACCAGTTCGCGCAAACTTTGTTCTTTCTTCAGTTTTTCCCGGGACAGGTGGTCGACTTCGACGGCATGGGCTTTCAGGACGCCGAGTGCATGCCATAGGTCACCGATTTCCTTGCCCATGGCCTTGGTCTGCTCGCCGGTCGGGATCGGCGTATCGTAGGCACCTTCCGAGATATTGATGATCGACTGACGTACGCGGCTCAAAGGGGCCGCGATCGAACTGACGATGATCCATACCGAACCGGCCAGAACAGTCAATATGCCGAGAATGGCCACGATCAGGAACTGGCTTTGGCGGTCACGCTTGAACTGTTCCAAAGCGACAAGAGAGCGGGCCTGCTCGGCGCCGATACGCTCGACCATGGCGTTGAGCGAGGTTTGCATGTCCTCACGAAACACGACGTATTTGGGGCGGTTGCCGAATGTATCGGCGGCCTTCAGTGACTCCGTTCGCGTAATCGCGGCCACCTTATGCCCGCCCCGGATCAGGCGCTCTATTTTAGAGTCGACATTGGCGAACTCTGGCAATTCACCAGGCTTGAGTTGCGCGCGCCATCCGTTAAGGAAAGCGGATAATTGATCCGCCTTCTTGTCCAGGCGATCTGCGGCGGCTTTTGCCTCGGCTTCGTTCTTCGACATGTAGACGCCGCGAAATTCGAGGGCCAGAGCCGTTACCAGTCGGTTCAGGCGTTCGCCACGAAAGGCATTCTCAGAGGCGTGGTTATAATCGGCGATAATGTGATCATAGTCGGCCATCGTCGTGAGGCCTAGACCTGTAATGGCTGCCGCAAGCAAGGCGAAGGCGGCCACGAGGGAGAGAATTTTAGCTTTAATGGTCAAGACGCTACACCGGAATACGCGGAACTTATCATCAAAGGTAACAGATGGCCGTTAATATTTTCCCCATAGGTGTGGGTAAAGCTCTGGCCGGAAGGGAAATATGAAGCCTTGGGCGTTGATTGATTGACGATTTCAACGCGTGCATGGCGTACATAGCGAATATCGAGCGCAATGAAAGCGCCGGTTTCTGCGAATATGCCAACTCAGTTAAGTCGGCAATCTATCAAGGCGAATGCGTTGATTTGCGCAAAAATGCCTTGCTGCGCTTAACTCGTGCGTCCCTTTCCGACATAAGCCGCGACTTCACGTGCCGGACTTTGTCTTGTACGGATACACGGGTTGATCCTGAGCCGCCGTTGCAATCGCCCTCCGCACTCTCGCGGGGAGGCCGGTCAGGGTTAGATTATAGGTCTACTATGTCGAAGCGCCACAGCGCCAAGTACAAACTCGACCGCGTCATGGGTGAAAACCTGTGGGGCCGTCCGAAGTCCCCCGTCAACAAGCGCTCGTATGGCCCCGGCCAGCACGGTCAGCGCCGCAAGAACAAGATCTCTGACTTCGGTACGCAACTGCGCGCCAAGCAGAAGCTGAAGGGTTACTACGGTAACATCACCGAGAAGCAATTCCTGCGCACCTACGAAGAAGCCGATCGCCGCAAGGGTAACACCTCGGAAAACCTGATCGCTCTGCTGGAAACCCGTCTGGACGCCTTCGTGTACCGCACGAAGTTCGTGCCGACCGTCTGGGCCGCCCGTCAGTTCGTCAACCACGGTCACGTTCTGGTCAACGGCAAGCGCGTCAACATCGCGTCCTACCGCGTGAAGCCGGACGATGTGGTTGAAGTGCGCGAGCGTTCGCGCAACATGGCTCTGGTTCTCGAAGCCCTGCAATCGCCTGAGCGCGACGTGCCGGACTATATCGAACTCGACGCCAAGGCCATGCGCGCCCGTCTGGTTCGTCTGCCGGAATCGGCCGAAGTGCCGTACCCCGTCAAGATGGAACCGAACCTGGTCATCGAATACTATTCGTCCTAACGTTCGGTCGAGTATAGAAACTGGAAACCCCGGAAGAGCCATCTTCCGGGTTTTTCTATTTCGCGCGCATTCCATGCACAGTTGTCTAATCGCAGAGCATCTTTCAAGCCTTTTTTACAATAACTTGTATACCCATGCCCTTGGTGTCTGGCTGGGGGACCTGTCGCATAAGATATTCTGTTCGGTTAGGCCAAACTCTTGACGATCATTCTTGACGTTTGCCGGATGCAGGGTTGTCTGCGCGGTCGGCACTCTCGGCCGCCGCATGATGGGGCTCCGCGGGACTGGTGCTCCTATGTTCTGAACGCAATCCATGCTCAATATGGTTGCAACCGTGCAAGCGGAATCACCTTGGCCACGTCCCGGCTGAGTCGTCTTGATGCGTCTATATTTCGACGCTAATGGCTAAACTGTTTGGTAGTCAGGCTGTGGCTGCAGCTGGAGTCATAGCCGTTGTTTTCTTTGGCAGTCCCCATGCTTAGGATCGAAGAGCTCGCCTGTTTTCAACATGGCATGCATGATGACAGCCATCTTCCTTGCCATGGCAACGACGGCACGCTTGAAGCCGGTCTTCTCCCTGGGGTTATTACCCCAGGCCTTAAGGCCGTTTTCGGAATGTGTGCGCGTTAAGTTCGACCGCAGCTTCGTAAAAAATCCGCGCAGACGATTGTCACCCCTTCGGGAGATATGACCGTCGTAATCTACCTCACCTGACTGATACCGCCGTGTCGTCAGTCCCAACCACCCCCCAACAGACCTCGAATACCTGAAGTTCTCAGGAGCTTCGATGGCGGCCAGAAATGAGGTCGCAACCACCACGCCAACACCAGGCACCGACATCAAAAGCTCACATGACTTATTCGCTCTGGCGGCCTTAATCAGTTGATGGGTGAGCAAGGCAGTCTGCTTTCGCATTGTGTTCCAAGCGTCAAGAAGAGGCAGGATGATATTTGACAAGGCGCTTTTCCCATCAAGCAAATCACGAACCTTGTGGTCAAACTTGCCGCCGACACCCTTTGGCACAATCCGTCCGAAAGTCTTCATCAATCCCCGGATCTGATTGGAATGTTCCGTGCAAATTTTGAGGAGCTTCGTTCGGCCAGTAATGAGTGTTCGGGTCAACATGCTGTCGAAACCTTTAACACGTACCTCTTTGTAAAACCCGACTTCAGCCAAATGGGCTAAACCATCTGCATCGTTGGCATCAATCTTGTTGGCTGCCATGTCCAGGGCTGCTTTGGCGTGGCGAGCATCAATGCAGATGGCAGGGAGACTCTCAGCCATGAGGGCATGGAAGACCAGATCGATAGCGGTCCCGTCTCAAACACGACCTTCTTGGCGAAAGGGGCACGCCTACGGATAACGTCCGCTATAACTTGGGGCTCTGACTCGCATTTGCCTCGCCAAATCCGGGTACCATCGCGACGAATTGATATTGCTGTCTCTTCCAAAGAGACATCTAAGCCGATATAATCAAACATGTTGCTCTCCATTTGATGCTGGGACTGACACCGCGTCGTGATCCCGTATTTCATCTTATCGGAGAGCAACGCCTTCAGCCAAATTGACCAATGTCGACGTCAAGGGAAACCGCGCGCTCGCGATTACCCCATGTTCTGGTTATCGCTTTCGCCCGGTCGGGCACGCTTATTCATAGCATCTTGTCCATGCCGTTGTGGGTAGGCGTAGGGCTCATAAGCTACAGCGCTTACCTGTGGCATCAGCCGGTGTTTGTTTTTTCGCGCATCTATTATGCGACGGATATACCTGTGGCCGGTTATGTCGTCCTTACGGCTCTCACGTTCGGCCTGGCCTATCTGTCGTGGCGCTTCATTGAAAAACCATTCAGAAACAAAGGCTTTTGGGGTCGCCAACATATATTCGCCGGTGCTGCTGTTCTGGGGGGCTGTTTATAGCGGCAGGCTTGATGTTCCATTTCGGCAATGGTTTCCCCAACCGCTTTTCGGGCGAAGCCCGTACCATCGCTTCCGGTGCCATTGAGGTCAGTCCCTACTGGCATCAGTGTGACGCGGTCATGCCAGAGACGTTCGGTAATTTCTGCGTGTTTGGCGACAACCGTTCGCGCGAGGTCGCCGTCATAGGTGATAGCCACAGCATGGAAATTTTCTGGAAGATGTCGGATGGCCTGGGCAAGCGGCCCTATGCCTTGCAGGCTTTTGCCTGGCACGGCCGCCCTCCCTTCACTGACCCGACGGCGCGGGGTGATTCCATGGGCTGCGGCTATTTCCGGGATAAATCCAAAACCTATATACTGGATAATGCCCGGATCGGCACCGTGGTTTTCCTCGCCAATCTGCCATCCTATTTCGATTGCACGGTTAAAAAACATTGCTTGGGGTCTTACGAAAATGGCCCATCTTATGTGCGAGCTCAAGGCACCCCAGACAGCACTAATCTGATGAACAAGGATATCGATGCCTATATTGCGGCCGGCAAGAAGGTCATCATCATGTATCCCATTCCGGAAATGAAGTGGAATGTGCCCTGGTACATGACGTCACGCCTGCGCTTTTCGCAAAGTCTGGATGAGACTGCCGTGCCTTTTGGCCTGCATAAGGCCCGCGCACAAAAGGCTATTGCTTTCATTGACCAGGAAGGCAGAAAACCTTACGTCACGACGGTGAACCCGGTTGATCCGCTCTGCTCACGGGGCGCCAAGTCCCACTGCGTGGGGCAGATCAATGGTGTTCCCCTCTATTACGATCAGGGCCATCTCAATGGAACGGGCGCCAATATGGTGGCCGGACAAATATTCAGCATTCTCGACAGCCAGGCCCGTGACGGTCTTTAAGCAGGCTAGTTTGAGGGCTGGGTTTCAGAAGCCGATGACAGGGGGGCTTCCGTTCACCGGATTGGAACCTTCGCGGACGATATCGGCGTCGTCCTGGGCTAGCCCGGGGCCTGACAAACATGCCTTTTATCGTCGTTATTCCGTGTCCTCGGTGTCTGATGCATTCAGAAGCGCCAGCACCTCGTCTTTTGGTTTTCCGGCTTTTATGGCATTGATGGCGGCACGCGCCCTGGCTGCGGTTTTGGCGCTGTGCGGATTGGCAGCCAGCGGCGTGAGCAGGATGGCGGCGTCGGCGCTGCGGTCCTTGACGATCAGCAGGTGAGCGGCATACCACGCGTATTCGCTGACCGAAGGCGCCAGATTGCTGGCCTGCACGGCGGCATTGATCGCCGCATCATTCGGATAGGCCGGCAGATTGCTTTGCGCCCGTGACAGGTAATAGAGCCCTGGTGCGTACATAGGATCAAGCTTGTAAGCCTTGAGCAGCGCACTTCGTGCTCGGCTCATATCACCGGACATATCTTTGGCATCGGGCGCCATCGCCTGACGGTAATAACCGCGGCCGAGCAGATACTGTGCCTCGCCATCCTGCGCATTGACCGCCACGCGCTGGCTGAGAAGGGTCTGGTAGTCGGCAAAACGCACCGACCTGGGCTCATCGTTCAGAATAACAGCGCGTGCTTCTACCAGTTGGCTGAAGGCGTCATTGCCGTATTTCAGGCGTTCGGTATCGATTCTGTCCATCAGATCGGAACCCAGATTATCCGCCGCACAGGTTTCCAGCGCCGAATTCCACATCAATAACTGATCCGCCGATTTGGGCATCGGGGTGACATCGACGGCCACCTCCGGCATGGCTTTGAAGGTAAAGCTAACCACCGGCACTCCCTTCTGCAGATAATCATGCAGTACCTTCGGCAGGTCTGTCACGTTCACATCGAAGCGGCTTTCAAACGCTGTGACCGGATCAGCGCCGCCATTGATGTCATCGATATAGCCGGCGAAGATCTGGATGCGTTCAGGGGAGGCCATGATGTAATGGGTCAGCAGCCATGACTGGGCGTAAAACTGCAGCATCTTTTCGGATTTGGTCTGGCGGACGCCGCGCAGCATGTCGGCATAGTCGATCCACCCTTCGCCGACGAGACGGCTGTAACGCTCAGATTCAGCCTGGCCGATGGCGATGGTCTTGCCATCTATGTCCATGGTCATGAAATACTCCGCGAACCCTTCCACGTACCAGGCCGGGAGAGGCACACTGTAGTTCTCGAACATGAAATGGTGGGCATATTCGTGAAACAAAACGTAGTCGAGAAAACCGTCTTTCTGCTTTTTCAGATGCGTGTTGCCGCCGGCGATCGCCACCTCATAGGTGGCATAGGCTGCCGAGCCTTCCTCGCACTGGCGATAAAAGCCGGCGACGTTTTCATTCACATCAGGCCAGACAGCGCGCATATCGCGACGATCACGCAGCAGGTAGGCAGTGAAGCGCGGGCGCGTGGTGTCGGCTTCGGCATTCCTGGCTTTATATAACGTGTAGAGCGTATAATTATAGGCCTCCAGCCGCTGCACATACTGGCGTGCGACGGCGGAGGAGCTATTGCTGTAAACGGTAAAATGCTCGGATTGCGCTTTAACCCATGAGTCAGCACAAGCCGGATGAGTCAGGCCGAATACCGTGGCCAAAACGGCCACACATGAGTTGATGGTCTTCATAACGCCCCCCGCGATTGAACCTGTTCAACCTAATAGCGAAGGGCTTGATCCGTCAAGTTGTTACCGTGGCCTTTAAGCCTCGATCACGCCCTGTTCCGTCAGGGCCGTCTTCAGTTCGCCGGACTGGAACATTTCGCGGACGATATCAGCGCCGCCAATGAATTCGCCCTTGACGTAAAGCTGTGGAATTGTCGGCCAGTCGGAATAGGTCTTGATGCCCTCGCGCAGGTCGTTGTCCTGCAGCACGTCGACGCCGACATACTCAGCACCGAGGTGATCGAGCACCTGCACCACCAAGCTGGAGAAGCCGCATTTGGGAGCTTCAGGCGTGCCTTTCATGAACAGCACGATGTCGTGCCCCTTGATGGTGGTGTCGATAAAGGTCTGGGTGTCGGTTTCCGCGCTCACGCTACGCTCTCCTGCAACAAATGATCTGACCTGCATATAGGCGTGTCGGACGCTTTAATAAAGGGCCAGAGCGAAATTCGCCCAAGCTAACAATTTTCCAGATGTCACCGAAGAGGTGGAATCTGGCAAGGCTAATTAGCCGCCGCGCACGTTTGCGCGTAATTTCTTAAGAAAAATGCAATCCAAAGCAAGCGTCAGCCTGCTTTAGATTGCTCGTTGAAGCGGGCCATTTCTATCTGGGCGGGCACAGACGAGGGCAGGTGACGCTCCGGCACATCGGCCAGCGATTCCAGGTGTTCGGGGCTTTCGGCGTCGATCAGGATGCACGACATGCTTGGCTGCGACAGGGCATAGCCCAGACAAAGCTGCTCAGGGCTCCAATCGGGCGTCAGGTGCAGGAAGGCGTGCGTGCCAGCGCCGGCCAGCGGATTTTTCGCCTTGCCGCCAAAGAAACCGCGGCGCGCCGCCTTGGGCACAACGTCCGATTCCTTGCGATACATCTCAGGGAAGAAGTCGGCGGCGATAACAGCCATATTGCGCGTCATGGCATCGTCGATGCGCCGGCGCTTGTCCCAGCTTGAATCGATATCGAAGCTTGTCATGATGACGTTGAACTCACCCGACTCGATCAGATCGGCGATGTCGTCGGTTTCGCCGATACCGCCGAGGTAGCGCAGCATCTTTGATTTTTGCAGGCTAAGCAGGAAGTTGAGGCAGTCATCGGACAGACTGGTCGCGCCCGGCTGAGCGAAGTTGAGCAAATCGATCCACATTAGCCCGCTGTCCTTGACGACGCCGCGCAGGCGTTCTTTCAGCGGCGGCAGGGCATAGGTGTTGCGATCGGGCACTTGATGGGAGTTGTGGGCATTCACCGACACAAACAGTAGTTTGCGGTCGACCACCGAAAAGGCATCGGCGGCGCTTTGCAGGAAGGCCGTATCGGTGCTGTCGAAATGGTAGGTGTTAATGCCGTTTTCGAGGCCGGAGATGATCAACTTGTGCAGCAGGGCCGGATTGCCGCCGAGCTTATCGAAGCTTAGACGCAGGCCGATCGTCGAGAGCGCCAGACCTGAACGGCCGAAGGGGCGATAGCGCATGGTTAGCGCTCCCCGTCGGCATAATCGCAGGCCGGCATCACGATGATCATGTCAAAACGGTCCCACGGTTGAAGTTGCGGGCTTTGAGCACAGCGGAATCAGATTCGCACTACGGTTAACCCCAAGGCCAGCATAGGCCGCAAACCGGTTAAGAGAGATTTAAGGTTCTTTCACCGTGGGCCAATTTGCGCAATTTGTTAAGCGCCCGCGCCTGCGCTATGGTGTGGCGATAACAGGAGATAAAGATGCTCTGGAAACACATTTGCGCACCCGCAGCCCTATGGGCCCTGACCGCCCTGTCGCTGCCGGCCTGCGCTCAGCCCGCGGCCTGCGCGCGCGATATGGCCTCATCGCTTGATGGCACTGTCAGGGACACGCTGAAGGCGGTCAGCGGCAATGATCCGGAAGGCTTGCTCAAACTGGTCAGTGACGAGGGGGTGAGCTTTGGCAGCGACGGCGCGCATGTGGCCTACCGCACGCTGCAAAACGACTTCGCTGACAAGACCGGCCGCTACTGCGATCTCTTCGCCTGCAACGGCGTGGAGGGCGACCTGCATCACCTGTTCCGGGAGGGCTTAAGCGACGCCTCGCTCGATAAGGCGCACGGCCTAGCCACCATCTACATCAACGCCAACAGCAATGATGAACTGGCGCTGACGTTTCGGTGGACGGATTGCCGCTGGGAACTGACCGGAATAGCCGGAACCTAGGCCTTGCCAGCCATGTAGTTCGGCAGCCAGTGCTCATGGGCTTCGCGCAGTTGCGTGAGGCTGAGCGACAGGCCGGCATAGGTCAGGTCGGTGCCGCTGGCGACGCCGATCACTGCGGCAGGCACATCGGCTTCCGCCGCCTGAGCGACGACCAGATGCGCGGAGGCTTCATCGACCGCGATCAGGTAACGCGCCTGATCCTCACCGAAAGCGAAGACGTGGTCGGCCAGATCGGTCGGGTTTTTCAGGGACAGGCCAACCTTCGACGACAGCACGACATCGACCGCCGCTGACAGCAGGCCGCCATCGGAAAGGTCATGGACGCCCTTGGCAACGCCGGTCTTGATCAGGCGGCGCACCAGGGTGCCGTTGTTCTTTTCGCAGGCCAGATCGACCCTGGGCGGGGCGCCGGCTTCGATGCCACAGACTTCGCGCAGGTAAAGGGTCGAGCCCATTTCGCCGATGGTTTCACCGATCAGGATGATCACCTGACCCGGCTGCACCTTGTTGAAACCGACGCGCTGATCGTAATCCTTCAGCAGGCCGACGGCGCCGACGGTCGGTGTGGGCGGGATCGAGATGCCGTTGGTCTCATTGTAGAGCGACACATTGCCGGACACGACCGGGAAATCGAGTTCGCGGCAGGCCTCGGCCATGCCGTCGATGGCGCGCACGATCTGGCCCATGGTCTCGGGCTTTTCCGGGCTGCCGAAATTCAGGTTATCGGTGATGGCGATCGGTTCGGCGCCGACGGCGGTCAGGTTGCGCCAGGCTTCGGCCACGGCCTGCTTGCCGCCTTCATAGGGGTTGGCCTGAACATAGCGCGGGGTACAGTCGGAGGTGACGGCGAGCGCCTTCTTGGTGCCGTGGACGCGGACCATGCCGGCGTCGTGGCCGGTGGAGCTGTCGGAGAGCGTGTCGGCCATGACGTGACGGTCGTATTGCTCCCACAGCCAGCGTTTCGAGGCTTCGTCGGGGCAGGAGATGACCTTGAGCAGTGCGGCGTTCAGATCGTGCGCCGGCACGTCTGCGTGGCTGATCGGGGCTTCGCCGTGCGGCTCGACCCACGGGCGGTCATAGAGCGGCGCATCGTCGGAGAGCGGGGCCAGCGGCAGGTCGCAGACGACCTCACCCTTGTGCAGCAGCACGATATTGCCAGAGGTGTTGGTTTCGCCGATGACGGCGGCATCTAGCCCCCACTTCTTGAAGATGCGGTAGCCGTCTTCCTCGCGGCCGGGCTTTAGGATCGCCAGCATGCGCTCCTGCGACTCCGAGAGCATCATCTCATAGGCTGTCATATTGGTTTCGCGCTGCGGCACCTTGTCGAGGTCAAGCGTGATGCCGAGGCCGCCCTTGCCGGCCATTTCGACCGACGACGAGGTGAGGCCGGCGGCGCCCATGTCCTGAATGGCAGCGACCGCGCCCGACGCCATCAGTTCCAGAGTGGCTTCGATCAGCAGCTTTTCGGCGAAGGGATCGCCAACCTGAACGGTCGGGCGCTTTTCTTCGGAATCTTCCGAGAATTCGACCGAGGCCATGGTGGCGCCGTGGATGCCGTCGCGGCCGGTTTTCGAGCCAAAATAAACGACCGGAAGACCGGGTTCAGGCGCGGCGGAATAGAAGATTTTGTCGGCATCGGCCAGGCCCACGCACATGGCGTTGACGAGGATGTTGCCGTTATAGCCGGCGTGGAAATTGGTTTCGCCGGCCACGGTCGGTACGCCGACGCAGTTGCCATAGCCGCCGATGCCCGACACGACGCCTTCGACGAGGCGGCGGGTCTTGGGGTGATCAGGCTCACCGAAACGCAGGGCGTTCAGCAGGGCAATGGGGCGCGCCCCCATGGTGAAGACGTCGCGCATGATGCCGCCAACGCCGGTCGCCGCACCCTGATAGGGCTCGATGAAGGACGGGTGGTTGTGCGATTCCATCTTGAAGATACAGGCCTGACCGTCATCGATATCGATGACGCCGGCGTTTTCACCGGGGCCGCAGATGACGCGCGGGCCGGTGACCGGGAACTTGCGCAGATGGAGACGCGAGGATTTGTACGAGCAGTGCTCCGACCACATGACCGAATAGACGCCCAGTTCGACGTCGTTCGGTTCGCGGCCAAGACGGTTCAGGATGACCTGATATTCGTCAGCCTTGAGGCCATATTCGAGGGCCTTTTGGGCCATGGATTTAGCGGGTGCGGGGGATGTTGTGCTCATACGCGCGCATATAGGGGATTCAAAGCCCGATGTCAGCCAAAAATGCAGATATCGATGTCTTTACGGGTGTATGTGCTGAATAGATTGAAAACGTTTCGCTTCGGGGCCAATATGAAAGGGCTTAGAACCATCATCAAGGGCGGGGCAGATGGCAGGAAAAGCATACGGGCGAACCTTTTTTTGGCTTGTTTTCTTCCTCGCAATTCTCATGGTTGGGCCAACTGCGTATTTTGCTTTCAAAGAACGTGTTGATTTCGCTGGCTGGCTTGAGGTCGGTAAATGTGCCCTTGGGGCGATAGTCATCGGCGCATTATCAGCCTTGTTACTAACGCGCGGTCATCCCAAACTTATGTATTTGGGAACGTTTTTCGCCATCGGTTTTTATGGCGGATACCTTGATAATGCTCATGTTTCTTTATCCGCAGTACCGATGGCGCTCATTGTTGCCTCTATCGCTCACAGGTACATGGCCAAACATCCAATACCTTCGATGAAGAAGGTACTATGATTTGCCCAGATTGAACATGAACTTCGGCTGGTCCGTCTTGATGCACGAGGCATCAACGTTCGGATCGGCGGTTTCCAGGAACTGCCGGATCATCGCCTTGGCGCAATCGCTGCCCACAATGGTGTGGGTGCGGTTGGGGAAGAAGTAAGTCTTGCCGCGGCTCAGGCGCTTGACCACTTCGTCCGACAACTCTGCCGGACAGCCGGCATCGATATCGGCCGATAGCATCAGGGTGGGGATATCGCTGGTCAGGGGCAGGTTCTCGACAGGATCAGGCTTGCCGGCATTGAAGGCCTGACAGACAGCGAAGAAGCGCCTGGTGTCGCGCGCCGTGGCCACCTGAATCGGATCGTTGTGATCGATCTTGTCGAGATCGGCGGGATTTTCAAACGAGAACTCTTCGTTGCACAAGGTGGTGAAGAACTGGCCCTCGGTATAGCCGGCCTGGGTTTTCTCGAATTTATCCAGCGCCTTGTAGTCGCCTTTCATGATCGTATCGAGCGTCATCGGCAGGCTTTGCGCACCCTCACGCGAATAGATTTCATCGAGCAGGAAGGCCGCCAGCAGGTCGGCGGTATAGGTCTTGCCCTCCACCACGGCGGGCGTGCTCAGCCAGGTCGTCAGCAGCCCATCGAGGCGCTTTTCCATGCCGGGGAACTTCGCCTTGCACGCCGCGTCGGCCTCGCAATAGCCGAGCACCTGACGGGTTTCGCGCGAGACCAGCGCCGGCAGAGGGGCGGTGGCATTGCCTTCCGGTGGCCAGGTCGAGGACAGGACGGCAGCGCGCAAACCTTCCGGATCGTGCTGCATCACCGCCATGGCGACGCGGGTGCCGTAGGAACCGCCGTAGAGATTGTAGCTCTTGATGCCGAGGGCCGTGCGCAGGTCGCGGATATCCCTGGCGATCGTGGCGCTGTTGTATTGCGTCAGGTCATAACCGGCGGCCTGATATTTCGCCATGCAGTCTGACAGCACCTTCACGCCGGCGTCGCTGGTGATGCCGGCGTCCGACAGGGGCGCGTCCCCGCAATCAAACGACGGATTGGACTTGCCGGTGCCGCGCTGATCGAAGAAGATCCAGTCGCGATCGGGAGTGACGCGGTTCTTCTGGCGCAGGCTAAAGGCCAGGTTCTCGACCATGCCGCCACCGGGGCCGCCATGCAGCATGATGACCGGATCGGGCTTTTTGGCCTCGGTGGCGCGGGCGATGACGACGGGCAGGGCAACGGTGCGCCCGTTCTTGGCTCCGCGCGTTTCCTCGACCACCATCGTGCCGCACTCGACATTTTTCAGGCCGGCATAAAGAGCAGAGCAGGTCGCCTTGTGATAACCCAGGCTAGTGTCAGGCTTTTTCGGCGTGCAGCCCAAAAGCGCCATGCCCGCCACCACAACCACCGCAAACCTACGCCACATTATACTAACCTCTGTTACTCTTGAAACCAGTTTTTACAGGTCGTGACAGATTTGTAAAGGCCAGACGGGCCGAGGTTAGGCAGGCGCCGAATGAGGCGCAAGCAAAAAAGCCCGCGCCTGTGTGTCAGGTAGCGGGCTTTTTCGTAAACAGCAGAAGGCAGGGATCAGGCGCTTTGCAGCGCGCCGACCAGACTGCGGAAAAGCGGGGCACCATCGGCCGAGCCGAGCGCGTCTTCGAAGGCGCGGTCGGGGTGGGGCATCATGCCGAGCACATTGCCCTTTTTGTTGATGAGGCCAGCGATGTCGTTCATCGAACCGTTGGGGTTTTCGGCGTAGCGGAAGACGACCTGGTGATTGTCCTCGATGTCCTTCAGAGTTGCTTCGTCAGCGAAGAAGTTGCCGTCGCCATTGCCCTGGGTCATCCAGGCGCTTTGGGCATTGCCATAGGCGTTGGTGAAGCGGGTCTTGCGGTTCTCGATCTTCAGCTCGATCGGCTTGCAGACATATTTCAAGGCCGAATTGCGCAGCAGGGCGCCCGGCAGCATGCCGGCTTCGCACAGGATCTGGAAGCCGTTGCAGATTCCCAGCACCGACACGCCGCGCTCGGCTTCGGCCTTGACCGCCTGCATGATCGGCGACAGCGAGGCCATGGCCCCGCAGCGCAGGTAATCGCCGTAGGAGAAGCCGCCAGGAATGACGATCAGGTCGAGACCGGAGGGCAGGGTGGTGTCCTCGTGCCAGACCATATCAACCTTGCCGTTGACGGTGGTTTCCACGGCGGTCTTGCAATCACGATCGCAGTTGGAACCGGGGAAGACGAGAACGGCTGCCTTGAACGTCATGTTACGCGACCTCAACCTTGTAGGATTCGATGACCGTATTGGCCAGGAGCTTTTCGCACATGGCCTTCAGTTCGCCCTTGGCGGCTTCCTGATCGGCGCCGTCGAGATCGAATTCCAGCAGCTTGCCAACGCGGACATTGGAAACGCCGCCCCAGCCCAGATCGTGCAGGGCGCCTTCGACGGCCTTTCCCTGAACATCAAGAACGCCGGGTTTCAGATAAACGTGGACCTTGGCTTTCATAATTCTTACTGCGCTCCGCCTTCAATAACACACTTTACGATTTGTCTTATTTCAGTCGTCACTGCGCGCCGCCTTCAATAACACGGGGCATGTCGCCCATGATGCCGAGACGCTTGGCGACCTCGGTGTAGGATTCGATCACATTGCCCATATCGCGGCGGAAACGGTCCTTGTCGAGCTTCTCACCGCTAGTGGAATCCCACAGGCGGCACGAGTCGGGGCTGATTTCGTCGGCCAGAATAACGCGGGCAAAATCGCCTTCGAACAAGCGGCCATACTCGATCTTGAAGTCGACGAGGGTGATGCCGACCGCGGCGAACATGCCCGACAGGAAGTCGTTGACGCGCAGGGTGGTGGCGAGGATATCGTCGATTTCCTGGGTGTTGGCCCAGTTGAACGCCGTGATGTGCTCCTCGGTGACCAGCGGATCATTGAGGGCGTCGTTCTTGTAGTAGAATTCGATGATCGAACGCGGCAGGGCCTGGCCTTCGGGCAGACCGAAGCGCTTGGCCATCGAGCCGGCCACCACGTTGCGGCAGACGACTTCGAGCGGGATGATCTCGACTTCGCGGATCAGTTGCTCGCGCAGGTTCAGGCGCTTGATGAAGTGGTTCTGCACGCCAATCTGGTTCAGCTTGGTCATCACGAATTCGCTGATGCGGTTGTTGATGACGCCCTTGCCTTCGAGCTGCGCCTTCTTCTCGCCGTTGAAGGCGGTGGCGTCGTCCTTGAAGTACTGGACCAGCGTGCCGGGCTCGGGGCCTTCATAAAAATCTTGGCCTTGCCTTCGTAGATTTTCTTGCGGGTCTTGGTGGTCATATGCGTGTCCAGTGTTGGAAAATATCCCGGATAGCGGATTGTCCGGAACAAGGGCGGGGCCCTATGAGCGGCGCCAGGCCGTCAGGCTCACAGGCGGGGATTTCAGGGGGCATGGTCATCAGCATCATAGAGAATGCCAGTTGCGCCCGCAAATAAACAAAAACGCAGCGGATGTACAGGGCACGCACGGGGCATTTCGTCGCTTTTTTAACGTGGAGCGCCGGGAAAATGCGCCTTAAGCACGCGTCGCGTAAGAAAACGGTCGATAAAGTGTCGGTTGTGGTTGCACCGGGACGTAAGGGGAACTAAAACCGGATTACCCTGAAAGGTTCCGCCACCCATGCCTTCGACCGACAAAAATTCTTCTGAAGCCAGCCCTAAGGCCATTGATGTCCCGTTTCAGGGCAGCGATGCCTTTGAATTCCAGGCTGCTGCCAGCCGCAATCGCATGATGGCGATGTGGGGGGCTGAGAAAATGGGGCTGTCGGGCAAGTCGGCGGAAAGCTACGCCCGGGCGGTTGTCCGCGCCGACAGTGATCAGCCTTCGGAAGAAGACGTGATTCGCAAGATCCTCGGTGATCTGACGGCTTCCAATATCGCCGTGCGCGAATCCGAAGTCCGCACCAAGGCGGCGGAATTCCTGGCCCAGGCCAGAGAAGCCCTTAAAAGCTAATCGCTCATTTACGGAGATGATGATGAAGTCGGTTGTTACAGCGTTCATGATCATCGGGTTTGCCACGGCCATGGCCGGTTGCGCCACCATGCCCAGACATTCCGATCTCGATACCCAGCCGATCGGCGCACCACCGCCACCGCCGCCTCTGGATACGCAGCCGGTCGATGCACCGCCGCCGCCGCCGCCGACGGGGCATTAGACGTTCAGAATCCGTGACCAGGGGGAGGTAAGGTATGGAGCGTTATCGAGTTGCAGTTGTTATATGTCTGCTAGGCTTACTGGCCAGGCCAGCCTTGGCTGATGTCAGTGGCAAGGCTACGGACTGGCCCGAAGGAAGCGCCATGTCTGTCGGTATCCATTTCGAGGAAACGAAAGACTATTTCCTGAAATTGCTGATCCAAAAGCAAGCGATACTGGTCGATATGGTCGGCAGCAAAGCTTATAAATTTGATCACAGCCGTCTGGCGAAAGCCGTCAGTCAGCAACACGAGGCCTATATCAGCTATGTTCGCCAGGAGTGCGAATTGATTGGATCTCTATCGGAAGCCGGTGGTTACTGGCCCACCACCTATGCGGTGAAATGCGAAGCGACCATGATCGAGCGACGCTACAAGCGCGTATCGTCTGCGATCAAATGCATAGAAAGGCTGCCCGCCGAAGAACGCGAACGCTATCAGGGCCAATGCCTTTATCAAATCGCTCAATTGAATATGGGCGAATGGAAAAAATAGTCAGCCAAAACGGCCTGTAATCGAGAAGCGAGGGCCGCCGGCATAGGGCGCGACCGAGGCGATGGAGCGCGGCTGGTCGCCGGCGAACAGCGACAGATCGTTCAGACGCGGCATGATGCCGCCTTCGATATCGCCCGAGGGCGAATGGAACAGCATCTGGCCGCCCCAGTCCGAACGCCAGGTCTGCGTGAAGTTCCACTCAAAGCTCAGGCGCGCCGACTGGTCGGTGTGCTGGGTGAAGAAATCGCCATTGCGATAACAGACGGCGCTCAAGCTCATCAGTTCCAGGCCGCTGAGGCCCGTAAGCTGGCCGCAGAAGGCCGCGAAGGCTTCGGACTTGATCAGATTGGCCAGCGGTGCCAGCGCGATGGTGTCGGCCTCCATCAGATCGAGACCGAGGCGCAGGTAGGAGAGGCCCGATTGAGCGCGTTCGGCGGCGTCCTGAAGCTTGGTCTGGATGATGTCGGGCGACAGGGTGTTCAGTTCGGCGCTGGAGAGGATTTCCGGCTTGCCGGTCTTGCTGACCAGTTGCAGTTCCCACGGTGTCTGCTGTTCGAGCGCATGGTGGACGCGCAGGGCGTCCTCAGCGGCCAGCGCGCCTTCGAGACGGATGCGCCCCTTGCCGGTAAAGCGGCTTTCATAGCCGGCAAAGTCGAACTGATCGGTGAGCAGGGTGGGCATGGGCGGCCTTGAAAGTAAGATACCCCACCACCGCGCCACAGGTGAGGCGTGGTGGTGGGGTATCTTGTGTGACTTAAGCGCCAAACACGCGGGCGAAGATCGTATCAACGTGCTTGGTGTGATAATCGAGATTGAAGAACGGCTCCAGTTGTTCACGCGTGAAGAACTTCGACACATCTTCATCCGCCGCCAGGAAGTCGAGGAAGTTACCCTCGCCGCGCCACACCTTCATGGCGTTGCGCTGGACGGCCGAATACGAATCCTCGCGCGACATGCCCTTCTGCGTCATGGCCAGCATGACGCGCTGGCTGTGCACCAGACCGCCGAGACGGTCGATGTTCTTCTGCATGTTGTCGGGATAGATCAGCAGGTTATCGACCACGCCGGCCAGGCGACGCAGGGCGAAATCGAGGTGGATTGTGGCGTCGGGTGCAATGCCGCGCTCGACCGAGGAGTGCGAGATATCGCGCTCGTGCCACAGGGCGACGTTTTCCATGGCGGGCACGACGGCCGAACGGACGAGACGGGCGAGGCCGGTCAGGTTTTCGGTCAGGACCGGGTTGCGCTTGTGCGGCATGGCCGACGAGCCCTTCTGGCCGGGCGAGAAGAATTCCTCGACTTCCAGAACCTCGGTGCGTTGCAGGTGACGGATTTCGGTGGCCAGGCGCTCGATCGACGAGGCGACCACGCCAAGCGCGGCGAAATAGGCGGCGTGACGGTCGCGCGGGATGACCTGGGTCGAGACCGGCTCGACCTCAAGGCCCATCTTTTCGGCAACATAGGCCTCAACCTCGGGCGAAACGTTGGCGAAGGTGCCGACGGCGCCGGAGATGGCGCAGGTCGAGATTTCCTCGCGGGCCACCACCAGACGCTTACGGGCGCGGGTGAACTCGGCGTAATAGCCGGCCAGCTTTAGGCCGAAGGTCACCGGCTCGGCGTGGATGCCATGCGAGCGGCCAACGGTCGGGGTAAGTTTATGCTCCAACGCACGCTTCTTGAGGGCGGCCAGCACCAGATCGACGTCCTCGATCAGAAGATCGGCCGACTTTTGCAGTTGCACGGCGAAGCAGGTGTCGAGCACGTCCGACGAGGTCATGCCCTGGTGCAGGAAGCGCGCTTCGGGGCCGACGATTTCCGAGACGTGGGTCAGGAAGGCAATGACGTCGTGCTTGACGGTGCGCTCGATCTCGTCAATGCGGTCGGCGTCAAAGGCGGCGTCCTTGCCCTTTTCCCACAGGATTTCAGCGGCTTCTGTCGGGATCACGCCCAGTTCGGCCATCTTGGTGGCGGCGTGGGCTTCGATCTCGAACCAGATCTTGTATTTCATCGCCGAATCCCAGATGGCGGCGGCTTCCTTGCGGGCATAACGGTGGATCATGGGGGGATACCTGTATCGCTTAAAACAATGGTCGCGGTGGCAATGGGAAGATGGGGGCGCAATGTCAAGCCTAAAAGAGGCTGCGGCTTGTTTAGCCATGCCGCGAACGGGCAGAAAAATGGGGTTAATTTACGCTTTGCAGGTGAGAAGGGTTGGTGCAAAGGTTTATAAAAGGTTAATTTGAAATCTTCGGCAGCCTCAGCGTGAGTCACGCAAGGTCCAGGGCTGCAACAGGTATTTGACGCGAATCTTGAGGGTGCTGTGGTGCATAAGCTTTTCCTGAAATCCGGTGTGGCCTTTATAGCCCTGGCCGGCCTTAGCCTTTCAGTGCCGGCTGTAGCGGATAGCCTGGACAGGCCGGTCGTGCGTCCGGTCTCGAAAACCTTCGACGAACAGTCACGTCAGACCGCCGCGCGTACCGTGGGTGTGGTCCAGACCGGCACGACGGATGCGCAGTACAGCTCGCAAGGCCATGATGTCGATCAGGTCGTGGCCCAGACCGCCGCGCTCTCCGGTGAGCCGGTTATCGCCTGTCCGAAAGGCCCGGTGGGATCGCCGGACTGGCAGCAACTGCCGGAAGAGCTGCGCCGCAATGCCATTCCCGGCCAGTGTTTCTCGCGCCTGCTGACCTCGCCCAAGGTGGAAACCTACCGTGAGAGCGTGGTGGTCAAGCCGGAGCGCACCGAGACCCGCACCGTGCCGGAAGTGGTGGAGATGGTCGAAGAGAACGTGCTGGTGGCGCCTGAACGCATCGAGCGCCGCGTTGTGCCGGCCGTCGTCCGTAAGGAAATTGTCACCGAAGTCGTGCGCCCCGCCGGCTTCCGCGAAGAACGTATTCCGCCCCGCTACGAAACCCGCGTCGAGCACGTCATGGTCAGGGACGCCCGCCGCGAATGGGTGCGCCGCGAGGGCATCCCCACCGAAGCGCCGCTAGTGACGCCGGTCGAGCACGCGCCGGTGCGCTATCGCGCCGATGGCACCCTGCAATGGCCGGGCAAGAGCCAGCCCATGCCGGTGTCGCGCGAAACCGCTGACTATGTCGAGCATAACGATGGCCAGGACGTGTGGTGCCTCAAAATGGTGCCGGGCGTCTATGAAGACCGTCAATCGCGCGTCGAGGTCGAGCCTGAGCGCGTCCGTCGCGTCGAGGTGCCCGCCGAGACCCGCCGCGTCCGCCGCGAGGTGGTCGATGTGCCGGAAAGCGTCGAAGAGGTGGTCATCCCCGCCGTATATGAAAAGCGCAAGGTGCGCCGCGTTGTCCAGCCGGCACGCACCGAAGCCTATGTTGTTCCCGCCGTCTATGACGAGGTGACGCAGCAGCGTGTGACCGGACAACCGGAACCGGTGTGGCGTGAAGTCATTTGCGGCAAGAACACCTCCACCGCCAAGATCATGGAAGTGCAGCGCGCTCTGGCGGCCCGTGGCTATCAGCCGGGGCCGATCGATGGTCAGCTTGGCAAGCAGACCGTGTCGGCTATGCAGAAATTCCAGGCCGACAACGGCTTGCCTCAGGGCCAGCCGTCGGTCGAGGCCGTGAAATTGCTTGGCGTGCCATTGGTTCCCCTGACGAAATAAAATACTATAAATCAATGGCTGCGGCGCGTTTTGGGGTTCAAAACGCGCCGTTTCCATGTCTATGCTCCGGCAAAATCATAAGATCGGTCTCTAGTTGCGCTCCCTGTCAACGTTAAATAAGTGCCTGATTTGTCGTATTTTCTGTGATTGACATTGAAGGCTTCGGACACAGTTTTGCATTTGCCGGTTGTCCCGTCATCGATAGTTTCCATTTTTTTTGCCTTGCAAGCGAGATCATTAGTCTCTCCGTAGTCACGTCGTCCTATGGGCTGGCGACGGCTACATTATGATGTTCAATCAAGGAACAAACAGGCGGGACCAATAGGAGCCGCGGCCTCTATGCGGAACACGAATGCGCCGCCGACCACCCGACCAAACGTCACTCACCCATCTGCCGTCTTGCTGCAAGACCCCCGGCTTCAGATCTCACCGGGGTTTCCGTTTAAGCGACGACGATCCGTTTGACGGCGCTTAATTTCGAGGGCTGGGGCGCCAGTTCCTGCTTGAGCCTTATTCGCTCGTCGGAGCTGATGACCTGTGGCCGGAATCGGTCATTGTCGAGCCACATGCGATGCATGATCATTACAAGCTTTCGGGCGACGGCAATACGGGCTTTTGAGAAGCCTATTCGCTTAGCCAGCCTGACGCCCCAGGCTTTGAGCGTAGTCCACTCCTGCGACACGCTGAGCAAAACGGTGGCCGCAATCACTAGGGTTCGCCGGGTCGCTGGATCTCCACGGCGAGAGATTGCCCCCATCATGTTGAACTCTCCTGACTGGAATTGCCTGGGTGTCAGGCCAAAGTAGGCGGCCACGTCAGACGACTTTTGAAACCTGTGCGGGTCATCTATGGCCGCATAGACAGAAAGGGCAGTAACCGGGCCCACGCCCGGGATATCCATAAAGCGCCGAACCATCTCGATGCTGCCGGCAATCTCCTCGATCCGAGCTGTCAGCGGCACAATCTTGGCGGCGGCCTGCTCGTAGAGCTGCAATGAAGGCAATACGAACTCTTTCACATGTACGCCATTGCGTTCGGCCTGTGCTAAGGCATCGATCGTGCGTTTAAAGAAGGTCTCAGGAACTACCGACCCTCGTTCGACGATAATCCCAAACGGCTTCAAGACGCCTGCGATATGATTTTCCAAGCTTACCTTTTGAGTGACCAAGTGGTCACGCATGGCCAATAGGACGCGTGTTTCCTGCGACGCCTGGGACCGAATTTTGACAACTCGAAGGAAGTCTTCTCCACCCATCCGCAAGAGTTGCGCCAAGCCTCGCGCGTCGTTCTTGTCAGTCTTATTGCGATAGGTCGCGAGGAAGCGGTGCGCCTGGAAAGTCTCCATGCAGACAACTTCAAAGCCAAATCGGACGAGACCAGAATAAAGCCAGCTACTCATCGTTCCGGCTTCAAGCCCAATCTTCAATGATTTTCCATCCTCGATCCGATTTCCCAACCAACCTCGGATATCGAGAGGGTGGGTTGAGCTCTTCCCCTCAACGATCTGTTTTCCGTCATGATCGATTACGCAGATCGACGTCATCTTCTGCGAAACATCGAGCCCCACATAGTAATCCACTAAACCTGGCATAGCGTCCTCCAAATGAAATGACGCCTGCCACCTTATCTCATCCAGGCTAGGTTGGGGGCGCAACTACATCATAGGAGCCGGGTATGAATCGTCGGGACTTGTTTAAAAGCGCCAGTGCACTTGTTGCCATGGGCTTGCTGCCTCAGACAGTTTTTGCGGGTGCGAATGGCCCGCAAGCGGCTGTTGCAGGACCGCGTGAGACTTTGTTGCTCAATAAGGGCTGGCGCTTTTTTGACGGCGATATCCCGTTCCCCACCATTATGGGCCATGGCTGGACCTACAACGCCGCCAAGGCCGGCAGCGCGCAGGGCGCTGCTGCCACCGGCTATGACGATTCCGAATGGACGCCAGTCAGCCTGCCACACGATTTCGTCAGCTTCCAGCCGATCGTCGAGGACGCCAATGTCTCGCAAGGCTATCGCAAGCGCGGCATCGTCTGGTATCGCAACACGCTGAGGTTCGAGAAGGCCGATAACGGCAAGCATATCGAACTGCAACTCGACGGCATCGCCACCAACGCGACGGTCTGGTTCAACGGCACCCTCGTGGCCCGCAACTGGAGCGGCTATAACTCGGTCTATATCGACCTGACGCCCTATGCCACCTATGGCGATCTCGTCAATTCGCTGGTCATCCGCGTCGACGCCAACGCTATGGAGGGGTGGTGGTACGAAGGCGGCGGCATCTACCGCGACGCCTGGATCGTCAAGCGCAATCCGGTGCATATTGTGACGGATGGCGTCTTCGCGCATCCCGTTCCGGCGCCGCAAAGCCGTGCGGACTGGAAAATCCCGGTCGAGGTGACACTCAATAATTCCGGCACCGAGGCTACCGAAGTCACCGTTGTCAGCGAGCTTTGGGATGACAGAGTCGGCTTGCTGGCGACGGAAAAAACTCAGGCGACGGTGGCGCCGCTTGGTGGGGCTGTGGCGCGTATCGACCTGCTTCATAACCGGCCGCGTTTGTGGAGCATAGATGATCCGCAACTCTACACGGTCAGGACCTACATTCTGAAAGGCGATACCCGTCTCGACGAAATCACCACCACCTGCGGCTTCCGCACGCAGCGCTTCGATGTCGATAAGGGCTTCTTCCTGAACGACAAGCACCTGAAAATTCAAGGCGTCTGTATCCACCAGGACCATGCCGGCGTCGGCGTGGCGGTGCCGGATGGGGTTATTGATTTCCGCCTGCGCCGGCTTAAAGAGCTGGGCTGCAACGCCATCCGCTTCTCGCATAACGCCCAGAGCCGCGCCCTGATGGACGCCTGCGACCGCCACGGCTTCCTCGTCATGGCGGAAAACCGCGTTTTCAATCCGGCGCCGATCCACATGGCCGAACTGCAGTGGCTGGTGCGCCGCGACCGCAATCACCCGAGCGTCTATCTGTGGTCGGTGTTCAACGAAGAACCGATGCAGGGCACTGAGGCTGGTTACCAGATGGTGCGCCGCATGAGCGAAGCGGTGAAAGAACTCGATACCTCGCGTCCTGTCACCGCCGCCATGAACGACGGCCTGTTCACCCCGCTCAATGTCGCCCACGCGGTCGATGTCGTCGGTATCAACTACCAGCAGGACCAGTACGACGCCTTCCATAAGGCGCACCCGACCATTCCGGTCTTCTCATCGGAAGACACCAGCGCCTTCATGACGCGCGGCGTCTATAAAACCGACAAGGACAAGCGCGTCAGCGCCTCCTATGACGATGACGCCGCCGACTGGGGCGCCACGCACCGCAAGGCGTGGAAGGCCATCGCCACGCGCGACTATATCGCCGGCGGCTTTGTCTGGACCGGCTTCGATTATCACGGCGAGCCGACGCCCTACATCTGGCCGTCCAACAGTTCGGTGTTCGGCATCATGGATCTGTGCGGCTTTGAAAAAGCGGCGTTCTGGATTCATCAGGCGCAGTGGGTGAAGGACAGGCCCGTGCTCGGTCTGGTGCCGCACTGGAACTGGGAGACGGCTGGTCAGCCGGTGCGCGTCATGGCGTGTTCCAATCAGGAGGAGGTCGAACTGTTCGTCAATGGCAAGTCCGCCGGACGGCAAAAGGTCGATCCTTATGAGATGAACTTCTGGACCGTGCCCTATGCGCCGGGCGCTATCGAGGTGCGCGGCTATACCGGCGGCAAGCTGGTCAGGACGACGCGCAACGAAACGGCGGGCGAGCCGGTGGCCTTGCGCCTGAACGCCGATCGCGCCGGCCTGAAGGCCGATGGTCGCGACGCCCAGCCCCTGACGGTAGAAGCGATCGACAAGAAGGGCCGTCATGTGCCGCTGGCCCAGCACATGATCACCTACGAGATCAGCGGCGGCGCCATTATCGGTCTGGGTAACGGCGATGCCAACAGTCTGGAGCCGGAGAAGGGCGACAAGCGTTCGCTCTATAATGGCTATGGTCAGGTGATCGTTCAGAGCCTGGAAGGGCAGGCGGGCACTCTGCGCATCCGCGCCACCACACCGGGGCTCAAGGCTGCGGACCTACGCCTTCCGGTCGAGGCGACTGCGCCTCTGGCCTATCAGGTGACGACGCCTTCGGTGCAGTTGCTCGATAGCTGGTTCATAGCGCCGATGTCGGTGACGCGCCCCGATCCGGGTCAGAAAGCCGCCGATAACGATATGAATTCATGGCAGTGGTTCCGGCCCGGCACGCTCAACCGACCGCTCGATCAGGACGGCTACAGTCTGGTGGCGGTGCGCTATACGCCCTATGCGAAGGTGCAGAAGGTGGGCGGCAAGGTCGAGTTTCTGGGGATCACCGGCACCTGTGAGGTCTATGAGAACGGCAAGCTGATCGGGACGAAAGCCGACGCCGCGCCGGGGGCGCTGACGCTGGACTTGCAGACTCAATCAGGTGAACGCCGTCTGTCGGTGCTGTTCAAGGTCAGGGCGGGTGAGGCTTACGGCTTCAATCGCCAGATACGGACGCGGAGCAAAGACTAAACGAGTCTCCCCCTCTCCCCTCGTATGAGGGGAGAGGACGACAGGCAAGGCGAAGGCGTAAGCCTTGGCCGCAGAATGTCGGGTGAGGGGCCTGTGTCCGCTTGCGAAATGCCCCTCACCCGATCGCCGTCGCTGCGCTTGGCTCTCGTCCTCTCCCCATGGTCATGGGGAGAGGGGAATTTAATGTTATCATGGCGCTCTAGCAGTCTGCTGAAAAAGGCTTTGCCTTTGGCCTTTCCGCATTTTTGCGTAAGTCTCTTGGTCTTTTATGTGTCTTCATTCGTTGTTGTTTTTGTTGCTTTCCTAAATTTAGACGGACCTCTCCTATGCGGTTAGCAACTTGGGTATCCGGATGAGGTTGTAGGCTATGAGATTGAGCAGAAAATCTCCAGCTACAGCTTCAAGGCCGCGATGCTTTGTCTTACGCATCGTGCCGTGCTGCTTGCCCCAACCGAAGATGCACTCGATCATCTTTCGCCGGGTCTGTGACATTGCGTAGCCATCGCTGGCGGCCGTTTCATCGTCGATGATGGTCGTTCTGGTCTTGCCGGTTTTAGTCGTGGCGTTATTACGGGCGACATGCGGCTCCACGCCAAGATTGCGTAAGGCTTCGCCATGTGCAGCGACATCATAAGCCTTGTCTTCGCCTACGGTCGCCGGCTTGCCGGTGTGCTTGACCCTAACCGCCAGCATGGCTTCGGATGCCTCGCGCTCGGCCGTGCCGGTGGCTTGGGTGACAACGCTACCAACCGCCAGTCCGTTGCGGTTCTCCATCAGCGCGTGGCCCATGTAGCACAGCTTCGCTTCACGGCCCTGAGCCTTGCGGTACAAGCGGCTGTCGCCATCGGTCGTCGAGACGTGGGTGTCATTGCCGCGTTTCTGATTATGGAAGTCAGACCCGTCCGTATCGTCCGGCCCGTCCTTCGGCTTGAAGCTCTTGAACGAAGCCCAGGCTTCAATCAGCGTGCCATCCACTGAGAAATGCTCGTCCGAGAGTAAGGGCGTAACCTTTGGGTGGCACAGCAAGGCCGTCATGAACTTCGTAAAAACATCACCCTTCTGCAGGCGCTCACGGTTCTTGGTGAATGTCGTCGCCACCCACACAGCCGCGTCGGGTGACAAGCCCACGAACCATCGAAACAGAAGGTTGTAATCCAACTGCTCCATCAACTGACGTTCCGAGCGGACGCCGTAGAACACCTGCAGAAGCAAGGCGCTCAGTAACTGTTCCGGTGGAATGGAAGGGCGCCCTTCCTCCGAATACATCGCCGAAAAGTCCGCGTTCAGGTCGACCAGAACCGCGCGAACCAACTCACGAACCTTGCGAAGAGGATGCGTATCCGGAACGCGTTCTTCCAACGATATGTACGAAAATAATCCGCCCTGATCCCGAAACTCGCCACGCATTGGTTGCTCCTTCTCGCTCAAGAAGGGAATCACGGCAAAATCAAAATGACCAGAGGTTTTTCAGCAGACTGCTAGCGCTGATAGGGTGGTGTATCGCCTGCGCCTTCACGCGGCTCGGACTTGAGCGCTTCGTAAGGGCGGCGGGGGAACCTGCGCTGTTCCCAGTTTTGCGGACAGCCGGAGGTGCCGCCGTCGTCCGCGTGCCAGAAGGCGGGCGTGGCCTTTCTGTGCGTCCCTTCCTTCTGCCTGAGTTTCATGATCCCGTTCCTTGTCTTTTACACATCTTATAGAGGCTATCGCGCGTCAGGAAAGGGCTAAAACGCGCCGATCTGCTTGAGCGAGGCCACGCCTTCACGGCCGACGATCAGATGATCATGGACGGTGATCTTGAGCGGCTTGCCGGCCGCCACGATCTGTTTGGTCATGTCGATATCGCCCTGCGACGGCATCGGGTCGCCGGAGGGATGATTGTGGACCAAAATCACCGAACTCGACGACAGTTCCAGCGCCCGCCGCATGATTTCGCGCGGATAGGCCGGGGCGTGATCGACCGTGCCATGGCCCATGATCTCGTCGGCGATAAGTTGGTTTTTCTTGTCGAGAAACAGGATGCGGAACTGCTCACGCGGTTCGTGGGCCAGGGTCACCTTGAGGTAGGATATCAGCGCCGACCAGCTTGAAATCACCGTCGAGCGCTTGAGCGGTTCGGCCACCATGCGGCGCGTCGCCTCGAACATCAGGGCGAGATCGAGCGCGATATCGGCCGTGACCTTGAGCGCCTTGCCCTTGTTATCGACCGCCGACACCTGAAGCATATCTTCCAGCGGCGCCGAGAGCGTGGCGGGCAGCGAACCGAAGCGCGCCAGCAGGGCCTTGGCCAGCGGCTTGACATCGCGTTGCGGGATTGAGCGGAACAGGAACAGTTCCAGCAGTTCGTAATCAGGCAGGGCGGACACACCACCAAGTCGGGCGCGATGGCGCAGACGATGGCGATGACCGCCATGATCGGGGCGGGACGGTCCCGCTGCCAAATTATCTTCCGTTTCTTCCATCATTTGATCTTGGCGATCCGAAGCAAGCGAAAGTATTTGTTCATCGGGGGAACTTTTTGAAGATTAAGCTCCGCACGTAATGTGTCTCGTAAATCATTCAGAAGATTTGTAATGCCTTCGTGTTCGCCTCCGTTGCTTGCCATTTCTGCATAACGATCGGCAAGCTCAACTTCACGAAAAATTCCTAAAAGCATTATTTCGGCAAATGCTTGATCGAAATCACTTTTTAATTTGGCAATGGTGTCGGGATCATATTGTGTGGTGCCTATAGTGGCTGCCCTTTCAAGGGTTTTCCAAGCATTGATCCGGCGTTGAACATTTAGATCATCAATACGCTTTTTTGAGTCTCGCTTTTTTTCAAGCCTAAGAGTTAGGAGATGATTTGTCCATGCAACAGCAATACCTGCGACTATTGAGGACAGTATAGAAACTAGGACTGTTGCCCCATCAATTGCCATGCGCCCCCCGGTGCTGAAATCTAGCCCAGAACCGGCAAGGGCCTGAACTGGCCGGTCGGCGAGGCGGTGAAGAGTTCCACGCCGTTATCGGTCACGCCGCAGGAGTGTTCGCATTGCGCGGTCAGCATCTTGTCGCGCGTTACGGCGGTCCAGCCGTCGTTCAGCACCTTCACATCGGGCTTGCCGAGATTGATCATCGGCTCGACCGTGAAGAACATGCCCTTTTCGAGACGCGGACCGGTGCCGGCCTTGCCAAAGTGCAGGACGTTGGGGTTATCGTGGAACACCCGACCGACGCCATGGCCGCAGAAATCGCGCACCACCGAGCAGCGCTGGGCTTCGGCGTATTTCTGGATGGCGGCGGCGATATCGCCAAAGGTATTGCCTGGCTTGATCTGGGCCAGCCCCAGCGCCATGGCTTCATAGGTGACATCGATCAGGCGCTTGGCCTTGGGTGCCACAACGCCGACTTCATACATGCGCGAGGTATCGCCATGCCAGCCATCGACGATGCAGGTGACGTCGATATTGGCGATGTCGCCTTCACGCAGGGTCTTGTCCGACGGGATGCCGTGGCAGACCACGTGGTTGGGCGAGATACAGACCGTATTCTGGTAACCGCGATAAAACAGGCAGGCCGACAGGCCACCGTGATCGGCGATGAACTCGCGCGCCAGATCATCGAGGTACGAGGTCTTCACCCCGGGCACCACGTAGGGGATCAGCATGTCGAGGCAGTCGGCGGCGACGCGGCCGGCCTTGCGCATACCGGCGAAGTCCTCGTCGGTATGGATGCGGATGGTTTCGGAGCGGAGCATGTAGTCGGAATCTGTGTTCATGGCGGCAATATAGTCCTGTCACGGCCTCAAATCCAGTAGGCAGTTGCGACAACTTACCCACGTCAAATTTTAACCCTATGTTAACCAGCTACTGGCGGCGCGGCGGCGGAGGGCTTAAATGAGGTGAACCACCTGATTCAATAAGAGGTGGCAGGAGTAAGTTATGAGTGACGTCAAGTCGGGCGCGCGTATTCTGGTATTCGGCAATGAAAAGGGCGGGGCGGGCAAATCGACCGTCGCCATGCACGTGGCCGTGCATCTGCTCCATCAGGGCAAGCGCGTCGCCTTTATCGATCTCGACCTGCGTCAGCGGTCTCTGGCGCGCTTTTTCTCGAACCGCGCCAAGTGGGCGGCGGCTAATGAAAAGCAATTGCCCATGGCCTTTGAGCCGCACCTTCATGACAAGCCGGCCAGCCTGCTGACCGTGCCCGAAGCCGAGGCGCGCAAGGCCTTTGACCGCGCGCTCGATGAGGCGATCGAGCAGGCGGACTATGTGATTGTCGATACGCCGGGCGGCGACCACGTGCTGTCGCGCCGGGCTCATGCCGTTGCGCACCTGATCATCACGCCGATGAACGACAGCTTTATCGACTTCGATCTGCTGGGCGAGGTCGATCCGGTGACGCTCGATGTCAAGCGGCCGTCGATCTACGCCGAAACCGTATGGAATTCACGCAAGCAGCGCGCGGTCTGGGATGGCAAGTCGATCGACTGGATCGTGCTGCGCAACCGTCTGGCTGCCAATGAGGCGCGCAACCGCAAGCGCGTCGATGAGCGGGTGCAGGCACTGGGCAAGCGTGTTGGCTTCGAGGTTCTGGCCGGTTTGCGCGATCGGGTCATCTATCGTGAGCTTTTCCCCTTTGGTCTGACCGTGGCCGATCTCTCCGGCGACATCCGGCCGGTGGCGGTATCGCTCAGCCATATCGCCGCTCGGGCTGAACTGCGGGCCTTGATGGGATCGCTTGGTCTTGAGGCCGGGGCGGAAGTTACAGAAACCGCATCTGAAGGCGTGGACGATAACGATATGGCTGAGGTCTGATGCTCTGGGTCGGCGGCGCCATCGCGGTTTTTCTATTGCTGGCTTATGTCGGGCGGCAATCGCGCCTTGGCCGCCTGAAACAGGGGCCATGGATCAACCACTTCCGCGCCCTGCGCAGTCTGGTCAGCATGGCCTTGCTGGTGCTGGGCGTGACCCTGATGGTGCGCGGGCTGATGCTGCCGGGACTGGGCGCCTTGCTGGCGTCGTTTTTGGTGGGCGGCACCGTGCGTTATCAGACCTATTTCCGTAAAGACGAACAGCCGGCAACCGCGGCCAGCTATACGCCGGATGAGATCAAGGCCTACAACACGCTGGGGCTGGCGATTGGCGCGGACAAAAGGGCGGTCAAGGAAGCGTGGAAAAAGCTGATGAAGACGGCGCATCCGGATCAGGGCGGCGATGTCAGTCGCGCCAGCGCCTTGAACGCCGCAAGGGATGTGCTGTTGAAGCGGCGGCGCTGAACCTACGGGGCGTGGGGTCTGCGACCCCACAAACCTTACCTTATTCAAAAAAAAAACCGGTCTTTTGGACCGGGTTTTTCTTTTGAAAGAGAGAAGACTTGGGACCGCAGGCCCCCAAACCCCATAGGTTTTACGCTTCGGGCTTGATCACCATGCAATCTAGATGCTTGGCCGAGATGCTCTTACAAGCGGCGGCGGCCTGTTCCTTGGTCAGGGTGGCGAAGCGGGTGCGATACCAGCCGTTGTCGTTCTTGGCGATCTGCGTGGTGCTGTCCGTCAGGTGCTCGCCAAAGCGCGACTGCATCTTCTTTACCCAGTCACTGGCCAGCGACTTGTCCTTGAAGGCGCCGACCTGAATGGCGTAGGTCGCCTTCGGGTTCTTCTTTTTCTTACCCTTGCTCTTCGGCTCATCGGCATCCGCCAGCTTGGTCTTGGCGTTTTTGGCAGCCGGCTTGGTCTTAGTATTTTCGGCGGCCACCTTGGTCGCGGCCGGCACGGCCTTCGGCTTGATATCGGCGGCGGTCGGGGCCTTGCTCAGAGTTGCACCACGTCCGGCGCCGAGACCATCGAACTGGCGCGCTGCACATCGACATCCGTGGCATTGGCCTGTTCGCTGCCCTCAAGGGTTTCGCGCAACTGGTCATCGGTCAGCGGCTTGTTGTTGCTGGCCAGCATCGTATAGGAGGTCGGGCTGTCCGGAATACGGCTTTCGGCGAACATGGCGCGCGTGAATTCATTCTGCGCCACGGCGATGGTCTCCCCGCGCTGCCGGCGGCTGATGACGTCAAAGCCGGTGCTCATCAGGGTGGTGACGTGCTCACGGCGCTGGGTCTTGTTGGAACCACCGAGCATGACGGCGATCAGGCGGTGACCGTTCTTGACCTGCGAGGCGACCAGATTATAGCCGGCGGCGTTGGTAAAGCCCGTCTTCATGCCGTCAACGCCATCCAGGCCACGCAAGGGGTTGTGGTTGACATAGGTGCGGCCGCGGAACTCCTGCGAGGGCAGGTTGAAATAGTTATAATACTGCGGATAGTCGCGTAAGGTGGCGCGGGCCAGGATAGCGAGATCGCGCGCCGAAGAGAGCTGGCGGGCATCGGGCAGGCCGTTGGCGTTGACGAAGCGCGTCTGGGTCATGCCCAGATCCTGCGCGCGAATGGTCATCATGGCGGCGAAGCGCTCTTCGGTGCCGCCGATCTTCTCGGCCAGGGCCACGGCCAGATCGTTGGCGGAATAGAGAGCGACCAGACGCATGGCGGTATCGACGTCGATCGTGTCGCCAGCCTTGAGGTAAACCTTGACGGGGGCCTGAGACGCGGCGCGGGCGCTGATGGTGATCTGGTCGGTCGGTTTGAGCTTGCCCTGGGCCAGGGCGTCGAACGCCATATAGAGAGTCATGATCTTGGTCAGCGAAGCCGGATAGCGGGCTGAATCCGCGCGACGGGCGTAAAACACTTCGCCGGTCTGGGCATCGACCACGATGGCCGCATACTTGGCGTTATCGCCCGGATCCTGCGCGCTGGCCGAAGCCGGCAGCAGAAGTGTCATGAAGGCCAGCATTGACAGGAGCAGGGCGACAACGCCCTTTCCCCCCAACACAACATCCCCCAAAATTTGGCCTGTCGTCCGCCTGATCATACGCATCAAAGCTGTCCTTAACTCTTATCAAACGCGATTGCACACAATTTGGTATCCGCCGGACCCACGCAAAATAAGGAAACAATGTGGTCTTACTATGAGTGGTATATCTATCAATATAGTCCCAGAAGCCTAGTCTGTCGTGAATTTTCCTTAACCAAGCCTTAAGCTCACCGTATCGTGACCGCTAACGCGCTATAATGTCTCAGTTCATGCCTGTTTGGCAGGCATCACCACACCAGACAACCACCACGCTCGTGAAGACGCCAAGAAACTCCCACATAGGGGGAATTGTCTCCTCACATTTTCGTATTTCTTATTGTGCAGTGCAACATAAGGGTTGACCATATGCTGCACTTGCGTTATATGAAGCTGCAACCGGGCAGAAGGTTCGATGTCAAACGACGTCGGGAATTAGGCCTCATTCGACTTTGTATCCACGCATCAAACCAATCATAGGGAGTTTGTCATGTCGGAAGCTGCTGAAACCATCAAGACCACTGTTGAAAAGTTCACCACGGCTGGTAACCAAGCCTTCAAGGACTCGGTCGAAAAGACCCTGGCCAGCCTCAACGAAGCCAACGGCCTTGCCAAGGGCAATGTCGAAGCCGTCGTCGAAAGCCTGACCGCCGCCACCAAGGGCGCGGAAACGGTTGGCGCGCAAGCCATGGCCTTCTCCAAGAAGAACTGGGAAGAAGCCGTCTCGGCCGCCAAGACGCTGCAAGGCGCCAAGAGCATTCAGGAAGTCATCGAGTTGCAATCGAAGTACGCCAAGACCTCGATGGAATCCTACGTCGCTGAAATGAACCAACTGACCGAAACCCTGTCGGCTTCGTTTAAGGACACCTTCAAGCCGATCAACGCGCGCATGACCGCTGCTGTTGAGAAGTTCCAGTCTTATCGATAAGACTCTGGTCGCTAAGACTTTGGCCCTAAAGGCCTGAAGACTACCAAGCCTCGCACCTTCACCGGTGCGGGGCTTTTCTTTGTTTTTAACGCCGTAGCCTGTGGACGTTTCGCGCATAAGCGTCACAATTCGACATCACGGCCCATAAACTGTGATCGTGTTGCACCATGTTTGTGCATTTACCCCCTTAACAGCGTCCTCATTTGGACTATCTTGTTATTAGGCGACTCCTGCATATCTACAGGGAGGGCCGAGGCACATCGGTCCGGAAATAGCCAGAAAACGAACAGATACGAGATGAGATTGGTTTTGACACACGACGGGCAGAACGCAGCGCAACGGATCATGGCGGCCGACAAAGGCACCACGACCAGGCCCGGACAGGCGCCGGGATTGCTGATCGACACCAAGCCCAAGCCACAAAAGCCTTCGCTCTATCGCGTGCTGATACTAAACGACGACTACACGCCGATGGAATTCGTGGTCTATGTGCTTGAGCGTTTCTTCAACAAGTCGCGCGAAGAGGCCACGCTGATCATGTTGCACGTCCATCAAACCGGTGTGGGAGTGTGCGGCGTATACACTTACGAGGTGGCGGAAACCAAGGTGGCGCAGGTGGTGGATATGGCTCGCCGGCACCAACATCCATTGCAATGTACGATGGAGAAAGACTAACCGGAGAAACTTAGACGGCCGGGATTTTATCTAAATTCTATCTACAGAGTTCAGATCAGGTTCAGACTGCCAGGATTAACATCTGGTAGGGTTAATGTCTTAAACCATAAGTAAGATTTTAAGCCCACAGTTTTGATTTGAGTAACAGCGTTTTCAAGATTTATTGGAGGTCGTCATGCCGTCATTTTCCAGCGCATTAGAAGAGACCCTGCATCGCGCAGTGGGTCACGCCAATGCCCATCACCACGAATATGCGACGCTTGAGCACCTCCTTCTGGCCCTGATCGACGATGTCGACGCGGCCGCCGTGATGAGTGCCTGCAACGTCGATTTGTCTAAACTGCGCGTCGCCCTGGACGCCTATATCGAAACCGACCTGAAATCTCTGGTCGAGTTGCAATCGGAAGAAGCCAAGCCCACGGCCGGTTTCCAGCGTGTCATCCAGCGCGCGGTGATCCACGTCCAGAGCTCCGGCCGCGATGAGGTCACCGGCGCCAATGTGCTGGTCGCCATCTTCTCCGAGCGCGAATCGCACGCCGCCTTCTTCCTGCAGGAACAGGAAATGACGCGCTACGATGCGGTCAACTATATCGCCCACGGTATCGCCAAGAAGCCCGGCGCCACCGAGGCCCGCGTCGTGCGCGGCGCCACGGAAGACAACGCCAATTCGGGCGACGAAAAAGGCAAGGGCGGTTCCACCGATGCGCTTGCCGCCTATTGCGTCGATCTCAATGAGAAGTCGCGTCACGGCAAGGTCGATCCCCTGATCGGTCGTTCGGCGGAAGTCGAGCGCGCCATTCAGATCCTGTGCCGCCGCACCAAGAACAACCCGCTGCTCGTCGGTGATCCCGGCGTTGGCAAGACCGCGATCGCCGAAGGCCTGGCCAAGAAGATCGTTGATGGCGATGTGCCGGAGGTTCTGGCCGGTGCCACCATCTACTCGCTCGACATGGGCACGCTGCTGGCCGGCACCCGTTATCGCGGTGACTTCGAGGAGCGCGTCAAGCAGGTCGTCAAGGAACTGGAGGCGCACCCCAATGCCGTCCTGTTTATCGATGAAATCCACACGGTTATCGGCGCCGGTGCCACCTCCGGCGGCGCCATGGATGCTTCGAACCTGCTGAAACCCGCTCTGGCGGCCGGTTCCCTGCGCTGCATGGGCTCGACCACCTACAAGGAATACCGTCAGCACTTCGAGAAAGACCGCGCCCTGGTGCGTCGCTTCCAGAAGATCGACGTCACCGAGCCGTCGCTCGACGACACCATCAAGATCCTGAAGGGCCTCAAGCCCTATTACGAGACCTTCCACCATCTGAAATACACCGACGCCGCCATCAAGACGGCGGTGGAGCTGTCGGCGCGTTACATCACCGACCGCAAGTTGCCCGACAAGGCGATCGACGTGATTGACGAAGCCGGCGCGCTCCAGATGGTCCTGCCGGAAAACAAGCGCCGCAAGGTGATTGGCCCGAAGGAAATCGAGTACGTCGTCTCCAAGATCGCCCGTATCCCGTCGAAATCGGTCTCCCGTGACGACGCCACCGCCCTGCGTGATCTGAAGGTTGACCTCAACCGCACGGTCTTCGGTCAGGACGAGGCCATCGAGCAACTGTCCACGGCCGTGAAAATGGCCCGCGCCGGTCTGCGTGATCCGCAAAAGCCGGTCGGCTGCTACCTGTTCTCCGGCCCCACGGGCGTCGGCAAGACCGAAGTGGCCAAGCAACTGGCCGCCACCATGGGCGTCGAACTCCTGCGTTTCGACATGTCGGAATATATGGAGCGCCACACAGTGTCGCGTCTCATCGGCGCGCCTCCGGGCTATGTCGGCCATGATCAGGGCGGTCTGCTCACCGATGCCGTCGATCAGCAACCGCACTCGGTTGTCCTGCTCGATGAAATCGAAAAGGCGCACCCGGATATCTACAACATCCTGTTGCAGGTCATGGACCATGGCCAGTTGACGGACGCGGTCGGCAAGAAGGTCGATTTCCGCAATGTCATCCTGATCATGACCACCAATGCCGGTGCTTCGGATAACCAGAAGAACTCGATCGGTTTCGGCCGCGAAAAGGTGACCGGCGAAGACGAACAGGCCATCAAGCGCCTGTTCACGCCGGAATTCCGCAACCGCCTCGATGCGGTTGTCACCTTCAAGCAACTGAAGCTCGATGTGATTTCGCAGGTCGTCCAGAAGTTCATTATGCAACTGGAAATGCAACTGGCCGACCGTCACATCTCGATCGAACTGACCGACGAAGCGTCGGCCTGGTTGAGCGAAAATGGCTACGACGAACTGTATGGCGCCCGTCCGCTGGCGCGCGTCATCCAGGAGAACATCAAGAAGCCGCTGGCCGACGAAATCCTCTTCGGTAAGCTGGTCAAGGGTGGTCATATCCTCGTCAAGCTGACCGACGGCAAGATCGCCTTCGACATCACGCCCTCGCAAAAGGGTGCGGACAAGTCGGGCGCCAAGGCCGAAATCGTCGACTAGGGTCAAGCCCCTAGGACCGGATCGTTGACAGCGTGTGTTGAAACGTCGGCGGCTAAATAATAAAAGCCCTTCGGTGCAAACCGGAGGGCTTTGTTATACCTCTCCACTTGCCGGGTTTGGCGCCAGCGAAAGTATAGCTTTCGCCAGCCATGGGACCGCACGAGCGCTTTAGCGCGAGATGTGGTGGTGGGGGTTCTTGCTTTCTTACATATAAGCGAAAT
The DNA here is from genome assembly GCF_964186625.1 of Asticcacaulis sp. MM231. Taxonomy (NCBI): domain Bacteria; kingdom Pseudomonadati; phylum Pseudomonadota; class Alphaproteobacteria; order Caulobacterales; family Caulobacteraceae; genus Asticcacaulis; species Asticcacaulis sp. MM231. The sequence continues at coordinate 1,455,917 of NZ_OZ075108.1, forward strand.
GCTGGCCGCAGTTATCACTAGGCTCATCACGTAAATAAAGCCGTCCCGCAAATTCTATCGGTCGCCATGTCGCTGATTTTAGCTCTACGTTCAAATCTTCAAGCTTCTGGCTTTCTTCAGCACAGGCGGCATGATTGGCCACGACCGTCCAACGACCTTGCCGCATCATTAAGAGGGTAGCCAGACGCCAGGTGCTGAAATCTTTGCGCACTTCCTTGTCCAGTATGATCACGTCGTCGCTGCCATTATGGTCGATATCGGCAACCATGGCCATGCAGGCTTTCGGAGCAAGGCTGGTAAAGCAAGGCGGCAGGCCCTGAAACTCCTGCTGGAGCATTGGTTCACGCATGGGTGGCTCTGTACCCAAGGGCAAGACAATGGAGCGATTGGTAAGGGCGACCGCCAAAGACGAGGGAATGGGTTTGGAGGACGGCAGCAATTTGATCTGTGTGAGGAATAGAGCCATGAAACGCGCCTGATTCAGGCCGGATGTGGAGGCAGGGACGCTATTCTCACTAACAAAGCAGTCACTGTTGAAGAAATTCACCGCGTGGCCGTTTATCCACGGTACGTCGATTTTTTGTGCGTAAATCTTAAGGCTGGTGTCATGAGCACTCGCTTGGTCCACCGCGCATAGGCCGTTTATTTTGATTGCCTTCCATTCCGATCCATCCTTTTGATAGACCATATGCCTATGCTCTATTGCCGGTTTGACAAAGACACCCTCAGTGCCAATGATCTGGTTGTCGAGAATAATCTCTGGCTGATTATCACCGTTCAAATCTGCCATACTAAGGCGGCATTCACGTTTTGAATATTCATAATTTGGGGGAGGCAATAGGCACCCTAGCCGGTAACGATAGGTTTGCCAGAAGTTCTCCGGAATGCTCTGGTTGGGTTTCAAATCCTGCCCCAGCGTCTTGCCATCAAGCGGCATCCGCAATTCAGCGTAGCGAGTTTCCTTTTCCTGAACGTTTTCCCAATAAAGGTGCCCGCCACCGAATTTAGATACGTGACCCGCTTCCAACCATTGATCCTGAACGGCCACGGATGTCTGGCGTATTTTGTCCGCCGCGCCATGTCGTTCCAGATGGCTGAGAGCATCAAGTCCCGCCTTGCCGGAACGCAGTTTCAGATACCCCCAGTCGGCGCGATCAAGCGGGATCAGACCCAAATTAATGGCCAGAACTTCAGCCGGTACGCATATGGCCGCAATACGTGCCGCCGGCACGTAATTGGCGATGACACCGTAAGAGACAGCCAAGGCCACGATAGCCGACAGTCCTCGCATCAGCCATTTCATAGTTTGTCCCCCCGGTTTGCAGGCATATTACCACAGGCTTTGCGCGATACCAGCTTGTCTACTAATTCGCACCTTAGGCCTCGTAATCGTAACCGCATCACCTACATAAGCACTTCAGGACCGCGCAGACACGCCGCATAAGCAGCGGAGGGCGGTCGCCCTTGCCAAGCGAAAGCTTGGAACTCTCCGGAGCGCCGTATGATCCCCTTTTCCATCCTCGACCTGTCGCAAATCTCCGAAGGCGGCAGCATCAGCGATGCGCTGGCCAATTCCGCGCGGATGGCGCAGGGCGCTGAGGCGGCGGGCTATTCCCGTTACTGGCTGGCCGAACACCACGGCATGCCCGGCATCGCTTCGGCGGCGACCGCGATCGTCATCGCCCATGTCGGCGCAGCCACCAAGACCATCCGTATCGGTTCGGGCGGCATCATGCTGCCAAACCATTCGCCGCTTGTGATCGCCGAACAGTTCGGCACGCTGGAAGCGCTCAATCCCGGCCGTGTCGATCTCGGTATTGGCCGCGCCCCCGGCACAGACATGATGACCGCGCGCGCTTTGCGCCGGAATATGGACGCCGGCGTCGAGAGTTTCCCGAACGATATCATGGAACTACAGAAACTTCTGGGTGCACCGGACGACGGTCAGCGCATCCTGGCGGTGCCCGGTATGAACAGCCATGTGCCGATCTGGCTGCTCGGCTCCTCGCTCTACAGCGCCCAACTGGCGGCGCAACTGGGGCTGCCCTATGCCTTCGCCTCGCACTTCGCGCCGGAGCTTCTGTTCGACGCTATCCAGCTTTATCGCCAGCATTTCCGTCCGTCGGCGGCGCTGAACAAGCCCTATGTCATGGTCGGGGTCATGGGCGTGGCGGCCGATAGCGACGCCGAAGCCGACTATCAGTTTACCTCGATGCAGCAGTCCTTCGCCAATCTGCGCCGCAATGTGCGTGTGCCGTTCCCGCGGCCGAGCTATGACGCCGTGGCCAACCTGACACCCGAAGAAACGACCATGATCGACCATATGCTGCGCTACGCCATTGTGGGCTCACCAGCCACGATTGAAAAGCGCCTTGGCAGCTTCCTGCAACAGACCGGCGCCGACGAACTGATCATCTCCATGCCGATCCATGATATCGGCGCGCGCCTCAAGTCGGTGGAACTGTTCGCCGGTTTGCCATTGATGCAGAAGGCGGGTTAGTCCCTAAGGCGTAGGCGTTCCTTGCCGATCATCAGATCATCCCACTTTGGTTTTGCCGCCGTTACCCGACCGGCATTGAAGTCTTCGTCATGGCCGGAATTGTAAAGAGGACTGCCCTGCATTTCCCAGCCTTTTTCACCTTCGGCGTAGATATACAGCGCATTTGAATCCCGCATGATGATTTCCGGCTTTGTATCGCCATTGAGATCAAGCAGGACGACGGTACAAACGCGGTCGGTGTTTGTAAGGCATTGCGGGGTGTAGCCTTCATCCGGGTAGTCCTGTTGCAGGAAGCTCGTCGGCAGTAAGGCCTTTTCAGGCGCTACGACTTTAAGCCGGCGCGCATCAGGTTTGACCCTGTTCTGAGGTGGCTGATACGGAGTGATCAGGTAGCGATCTTCGTTTGTGACGGCCAGGGCGGTAACAGCGGCTTTGCGGATCGTGTCCGTCTTGCCGCTCTTACTCAAGCGCTTGAGTTCATCCAGCCCATAGCTGCCGGTCTCGAAACGCAGCACGCGCCAGTCGAATTTTTCCGGTGTCACCGCGCCACTGTTGACGCGCTCAGCTTGCGACTGCGCGCTCAGGCGATAGGGATCGGCGATGGGCGTCAGAACGACGAAGCAGATCGCCGCCATCACAAAGGCGAGGGCGATATTGACCGGCTCCAGCAGATGAAGCCAGCGGCCCCTGGGCAGCGCCGCCGCCACCGCATAGCCCAGACCATAGAGCAGGGCGATGACGACACCTACCAGCGCCATGACACGCTCTGGCGTCAGGCCATATTGGGCGATGCGCAAATAAAGCGAATAGGCCGCAAGGCCGGCGAAGATCGCCAGCAGGCCGCACGCCAACCGCGCCGACCAGCGCAACACGATATGGACCGGGCGCTCGACGTCGCCCTGCTGATAGGCGGCATTGATGAGCAGAACCAGCGCCACGCAGGCCGTGAGCAGCGAAGCCGTGGCGGCTTTCGTCTTCCACAAAGGCTCAAGTCCGCTGAAGCAGAGCGACACCGCAAACAGCAGCCCGATGACAGTGATCACCGGCAGCAACCACGACAGGACGCCGAGCACAAGGGCGCGGAAATTGTGCATCAGCTTGGTCTGGACGTCGCCGAGATTGACCGAAGCGGCGATGGCCAGCCCTGAGATCGGCCACGAGAAATATTCGTTCGAGAGCAGATACTTAAACCAGCTAAAGCCGATATAACCGAGCAGCACGGCGCCCAGCCACAATATCCCCCAGAACAGGGCGGTAAAAATGACGCTCAAGGCCAGTTGCACGCCGCGCTTCCACGCCTCATCGAAATAAAGGCCATAGGGCGCTATCGGCTTGCCCGATTGATCGGCGCTGGAGACCAGTTCATGCGTAATGAACAGGAACGGATAGATCAGGAAGGAGAGATTGAAAAAGAACGGATTGTAGCCGCCCTCATTGGCATGGGCGACGCGGTTCCAGGCGATCAGCGCGATCAGGCCAAGCGCGATCACGGTCCATATCGCCAGACTGAGGCGCTTCATCGCGCCAGCCCCGGCCCATAGGATAAAGGCGCCGAGCATCAAGGTGCTGGTCAGCACCTGCGCCCATAGCGGGATGCTTCTGCCCTCCAGGGCATCGAACGACTTGACCAGCCAGGCGATGGCCAGTCCGAACACCAGCCCTGTGGCCAGCCGGACGATCAGGGCTTCATTGGCTTTCAATGGTTGATTGGTCATGGTATCCCCCGTTTTTGGCCCCCGCTTTGACTGAGGGGTAACACGAATAGGGCTATCCGCCTAGATACGTCCCCCAACCCTTAAATACGTCCCATGGTGGTCTGGGCGTTGTAGATTTGCTGGATCGGCGCGTTATCCGGATCGAGCGGCACCATACGCCATTCTTCACCATCTTGCTCGAAACGGACCGGCGCGGCGTTGGGGCTGGAATACATGTCGTTGAGGAACTTGCGCGTCACGGCGCGGAAGGGGATGCCGTGGAAGACGAACAGGCATTTGCCGCCGCCAGTCTTGTCAAGGTTTGTACGGTGTTCGTTGACGCAGGCGAACACCCGGTCGATGACCTCGCCCAGCGGCTCGGCATTGTGCGGATAGTGCTTGCCGTCGAGATCGGCGTCCGGGTTCATGTGCTCGCGCATCTCCTCGCGGTGGGCATGGACCTCATCGATGGTCATGCCCTCGAAGAGACCGAAATTGCGCTCGATCAGGCGATCATCGATCACCGGCTCCAGCCCGCTGGCGGCGCCTACGATCCGCGCCGTTTCCAGCGCGCGGGAGAGGGGGCTGGCGATGATGCGGGTGAGGCCTTCGCGCGCCAGTATCCCGGCGGCGACATGGGCCTGTTGCCGACCGGTTTCATTCAGCGGAATATCGGTCGAACCCTGGAGGCGTAACTGCACGTTCCAGTCGGTCTGGCCATGACGAAGGACGTAAAAGGCCATTAAAGTTTCGCCTTAATATGCGCCGCCAAGTCCTTCAATTCATTTATATCTGCCATCTCGCCGGAAGCGTGCTTGCGTGGCGCAGCCTCGCTCCACACCGGGATGATATGGAAATGGATATGGAAGACGGTCTGGCCGGCGGCCTCGCCATTGAACTGCATCAGGCGGATGCCGTCCGGTTCCAGCGCGTCGCGCACGGCGCGGCCGATCTTTTGCGTCTGGGCGATCAGGTTTTGCAGGTGTTCGCTCGGAATATCGAACAGGTTGCACGCCTTGACCTTAGGGATGACCAGCGTGTGGCCTTTGGTCTGCGGAAAGGCGTCCATGAAGCTCAATATGCGCGCGTCCTCATAGACCTTCGCCGAGGGAATTTCGCCGCTCAGGATCTTGGCGAAGATGTTTTTCGGATCGTATTGGGTCTGAAGGCTCATGATTTACCTGCGATTTGTGCTGATTCCGAGCTTAAAGGACTATGCTCACAAGGCCAAGAGGGGGACTCCAAAACCTGTAAAGGTTTTGGCAAGGGCAAAGCCCGCCGCTGCTTTTGCGGCGAGCCTAAGCGGCCTCTGAGCGCGACCTAAAATCCAAAGGTTTCCTTCTTTGGATTTTAGGTCTAAAGACCCGTCCATGTTCAATCTCCTACTTGTCATGATCGGTGGAGCTGTGGGCTCGGCGGCGCGCTATGGGCTTAGCCTTGGCACGAAATCGCTGTGGCCGGCATCGGCGTGGCCGATCGGCACCTTCTGCGCCAACATCATCGGTGGCCTGTTGATGGGCCTGCTGATGGGAGTACTGCTCGGCAAGGGCCTGGCCGATAACGAACGTACGCGCCTTTTGCTGGGCGTCGGCGTGCTGGGGGGCTTCACCACCTTCTCGTCCTTTTCCCTCGAAACTGTGCAGATGCTGGAACGCCGCGATTACGCCTTGGCGTTCGGCTACAGCACCCTGTCGGTTATCCTCTCCATTGCCGCCGTGATGGCTGGCCTTTTCCTGATACGGAAGTTCGCCCTATGAGTAACGAAGTCAAAACCCTGTATATCACCGATGGTGAGGACGGCATCCGCGTTGATCGCTTCTTCAAGCGCCGCTGGCCGCATATCAACCACGTCATGCTCAACAAACTGCTGCGTTCGGGCCAGGTGCGCGTTGATGGCAGCCGGGTGAAGGCCGATACGCGCCTCGCCATAGGCCAGACCATCCGCGTCCCGCCGCTGCCGGCGGCGCCTGATGTCGACCAGCAAAAGCGCGAACGCGCCATGCTGAGCCCGCAGGAAATCCGCTTTATCCGTTCGCTCGTCATCTATGAGGACGAGGACGTCATTGCGATCAACAAGCCGTCCGGCCTGGCGGTTCAGGGCGGCACCAAGACGAAGAACCACGTCGACCGTTTGCTTTCGGCCTGGGGCGAGGGTCTTGAGCGTCCGCGCCTCGTTCACCGTCTCGACCGCGACACCTCCGGCGTGCTGCTGCTGGGCAAGAGCCCGCAGGCCGCCGCGCGCCTCTCTGGTGCCTTCGCCAAACGCCGCGCCAACAAGACCTACTGGGCGCTGGTGGTCGGCAATCCGAAGCCGGAAGAGGGCTATATCGATGTGCCCCTGATCAAGAAGGGCTTCCACGACCGCGAAATCGTCCAGCCGGCCGAGCCCAATGAGGTTGGCGCCGAAGCGGCCGAGACCGAGTACGTCACCATTTCGCGCGCCGGTCCGCGCGTGACCTGGATGGCGTTGCGTCCGCATACCGGCCGCACCCACCAGCTCCGCGCCCACATGCAGGCCATCGGCCACTCGATCCTTGGCGATCCGAAATACGGCAACGAGGCCAGTCAGTCGCTGTCCGAAGGGCTGCAACTGCAACTGCATCACCGCCGCATCGAACTGCCGCACCCGACCAGCGGCAGCCTGATCATCGAGGCGCCGCTCGATCCGGTGATCAAGGCGGGTTTTGATCGCTTTGGTTTTGATGAGCACGAAGCCGAGAACGATCCGTTCGCCAATATGAAGAAGAAAAAGCGTTGAGCCTGAAACTAGCTGTCTGGGATGTTGACGGGACTTTGATCGACAGCCGGTCGTCCATCTTCCGCGCGGCGGTGGAAGCCGCCCACGCCATCAATATCAGCCCGCCGAGCTATGATGACGTGCGCGCCATCGTCGGCGTGTCGCTGTTCGACGCCCTGGCCATGATGCGACCCGATCTCGATAATGAGACCATCGCCGCCTACACGCACGAATTCCAGCAGGCCTTCCTGCGCTTCCACGCCGATCCATCCTTCGCCGAGTCGCTCTATCTCGGCGCCGAGGAAACCCTGCGCGTTCTTAAGGCCGAGGGCTGGCTGATGGGCATGGCCACCGGCAATTCGCGCCGCGGCGTTACGCGCACGGTTGAAAAACACGGCTGGTTGGATGTGTTTGATACCACCTTCTGCGCTGACGATGGCCCTTCCAAGCCGCACCCGCACATGCTCCAGTGCAATCTTGAGGCCCTGGGTGTCGATCCACATGAGGCTGTCATGATCGGCGACGCCACGCACGATATGCGCATGGCCCGCAGCGCCGGCGTCACCGCCATCGGCGTGTCGTGGGGCTTCCATACGGTCGAGGAATTGCTGGCCGCCGGCGCCGATCATATCGTCCACGATTTCACCGAACTGAAGGTTTGGCTCGACGCTTTCGAGCCGCAAGCTCTTTCTGAACAAAAACGCGCAAGGTATTGATATGAATTACGAAGCCAAGGCGCCTGATAAGAAATCCAACTCGCTCGGCTTCCGTCCCAAGCGCTTCTGGGGTGGCACAGCCACCGTTGATCTAGAAGGCGGTGTGGGCGTTGCGCTCGATGGCCGGCCGGTCAAGACCCCCAAGGGCAAGCTGCTGGTGCTGCCGAACGCCGATCTGGCGCAACGGATCGCGGCCGAATGGTCGGCTGTGGGGGAGTATGTTGATTACGAAGCCATGCCGCTGACCCGCCTGGGTTTTGCCAGCGTCGATCGCATGGGCGAGGTGCTGGACGATACCCTGGCCGAGGTGACGCGCTATTCCGAAACCGATCTCCTGTGCTATCCGGCTGAATATCCGGCGGCCTTGCAGGCGCGTGAGGCGGCCGTCTGGCAGCCGGTTCTGGCCTGGGCGGATGCGACGCTCGATCTGCAGTTCCAGCAGAACCAGAGCATCATCCATCAGCCGCAGCCGAAGACAACGATCCAGCGAATTCAATCGTTGATTTCCAACACCACGCCTTATGAACAGGCGGGGATCATGCTGGCCATTCCCTTGCTGGGTTCGGTCATTCTGGCATTGGCCCTGTGGCGCGGACACCTGAGCGGCGAGGCGGCCTTTGTGGCGTCGCGTATCGGCGAGGACTTCCAGACCGAGACCTGGGGACGTGATGAAGAGGCCGCCAAGCGCGCTGCCGGCATCCGGGCGCAGGCGCACAGCCTGGAGATCTGGTTCAAGGCGCTGGCTTGAGGTGATCCTCGGCCAGTTGGCGCCGCTTGCTTAAGCCGCCGGTCAGCCACAGAAAGTACATGTGGTAGTCGCCTGCGAAGGACCACAGCGGGTATTTAAAGGTCGCCGGGCGGTTATGTTCAATGAAGAAATGCCCTATCCAGGCGCAGCCGTAGCCGGCGATCAGGCCCACGACGATCCAGCCCGGCCAGCCGGTAGAGAGGGTGAGGATCAGCGCGGCAATCCCGCAGGTCGAGCCGAGATAATGCACCGCGCGGGTGGCCGGCAGGCTGTGTTCGCTCAGGTAAAAATCGAAAAAGGCGGAATAGGTTGTGTAGCGTTCGGCCATCGGTTTCATCCCTTTTGACCGAGCTTAACACATCATCCCCCCTTTTTGAACGGCGATGCTTCCTCTTCGAGCATCTGCATCTGTTCCACCACAGCTTCGCGTTCGCGCTTCAGATAATCTTCGACCGGTGCGCGCAGGCGCTTGTCGCGGATATAGTGCGCCGAATAGACCGGGTTGGGCAGGTAGCCGCGTGACAGCTTGTGCTCGCCTTGCGTGCCGGCTTCAACGCGCTTTAAGCCCCGCGCAATGGCGAAGTCGATGGCCTGATAATAGCAGACCTCGAAATGCAGGAAGGGGATATCGATCAGCGTGCCCCATTGGCGGCCGTAGAGCGTGTCGCCGCCGATAAAGTTGATGGCGCCGGCCACCGCCTCATCGCCGTCATAGGCAAAGACCAGCGCCAGTTGGTCACGCATGGTCTCGGCGATACGGCTGAAAAAGGCCCGCGTTAGATAGGGCGAACCCCACTTGCGGTCATAGGTGCTCTCGATAAAGGCGTACATCTGATCGAGATGGGTGTCCGTGATGTCAGAGCCGACATGCCAGCGCAGATCAACGGTTGACTGGACGTCGCGGCGTTCGCGCCGGATTACCTTGCGGCGGTTGGAGGAGAGGGCGGCAAGGAAATCATCAAAGGTGGCGTAGCCGTTATTGTCCCACCAGAACTGCTGGTCCTGACGTTGCAGCAGGCCCATACCGCCCATCATCTCCCATTCGTCGTCACGTGGGAACGTAATGTGCAACGAAGACAGCTTGTTGGTCTCGCACAGGGATATGGCGGCTTTCGCCAGCGCCTGCCGCACCTCCGGATCGGGCGAGATCAGGCGGCTGCCGGTCACGGGCGTGAAGGGCACGGCGCCTTGCAGCTTGGGGTAATAGTCGCCACCGGCCTGTTCATAGGCGCGTGCCCACGACTGATCGAAGACGTATTCGCCCATCGAATGGTATTTGACATAGAGCGGCATGACGCCGCGCACCACGCCGGCTTCATCGCTTAAGGAGAGATGGATGGGCTGCCAGCCGCTGGCCTGATCAACGCAGGCTGTCGCCTCAAGCGCATCGAGATAAGCAAAGGATGTGAAAGGGTTATCGTCATCCCTTAAACTATTCCATGCGGTTTCGCCGATCTCGGCGATGCGGCTGTGAATTTTAAGCGTCAGGGCAGGGGACATGTTCGCCATATAGTGCGTTGGAGGACAGGCAGGAAGCCCCACCCCTATCTTTAACTATGTGCGATGATCTTCGCGCCGACAAGCGGCATAGTGTGTCCTCCCCCGCCGGGACGGGGGAGGAGGTTAGATTTAGAACAGCTTGGCTTGCAGGCCCACCCAGACGCGGCGGCCGGTCTGGCCATAACCGCCGGCGGTCTGGTAGCGGCTGTCGCCGGCGTTCTCGATACGACCATAGAGGCTGAGGCGATCATTGAGCGTATAGTTCGCGCGCAGGTCGGCCAGATCATAGGCCTTGAGCATACCGGTATAGGCGGTATCCAGCGCCTCGCCGACATGACGCAGGCCAAGGCCCAGGTTCAGCTTGTCGGTCGCGGTCCAGGTCAGGTCGACACTGCCCATCTGATCCGGACGGCGCGGCAGCAGGCCGCCATTGCCATCGCGGGCGTGCAGGAAGCTGTAATTGCCACGCAGGTTCAGGGAATCGGTCAGGTCCTTTGACAGTTCCAGCTCGACACCGCGCGTTTCGGTGCGGCCGATATTGCCGTAGCAGCCGTAGGGCTGGGCGAGCGTGCAGGTGTCGTAAACGAAGTCGATCTGGTCGCGCACCGAGCGGGTGAACAGGCTGACGCTGAACAGGCCGCCGTCAAAGCCATAATCGACGCCGCCGTCGAGCGTGGTCGATTTTTCCTCGACCAGGGTGGCCGTGCCGTAATCGCTGTAAAGCTGATAGAGGCTCGGCACCTTGACGCCCTGACCGGCGCTGGCATGGAGGCGCAGGTGTTCGCTTAGGGGCGCATTGACCGTCACCTGTGCGATGTCATTGCCGCCGAAGGACGAGGCGTCGTCATGGCGGGCGCTTAAGGCCACATCAAGGGGGCCGAAATCGTGGGTCACCTGACCGTAGACGCTGGCCAGCGTAGAGGAGGCCTTAAGCGGCAAAGGGTTCGGATCCCAGCTTGCGGGGTAGGCCACGCTCATGGTGTCGCGCTCGTAGCTCAGGCCACCGAGAAGACGTGTGGCGTCGGTCAGGCGATAGCTGATGTGGTAATCGGCGGCTTCAATATGACCATTGGCGACATAGTTGGGCGAAGAATTGGGGTTGTAATTGTTGCTGTCATTATCGGTGACGCTGAACGAGAGGGTCTGTTCGCCTTTTGTAAAGCGGTGCGTCAGGGCGACGACCGAGAGAGTGTTGCCGTTCTTGCCGAAATCGCCGGTATCCATGAAGTTGTAGGGAGCGACCGGGTTATAGCCGTCGAAATCACCGCGGCTGTGGCTGGTGGTCGAGAAGGCCTGCGCGCTGAAAGCTTCGTTGAAGTCGTAGCGCAGCTTGCCGTTCAGCGTGGTCTGGGTGAAGCCGTCCTTTTCCGCGCCGCCGGCAAAGCTTGATACGCCACGGTCATTATAAGTGCTGCCCGACAGACGCCAGGTCAGACCGCCTGTTTTGCCGCCGATACCGGCGCGGGCCGAACCGTATTCATCGAAGCCTTCGATACGAAGATCGCCTTCGAGCGGTTGGGACGGGGTGCGCGAGGTGATGCTGACCACGCCGCCCATAGCGCCGGAGCCCCACAGGGTCGAGAGCGGGCCGCGCAGCACTTCGATGCGACTGGCATCATCCGTGCTGACCAGGCCGAGATTGGTGCCGCCGCCCACCTGCGCCGGATCATTCAGGCGCACGCCATCGAGAATATAAAGCGTGTGGTCGGCACCGGCGCCACGGATCGAGGCGGTGGTGGCCGTGCCCGGACCGCCGGTGCGGGCGATGCTCAGATCGGGCGTGCGGGTCAGGAGATCGGCGACGAACAGCGACTGGTAGGCTTTGATATCGGCATCGCTCAGCACGGCGACGCTCTGGCCGAGCTTGGACACCGGCAGGGTTTCGCGGGTGATCGAAACGACGACTTCGGTCGGCGCCTCGTCGGCGTGGGCAAAGACGGGCAGGGCCAGAAGCGAGGCGGTGAGGAAAAGGGTAGTCTTGGAGTTCAGCATGTGAACGGTCTTTCAGTCAGAAACGAAAGCCGTAAACCGCGCATGACGAAGCCTGCGCCGGTTACGGCTCACAAGGTATCGTCTCTCAAGCTATATAGACTTGCTCGCGCTGCACTTCCCGGCCACGCAAAGGACGACAGCCAAGGCAGGTCTCCTGACTCGCGCCTCGAACGCTTCGCTGCCGTCTTCCCCGCAGATACGAGTGACATAAGGCAGCAAGGCTCGGCGCTTACAGTTGCGGGGACAGTTTGGGCCTCTAACCCAATTCCCTATTATCCTGCGGTTTTGACGCGCAGGCACCATTGGCACGGGCGGGTGCTAGGGCCTGAACTGCGGCGCGTCAAGCCTTCAAACGCGCCTTTCGCCACAATGTATCTTTTAGGAATTGATCCTGACGACCGAAACGATCTTGTTAAAGAGTGCGGTCATGGCTTCATTGATGCCCTGACTGGGGCTGACTTCAAAATAAAGCCCGGGTGAAGCACAGGCTTCCATTTGGGTGGCAACTTGGGACGGATTTGAATTTGGTGGTAAAAATTTCTGAACATAGCTCTTGAAGAAACCGTCATTCGGAGCCGGCTGATAGGTCGTGTACAGCACCGCGATCCGAACGCCTCGGCTTTTGATGTCTGTACACTGTTTAGTATCCAGCGGTGTGATGCGACGGCAGGGGTTATTGGCAATATTGTTGTAAGCGCAATCGTAACCGTCGTTAAGACCATCCGATACAAAGAACAGCACCTTTTGCGCCGTTGACGAAGATGTGCCAGTTCCAGGCGTGCCGATAAGGCTGTTCATACCTGTGAGCACGGATTTGAAATTCGTCTGACTGTCGTTATTGTAGTTCTGCCTAAGTGTGGTCATTAAATCGATCTTGGCGGCGTTCGCAGCGGAGGCGGTAAGGTCCGTGGTAAGGGCGCTGACCTTGTAAGGTTGAGGTGCTTTGAGATCGATTGCATCTGCAGCCATCCCGAAATGATAAATTGCCATGCGATATTGCCCGGCAATTGTTTGGGTCTTCTGGGCTGTCGTCATAAGGTTCTGTGTGGCCTGACGCACAACATCAATCCGCGTGGTGGCGCCGTACTTTTTCGCTTTTGTGTAGTTGTCTTTGCCTGCGTTGGCGCCGGTTTCGTGGCAGGCGAAGGCACAACCGATCTTATCGTCCATAAGCTTGATATCTGCTGTTGTTGCTCCCAAGCCCATTGAGGGAGTGTTATCGAGCAGCAAATAAAAATCAATAAAGGGCGGCATGCTCGCCTGCGATTTCGACGTCACCGAAACGGGGAGCGTGCTGAATCCGAAAAGGCCCAGCATATAGGGCTTGTAGTTCGCGGTGACCGTGACCGTCGAGGTGATCAGCGTGCCGTCCTTCATCACCTTGGCTTTGGGCGTGACAGCGCTCAGTTCCGCGTGCGTTGCCATGTCGGAATAGAAAATACTGACAGCCTGTGTTTCGCCGGCGGAGATTTCACCGGAACCCATGGTCTGACCGATCTTGTAAGCGACCGAATTAATGGCCACGGAACCGACGCTGGCCACATCCGCCGAATCCTGAAGCTCGGCACGTAGGCCGATGACGCGGCTGAAATCGATCGCGCCGGCAACGAACATAAACAAAACAGGCACAGCTAGCGCTATGATCATGATGACATTGCCGCGCACATCGAGCGCAAAAGTTCGCAGTTTATTCAGCACCGTGTCGCCCCCAAGTCTGTTCAGCCGGGCGCACTATCGCATAGGATGCTTAAATGATGGCTAACCGGCGCCGCGCTTTTCGGACTCTTCCGGTGTCAGGGTTTGCAGGCTGAGGGCATGGACCGGGCCGGCCAGATCCTCGGCCAGGGCGCTGTTCACCAGCCGCTGTCGGGCGACGCGATTAAGCCCTTCGAAGTGTTCGGAAACAATAAGTACGGAAAAATGGCTCTCGCCCCCTTCACGCGCGCCCGCATGTCCACTATGTTTGGCGCTGTCGTCGTGAATCTCCAACTGTTGTGGAGCGAAGGCCTGATTGAGCTTCACGCTTAAACGGTCCGCTACGGTTCCCATACTCTGGCCTCACTTTACAGCTATACGCACGTCGCAATTTTTTAAGATCAAAGGATCACTGTCATCATATGACCGAAGGATTTAAGTTCAAGCCCAAATTCATGGACATGCGTATCCGTCCGCCCAAGGAAGGCGAGGAGAAAACGCGCAGGCCGGAAGATGATGTCTTGCATCTGAAGCCGGGCGAAAAGCCGTGCGAATGGCCGGAATGCCATAAGGCCGCCACGGCCAGGGCGCCCAAGTCGCGTGAAATGATGAATGAACACTACAATTTCTGTGTGGGTCACGCCGCCGAGTACAACAAGAACTGGAACTTCTTCGCCGGTATGAGCGAAGGCGAGGCGCGCCGTCACCGCGAAGCCATCGCCACCGGCGACCGCCCGACGTGGGCCTTCCGCGCCTCGCGCCTCAGCCGCGAAGCGGCCAATGCCGCCGTGAAGGGCACCAATTCCAAGACCTTCTTCGATCCGCACAGCGTCTTCGGCGCGGGTGCTGCGCCCATGCGCGACAAGGGCGAACCGGCCGTGCGCCAGTATGGCAAGATCGAACGCGCGGCCTTCGCCGATCTCGATCTTGAAGTCGGCGCTACCGCCGAACAGATCCGCGTGCGCTACACCGAGATGCTCAAGCGCTGCCACCCGGATAACAACGGCGGCGATCGTTCGGCCGAGGATAAGCTCCAGCGCGTGATCAAGGCCTATAAAGTCCTTAAAAAGATGAGCCTCGCCTAAAATCGCGGTCTTTGGCCGATTAGTGCGTCGGTGTCGCTTGCAGGTACGTAGTGTACCTGCGTCGCTAACCTCCTGCTACTCGTCTCAAATCTCACGATTTTCGGAAGGTGGAATGCACATTATGTCTCATCCCTTGCGAAGCGGGGGTGGTGGCGAGTTTGTCAAGCCGGAGGGGGCTACCATGTCTCAAATCCATAAAGGTGGTTGCCAATGTGGTGCCATACGTTTTGAGGTTAGCGAACCGCTGGGCCATGCCTCGGTCTGCCATTGCCGTATGTGCCAGAAGGCGTTTGGCAATGTGTTCGCGCCGCTGGTATCGGTGCGCGGTACGGATTTCCGTTGGACCAAAACCGAGCCGAAGCGCTTTGCTTCCTCCAATCTGGTCAATCGCGGCTTCTGCCCGGATTGCGGCACGCCCCTGACCTATGAGGCGCCGGATGGTGTCGCGGTTGCCATCGGCGCTTTCGATCATCCGGAAAGCATCGTGCCGGATATCCAGTTTGGCGTTGAGGCGCGCATTTCCTGGATGGATCATGTCAATGACTGGCCGCTTCGCACCACGATGGACGACATCGAAGCGGCGCCATTTCTCGATAAGGTGGTGAGTTATCAGTATCCGGATGAAGGATAGGCATGGCTTTTATCAAGCGATTGCGGTTTTCTAGCGGCGTGTTAAAGCTACCAAGGCTGCAATTCTGAAGTGGTATTATGATAAGTTTTTCGGTCCTTAGTGTTTATAGCCTGCTCTATTACTGTCTGTATCGCGCCTATGAAGCTTTCCAGTGGCGTAAATTTAAAAGACTGGTGCCTGATCGTGAGGCGTTCACCTTCGGTCTTGAGAATTTCAAGATGTTCTTTGAACTGCTTTTCTCTCCGATAGACCTTACTATGGGGAAAAATCTAAGGCGTATGGTTAAGGTCAATCGCTTTGCGTTCCCGATTGTCGTGATCGCGGGAGTTGCGGGGATGCTGTTCGGGATTTAGGCATGGCAAAAAAATTTGTTGCAGGACAACATTAGGGTTGTTTCGAGTGTCTTAAAGTCTTAGCTGAAAGGCCTGTCCGTTCGTTACCGAAAGCGTCTGTCCGCCATGTCCGTCGAGCTTGAATATCCCGATCCCCTGTTGGCCCTCGCACCCGATAAAAAGGTCAATGTCCGCGATGTCTTCAACGTAGATATCGACATGCAGGTGCCGGCGTTTTCGCATCGTGACAGCCATGTGCC
Organism: Asticcacaulis sp. MM231; assembly: GCF_964186625.1. Classification (NCBI taxonomy): domain Bacteria; kingdom Pseudomonadati; phylum Pseudomonadota; class Alphaproteobacteria; order Caulobacterales; family Caulobacteraceae; genus Asticcacaulis; species Asticcacaulis sp. MM231. The sequence goes on from NZ_OZ075108.1 coordinate 1,471,807, forward strand.
GGACATCGACGACGCCTATCGCTTCGATCCGCAAACGACCCAGGCCATCTGCGCCGGTTTCGCCTTCGATCGCCGCGTCATGGTGCAGGGCTTCCACGGCACCGGTAAATCGACCCACATCGAGCAGATCGCCGCGCGCCTGAACTGGCCGCTGGTCCGCGTCAATCTCGACAGCCATGTCAGCCGCATCGACCTGATCGGCAAGGATGCCATCGTGCTGAAGGACGGCCAGCAGGTCACCGAGTTCAAGGAAGGTATCCTGCCGTGGTCGATCCAGCGCCCGGTCGCGCTGGTATTCGATGAGTACGACGCCGGCCGCCCGGACGTCATGTTTGTCATCCAACGCGTGCTGGAAGCGCAAGGACGCCTGACCCTGCTCGATCAGAACAAGGTCATCAAGCCGAACCCGTTCTTCCGCCTGTTCTCGACCACCAACACCATTGGTCTTGGCGATACCACCGGCCTTTACCACGGTACGCAGCAGATAAATCAGGGCCAGATGGACCGCTGGTCGCTCGTCACCACGCTCAACTATCTTAGCCATGAGGCCGAGGTCGAGATCGTGCTCGCCAAGGTGCCGGAGTTTAATACAGCAGAGCGCAAGGGTCTGATCAACGCCATGGTGCGCGTCGCCGATATGTCGCGTTCGGCCTTTGCCAATGGCGATATCTCGACGGTCATGTCGCCGCGAACGGTGATCACCTGGGCGCAGAACACCCTGATTTTCAACAATGATCCTGAACTGGCTTTCCGCCTGTCGTTCCTCAACAAGAGCGATGAGCTTGAGCGCCATACGCTGGCGGAATTCTATCAGCGCGCCTTCGGCACCGATGTTAAAGAATTGGCGCTGAAAGTGAAAGTGATCTGATTTCATCCTCCCCTGCTTGCGGGGGAGGTGGCGAGCTTGTCGAGCAGGAGGGGGCATTCCCCGCCGTCGTTTCGCCCCCTCCGTCACGGACAAGCCGTGACACCTCCCCCGCAAGCAGGGGAGGATGAAGAGATAAGCCCACCATGGCCAACAAGCCGACCATCCTCTCCGAACCGTTCAAGAAGGCGCTGGTGCATTCCACCCGCGCCCTGGCGGAGGATGCTGAGTTGGAGGTCGTTTTCGGCTCTGACGGCCCGCGCCTCGATGGCAACAAGCTGATCCTGCCGCACCCGCCGCGCGATCTGGCGCCCAAGGCGGCTCAGCGCGTGCGTGGTCAGGCCGATCGGCTGGCGCTGAAAGTGGCGCACCACGACGATACGCTTCATGCCCGCGCCCGTCCGCGTGACGATATGAGCGCCGACGCTTTCGATGCCCTGGAAGAGGCGCGCCTTGAGGGCATCGGTGCTCATGCCATGCAAGGGGTGCGCGTCAATCTGCTGGCGGCGCAGGAAAGCGATCTCGAACGCAGCGGCCTTTACCGCAAGGAAGACAGGCAGGAGATCGGTATCCCCGAAATCCTCGGCCTGATGGCGCGTGAGGCCGTGACCGGCGATCCGATCCCGCAATCGGTGCAGCGCGTCGTCAATATGCTGCGTAATGAGATTGAGGAAAAAACCGGCGACGGCCTGGAGAAACTGGCGGCGCTGATCCACGATCAGAAGGCCTTCAACAGGCAGGCGCGCCATATCCTGACCTCGCTCGACCTTAAGGACGACAGTCAGGACGCCGAGGACGAAAAGAAGGACGAAGGCGAAGAGGGCGAGAGCGAAGGCGAAAGCCCCAAGGACGATGCCGAGGACAGCGAAAAGCCCGACGACAGCGACGGTCCGCAGGATCAGCCGGAAGAGCAGTCCGGTCAGGAGCAGCCGCAGGAGGGTGAGGACGACTACACCCAGATGCAGGGCGATCCGCAGATGTCCTCCGAAACCTCGACCGACGAAACACCTGATGGCGAAGCCGGTGAGGCCGAACGCCGCGAAAACGACCAGCCTGAGACCAACGTCAAAAAGGACTACGACGTCTACACCAAGCAGTTCGACGAGATCATCACGGCTGAAGAACTGTGCGATCCGGAAGAGCTGGAGCGCCTGCGCGGCTTCCTGAATGCGCAACTGGCCAATATGGCCTCGGTGGTGTCGCGCCTGGCCAACCGCCTGCAGCGCAAGCTGCTGGCGCAGCAAAACCGCTCGTGGTCGTTTGATCTTGAAGAGGGCGTGCTCGACGCCTCCAAGCTGACTCGCGTCATCACCGACGCCTCGGCACCGCTCAGCTTCAAGCAGGAAAAGGACACCGAGTTCCGTGACACGGTGGTGACCCTGCTGCTCGACAATTCCGGCTCGATGCGCGGCCGGCCCATCATGGTGGCCGCCATCTGCGCCGACGTTTTGGCGCGGACGCTGGAGCGCTGTGGCGTCAAGGTCGAGATTTTGGGCTTCACCACCAAGGCCTGGAAGGGCGGCATGTCACGCGAGGCCTGGGTGCGGGCGGGCAAGCCGGCCAATCCGGGACGCCTCAACGATCTGCGCCACATCATCTACAAGGCGGCCGATAATCCGTGGCGCCGCACGCACAAGAACCTCGGGCTGATGATGCGCGAAGGGCTGCTGAAAGAGAATATCGACGGCGAGGCCCTGCAATGGGCGCACAGCCGCCTGATCGGACGCCCCGAACAGCGCAAAATCCTGATGGTGATTTCGGATGGCGCGCCGGTCGATGACTCGACGCTCTCGGTCAACAGCGGCCACTATCTCGAAAACCACCTGCGCAAGGTGATCGATGAGATTCAGTCCCAGCATCGCGTGGAACTGGTCGCCATCGGTATCGGTCACGACGTGACGCGCTACTACAAGCGCGCCCTGACCCTTATCGACGTTGAACACCTCGCCGGCGGACTTATGGATAAGCTCACCGAATTGTTTGAAGAAACCAAATGACTCGTGCTTTTGGCGATTGGCGTCGCCGTCTGCGCTAGCAGGTACTTAAGTACCTGCGTCGCTGGCCGGCTAGCCAGTCATCCAAAATCCCGGCCATTTGGGCGACAATGCATAAAGGCTTTACCTCCCTTGTTTTGGGAGAGGGACCGAGGCGCTTCAGCGCGTTGGTGGTGGGGTTTCTTATTTGTCTTACTCAGGTGTTTCATGCGCTCATGTTTTGTCATTGTTCTCGCCCTTCTGGCCACCTCGGCACACGCAGCGCCACAGCCCTATCTGCAAAAGCCGACCGTCAGCTTTCGCGCCCTGCCGGCGGTCACCGATCCCAAGCCCCTCAACGCGAAAGTGCGCTATGTCGGTTGCTATGAACTGAATGCCAAGGGCACCTCGGAACTTGACGGTCTCTCTGATTTTCTGGTTTTGCCTGAGGGCGATGCGCTGAAAGTCGAGGCCATCAGCGATTTCGGCGCCATAGCGCGCTTCGCGTTGAAACCGGACGGCAGGGGCGGTTATCTCGACAGCCCGCTGGAGATCGACCGTCTGCGCGATGGTAACGGCAAGACCTTCCAGAACAAGATGCAGGCCGATTCGGAAGGGCTGACCTACGATCCGGTCAGCGGCGACCGCTACGTCTCGTTCGAGGGCATACAGCGCGTGATGAAGTTTACCGGCTGGCGCAGCGCCGGCGAAACCCTGCCATTGGCCGGACTGGCCCAGTTGCCGAGCAATTCAGGCATGGAAGCGGTCACATATGTGCGTGAGACCGATGGCGATTCGCTGCTGATCGGCGTCGAATCGGGCGGTTTCTGGCGCTGTGGTCTGGTGCTGGATCGCTGCCGCGAGATTGCCGGACCCGCGACGCCAGGCTTTCTGTACATGACGACCTCTCTGGCCGTGGTGGCGCAGGACGAGACCGCCAAAAGCCATGAGGTATTGGCGCTGTATCGTTATTTCGATCCCTTCAGCGGCCCGCGCAATGTGCTGCGCCTGTTGCGTCTGGAGGGGAACAAACTGACCTTCGTGGCCGATCTGGCCAAGGTAGCGCCGCCCTTGCCCTATGATAACTATGAGGGCGTGGCGGCGATCAAGACCGCGGAAGGCTATCGCATCTTCCTGGTCAGCGATGGCCTGCACGATAACGACAAGCCGAAAATCCTGATCTACGACTGGCGGCGCTGAAAGCAAAAAGCCCTGAGTGCGGAACACTCAGGACTTTTCAAATTTGACGCTGATAAGGCGATCTTTAAGCGGCGGTTTCGGCCAGCTTGTCCTTGATCTGCTTCTTCAGGCGGCGGGCGCGGATCGACAGATCGGCATCATCAGCCTTGACGATGAAGGCATCGAGGCCGCCCTTGTAATCGAGCGTGCGCAGGGCAGCATTCGAGATCTTCAGGCGGAAGGTGGTGCCCAGCGCGTCCGAAGCCAGGTTGATTTGACGCAAGGACGGCAGGAAGCGACGCTTGGTCTTGATGTTAGAGTGGCTCACGCTGTGGCCGACCATGGGACCGACACCGGTGAGTTCGCAACGACGCGACATGGGATTACCTTCGGTTAAAACGAATAAGGGAGCGCGAAAGGACGCCGTGTCCATCGCGCGAGAGGCGGTTCTATAGGCAAATGAGACGGCGAGGTCAAGGGTAAAACGGCTTTTTTTGCCATAAGCACCAAGCCTCGCTATCCTTTTAGACGTGACGGCCCCGCAAGGCAAACCGGGTGTCCGGAAAGGCGCGCGGCATATCGTGGTGCGGCCTTAAAACAACCTGATGATCGTCATGCCAGATGATCTCGCGCGGAGACCTCAGCTTGACCGCCTGCACGGGCACGCCGCCTTCGGTGATCAGCCAGGCGCAATACCGTGCCCGGTCGATACATTCCCGCGCCGCCGTATGGAACCAGCAAACGCCGTAGATACTGTTGCGGCGCTTGAAATGGCGGGCCACCCGGTCGGGAACTGGCAGGTTCCGGTTGAACCAGCGGAACTGGATATCCAGTTCTTCGTAAATCCAGTCGGGGCATCCGGTTCTGTACAGATACCAGGACGCCCGGAAAAAGCCCGTCTCCATCCCGCTGTCGGGATGGATAAGCGGGGTTACAAACCGCACATACATGATGATTTCGCGCTGGCCTGTAGGCAGGCGCGCCTTCTTTATCTTCGGATTTTTGCGTAAATTATAGCGAGCCCTTTGGGCCGCTTAGACGGCTTCCAAAGGGAGACGTGGGCCGTAGCCATTGCCGATATGTTTCATCGGAGTCTCCAAGACGTTAGGCGCAAGAGGCGCGGACATGCGGCAGATACAAAATGCCGTTCTATCCGGCAAGATGGTATTTATTGAAACAAGTTGTTTGCTTGGGCGTGAGGATTTAAGGTCACATCAGTAAGGGGAGCGGAAATTGAGTGAGGCTGTATCAAAGCGCGTGGTCGATCAGCGATTACGCAATCGCATTATTGAAGAAGTATCCAGCCTGGCAGAAGACAATGATGTTGCCATGCAATGGGGGGCTTCTGAGTATTTTGAGGCGTTTTTCGACCTCATAAATAACGATAGGCCATGGCCAAATTCATGCTTTTCAAATGAGAAAAAGCAGGCTTTCAAAAACTTCTGTGCTTTAATGATCAAGGCTTGCGACGCGACACCGAAGAGGTTGACAGTTGCTCAATTAACAGAGAGCGGTTGGCCGGATATAATAAGATCCGAAGCGCAACGTACACTGGCAGTATTTTTAGCGCGTGGTCGATTTGGAGAAGATGAAGAAGAGGCTAAGCCTTCATTTGACACTGGCCAAGCGTGGTATAGCTCAGTTAAAGAAAAAGCCTCCTGACCGAAGTCAGGAGGCTTTTTGATCTTCAAACCGAAGACGGCTTAGGCGGCTTTGGTCAGGTTCTTGTTGAGGATGGCGACAGCCGAGTCGCGATCGATCTTTTCGATGGCCGCCACTTCGCGGGCCATGCGGTCGAGCGCCAATTCATAGAGTTGGCGCTCGGAGTAGGACTGCTCGGGCTGGCTGTCCGAACGGTAGAGATCGCGGACGACTTCGGCCAGCGAAACGAGGCAACCGGAGTTGATCTTCGCTTCGTATTCCTGAGCGCGACGCGACCACATGGTGCGCTTGATGCGCGCGCGGCCCTTGAGTGTGACGAGGGCTTGCGACATCACGGCCTCGACCGCCAGGTGACGCAGACCCGCGACCTTGGCCTTCTTGGTCGGGACGCGCAAGGTCATTTTTTCATGATCGAAGGTAACCACAAACACTTCAAGCGTATAGCCGGCAACTTCCTGCGTTTCGATGGCGGCGACCTGGCCCACACCGTGGGCAGGATAGACGACCTTATCGCCTACGGCGAAATCGTGACGGGAAAGGGTGAGGGTGTCGGACATGGCGAACCTTTCGAGAGGTTAGGGCAGTACCGAAGGATAGCCGCATCTCATAGGCGTCAAGAAGGCCTGCTCCAGAACCGGGGAGGGACTGAAGTAAGGGTTTGAGCGCACGAAGTCATCCGCAAAGAGGGAAACTCTCAGGGAGGGACATGGTGCGCTGATCTCAACTAAGACAAGGGTATCATCCGACCTGCGTCGATGGTGCATAACAGACCCGCTGGAACAGCCGGTCTGAACACAATAAAACAAACGAAGATTTGCGCGGATCGGCTGGTCTGGGTTTATCCGTAAGGACAGAAGAAGGCCGTCAACTCTTGCAATATGACATCCATATCACAAATTTACGGCAAAATAAAGGGCGGGCGCACCAATCCGTTAGGGCGCACTACGCAAACACGATTATAGAGCATAGCAGGACGACCTGAAAAGCCACCACGGCATAAACCTTGTGTATAAAGGCTTTTTTGCTGCTTTTATGGCGAAAGACATGGCTGCCGATCATGCCCATGGGCCAGCCGCCGACCGCGCACAGGGTCAAAAGAGTTGATTCCGGCACGCGCCTTTGTCGGGCGATGGCATATTTTTTGTCCAGCGCCCAGACGTGGAACGTCACAAGGTTGATCAGGCAGATGTAAATCAGGATGACGGACCACAGGATCATGGCCGCATCAGACTTTGAGTCCGTTAAGGCCTACTTACCGTCGCCGGGTTTTTCAGAGAAATACTTCTCGAATTTACCGGTTTCGCGCTCGAAGTCTTCACGATCGGCGGGCGGGGTGCCCTTTTCGGAGATATTGGGCCAGATGGCGGCATACTTGGTGTTGATCTCCAGCCACTTGGTGCCTTCGTCCTCGGTGTCCGGCTTGATGGCATCGACCGGACATTCGGGCTCGCAGACGCCGCAATCGATGCATTCGTCCGGATTGATGGCCAGGAAGTTTTCACCTTCATAGAAGCAATCGACCGGACACACTTCCACGCAGTCCATGAACTTGCACTTCACGCACGGGTCCATAACGATGTAGGTCATAACGGTCTAGCCTCTTACTGGGGGGTCGAGCGTGCGTCATGCTCAGATAAGGCGTCTGTGTCAAGACTTGAGGCCCTGTTGATGGGCCATTTGTTCTAATTTCAGGCATTAGCTGAAGTGCGGCACGGTTGAAATGCTTGAATTATAAGACTATGCGCCTCATTCTCGATGGGGTTCGGCGTGGCGGTACAGGGTTTGCGCTTCCGGCGCCGGGCCGCGTCGCTCGCCGGTATCGACCACCACGATATCGAGCAGGCGCGTGCCGAGCGCAAAGATCAGATGGTCGTCAGGCTTGATAAAGGTCGAGGGCTTTTCGACGCGCACCACCTTGCCGAAGCGCTCGATGCGGATATGACCGCTCTCGCAAGCCTTAGCGGAAAGCGCGCGGGTCTTGAAAAAGCGGGCGCGCCACAGCCAGACGTCGAGCCGGCAGGAAGAAGAGTCTGTTTGCATAGGCGTCATATTGGAACGCGGCCATGAAATGTCAAACGGTCGCTTGTGATGGCGCCCTCGTGCGCTATAGTCGCGTTGTAATCGATATCAATGCCCCGTCATAACAGAGGGCAGCCAGGGAAAAGAACCATGAAGATCATGACGACGGCCGCCTCGTGTCTGGCGCTGATGTTGGCAGGCAGCGCTTTTGCCGAGCCGGCGCTCAAACTCAACGACAAGGGCTATTTTGAAGCACCGGGCCTGAACGTTACGGTCTTCGCCGACATCTATCCCGATGGCCACCAGACCGGCGTGACCGTTATCCAGCATGGCGTGCGTGTGGCGGCCAATGGTGATCTGCGGCTGGAACCGTCGCCAGGTCAGTGGTCGCCGATGCCGGCGGGCGATGGCAAGCCGGTGGTGGAAAGCGCGACCCATTCGGTCAGCCAGGCGCTGCACTATCCAGACGCCTCGAAGAACCGCAAGGGCTTCAATCCGATCGAATATCCCGATCTCAATTTCAGCTACCATGTCCGCGTCACGCCGCTGGAAGGGAATGCTTTCAAGGTCAGTGTCGATCTCGACAAGCCGCTGCCGAAAGACTGGGAAGGCAAGGTCGGCTTCAATTTCGAACTGTTCCCGACCGACCTTTTTGGCAAGTCCTGGCTGATGGATCAGACTGATGGAAAAGAATTGGCGGGCATCTTCCCGCGTCAGGCCAATGGCGGCATGAGCGATGATCACGGCCAGATCATCACCGCGCCTCTGGCCGAGGGCAGGCGACTGACCGTGGCGCCGGACAGTGATCTGCAACGCATGACGATCCAGAGCCAGACCGGTGAACTGAAGTTGATCGACGGCCGCGGTAATTTCAACAACGGCTGGTATATCGTGCGAGAAATCACCCGTCCGGGGGCGACGACCGACGCGATTACCTGGGTGATCACGCCGAACGTCGATCCGGACTGGCGTTACAAGCCGGTGGTGCAGGTCAGCCAGGTCGGTTACCGGCCGGAGCAGACCAAGACCATCATCATCGAGCAGGACCTGCGCGACCGTCAGGCCGATCCGCTGATCCTCTACAAGCTGACCGACAAGGGCCGCGAAGAGGTGACGCGCTATACGCCCAAACCGTGGGGGCAGTTCCTGCGCTACAATTACCTGACCGCCGACCTGACGGCGGTGACGGCGCCGGGCATGTACGTGCTGGCGTATCGCGGCGAGGCGACCGGCAGTTTCAAGATCGATGACGATGTCTATGACCGCCACGTCTGGCAGCCGACGCTCGAATATTTCCTGCCGGTTCAGATGTGCCATATGCTGGTCAAGGAAAAGTACCGCACCTGGCACGGCATCGACCATGAGGACGATGTCCGCATGGCGCCGATCAATTTCAACCATTTCGACGGTTACCTGCAAGGCGGCTCGACCCTGACCAAATACCAGCCGGGTGATCACATTGCGGGCCTGAACGCCGGTGGCTGGCACGATGCCGGTGACTATGACCTGCGTGTCGAGAGCCAGATGGGCACGGTGTGGCTGCTCTCCAAGATGGTCGAAGAGTTCAATCTGAACTACGACGCCACCAGCATAGATCAGGCGAAGAAGGTCACTGAAATTCACCAGCCGGACGGCCGGAACGACGCCCTCCAGCAGATCGAACATGGCCTGTTGTCGGTGCTGGGGGGATACAAGGCGCTCGGCCGCACCTATCGCGGCATTATCGAGCCCGATCTGGCGCAATATACCCTGCTGGGCGACGTCACCACCCAGACCGATAATCTCAATTACGATCCGGCGCTTAAGGGCGGTGAGCGCACCGGCACGACGTCCTCGCTGAAAGACGATCGTTATGTCTTCACCGAGGACAATCCCAACCGTGAACTGACGACGGCGGCGCAACTGGCGACCGCCGCGCGCGCCCTGACGCCGACCAATCCGAAGATGGCGAGTGATGCTTTGGCAGCGGCGCGTGATCTTTATGGCAAGGCCTATGACCGCGCCACCGACCTGCAAGCCAGGGTCTTCGTCCTGTCAGAACTGGCGCAGACCACCCACGATGCTGCGCTTATCAAGCGTCTGATCGCGCTTAAGCCTGAGATCGTGGCGCATATCGATCAGACCGGCGCCGTCCTGGCCTCGGCCATGCCCTTGATCCGCGATAAGGCCTTCCTTAGGGACGTCGGGGCGGCGGTGCAGACCTATCAGGTCAAACTGACCGACGATGCCACCAAGACGCCCTATGGCGTGCCCTATGTGCCCTATATCTGGGGCGCCGGCTGGCAGATACAGGAATTCGGCGTGCAGCAGTATTTCTTCCGCAAGGCGTGGCCGCAATATACGCCGGATGCCTTGCAGATGGAGGCGCTGAACTTTGTGCTGGGCGTCCATCCGGGCCAGAACACATCGTCGTTCGCCTCAGGCGTGGGGGCCAAATCAGCGACCACGGCCTATGGTGCCAATCGCGCCGACTGGAGCTATATCCCCGGCGGTGTCATTTCGGGTACGGCGCTCATCCGGCCCGACCTGCCGGAGCTCAAGGTCTGGCCCTATTTCTGGCAACAGACCGAGTATGTCATGGGTGGTGGCGAGACCAACTACATGTTCCTGGTGCTGGCGGCGGCGCAGAAAGCGGATCAGAAGAAGTAGCTACAGGTCCTCCTGCCAGTTTTCGCGAGAATGACGGACGGCGAGGATGATAATATCTTCGCCGTCCGTTTTATAAATGATGATATGAGAGCCGTAAGGATGCGCGCGGACAGGCGGATCGATTTCAGCGTACTCGCGGGCCATTCCGGGATTGTCGCCGAGCATGGCGAAGGTCGCTTCCAGGCGAGCATGGTACGTCTCGGCCTGCGCTTGTCCGAACATCATCACCCCCTGCACGTAGACGTCCACTACGTCATGAGTGGCCTCAGGTGTGAGACTGTAGGGCATCAGGCGCTCTTGGCGATGCCGTTGGCGGCGACATGCGCACGCGCCTTTTCAAGGATATCCTGCATGCTCAGGTCGCTAATCCCGCTGGCTATGCTGCGTGTAACGACCGCCTGCATCGCGGCGATCTTCTCGGCACGTTCCTGATCGCGGCGGATCAGATCGCGGACATAGTCGCTGGTATTGCTGTACTTGCCGGTTTCCGCCTGGCTTTCGGCCCAGGCCTTCATCTGTTCGGGCAGGGAAATATTCATTGTGGCCATGACGGTCTCCTTTGCGTCAGACTATATCTCTTGGCAAAGTTTGTCAAAGTCGCTCCGGACACGAAAAAGGCCGGAACCTTGCGGCTCCGGCCTTTCCAAATTCGGTTAAACCCTAAGGCTTAAGCGTTTTCGAGTTGTTCGGCAGACATCTTGCCGGACTTGGCGTCGCGTGCCATCTCGTAGGAGATCTTTTGACCTTCATTGAGGCTGCGCATACCAGCGCGTTCAACGGCGCTGATGTGAACGAAAACGTCCTGGCCGCCGTCCGAAGGCTCGATGAAACCAAAACCCTTAGTCGGATTAAACCACTTAACTGTGCCAGTGCTCATAATGAACCCTTTCAAATAGCAATATTATACGCCGCCGAACGAAATGTACGACGACCTCTCGGTTAACTTTTGAATGGGGGTTCGCTCGATGCACTTTGGAAAAGTGCGAAACAAAACAGCAGACAATTATAAATCGATTTCTCAACTATAATGTAAAACTTGAAAACACGCAAGTCATTTCAAAAAATGACGTAATAAAACTGCAACGGCGCGTCGTATTACTGACGCGCCGCTTTATAGAGTTCAGGATTGTCCCAGTTTTTCGCGCAGGATGGCGAAGGGCGAATAGGGGTTCACATAGGGCTCCGCCGGCTTTTGTTCGCGGGCGGGTTTGCGATCCGGCTTGCCGCCTGAATAGGGCTTGCCCTCTTTCGGTGCCCCCTTGCGAGAGCGGTCGCCACGCGGCTTGCCGGCGTTTTCACCTGGCGCGTCAGAGCGTGTCCGCTCCGGACGGACGCGCGGCGGCCGCGGCTCGAACGATTTTTGCCGCCAGCCGAGCAGTTGCACCTCACGGGTTTCAGGCACGGGCGCCGGCGTTTCGGCCACGGCTTCCTCGACAGGTTCTGTAATGGCTTCTGCCACAGGTTCTACAGCGGCTTCCGGCAGGTCAACCGCCTCGACGGGCGTTTCCACGGCTTCCACGCTCACTTCGACAGCGACGGGCGCCTTGCCTCTGCGGCGTTTACGGCGTGACTTACCTTCGCTCGGTGCGGCTTCCGCCTTGACGTCGACCGCCACTGCCACCGTCTCGGTCACCGTGATCGGCTCAACCTTCACCAGCCCCAGGGCCTGCAACAGCTTATCGCGTTGGTTCTCGTTGAGCCCCAGTGCGGCGAAATCGGCCTCGCGCACATAGGTCGCGCCTTTTTGCCAGACGCCATGGCCCATGATCTTGTCGAGTTGCGACAGGGTCTTCATTGCCACCGCGCCATAGTCACCCAGCAAGAGCTGACCGCGCTGGCTGTGCTTGCGCTGCGGATGATCGGTCGGATTGGCGCCGCTGCCAAAGGCCTGCAATAGCGGGCGGATTTTCGGGCTTTGCAGTTCGGGCAGGAACCAGGCATAGCGATGGCCGGCGACGCCAAGCGCCTTCAGCGCCGCCTTGTCTTCGGCCGTCAGCTTCAGGGTTTCATCGCGGGCAAGGATGCCGGCGTTTTCATAGAGGCGGAAGGCGATGGCGCGGACGGCCGGCGTCGCGGCCTCATCTTCCGAGGTCTGTTTGATCTTGTACAGGCTCTTGAGACCGGCCTGCGCGCTCTGGCGCACATAGTCGGTCAGGCGCTTGACGGCGCGTTCCTGCAAGGCCGGATGATCGGGCGCTTCGATCAGCTTGAGGCGCGGCGCGAACCAATCGGAAGGCTCGATGCGGGCCACGATTTCCTTCTTCCACAGGACGTCATGCCCCTTGATCTGGAAGGCTTTCGAGGCGCTGTTGGCGAGATCGCGCAAACGATCGAGCAGGATCGGCTTGATGGCGCGGTTGGCGGCCTGACGCAGCGCCTTGTCGGCGATAACGCTTTCGGCGCTGGTCGATGTGAAGGACAGCCCTTTCAGTTCGCCGACGACATGGCCTTCGATAATGACCTGGCCTTCGGGGGTGACTTCGGGGCGCGGCGCTTCCTCGGCATCGAGCGCCTTGAGCAGGGCGCTGGTGCGGGCGTCAATAAAGCGCTGCATGAGGGCTTCGTGCAGTTTGTCGGACAGGCGCTCTTCGAGATCGCGCGCCGCGTCGCGCCAGTGCTCGGTGCGGGCCAGCCATGCGCCACGGTTGGCGATGTAGGAGAGGGTGCGCACGCCGGAAAGGCGCGACGACAGGGTGTCGATATCGCCGTCCATATGGTCGAGATCGCGCAAGGCGCCCTCAAACCAGTCCTCGGCAATGAAGCCGCCGGGGCTGAGACGTGACCAGAACAGGTGCGCCACCAGTTTCAGGTGCTCATCCAGCCCGATCTTGCGGAAGTCAGGCAACTGGCAGGCTTCCCACAGCGTGCGCAAGGTCACCGGGTTCCTGATCTTGGCGGCGATATCCTCGTCCTGGCTCAAAAGGCGCAGGGCCTTTTCATCGAGCGCTTCCTTGGCGAGGTGCAGTCCGATCACGGTTGAGGGCTGCGACAGGCTTTTCAGCAGGGCGTCGAGCGTCGAGAAATCAAGCTTGTGATTGCGCCATTGCGCGGCATCGAGCGCCATGAACTGATGGTTCTCGACCGCGTGGACCAGATCCTCGTCGAGTTCGTGACATTCACCGGTGACGCCAAAGGTGCCATCGCGCATGAAACGGCCAGCGCGGCCGGCGATCTGGCCGATTTCCTGCGCCGTCAGGTGGCGCGTCGACTTGCCGTCGAACTTGGAGAGGCCTGAAAACGCGACATGCTGAATGTCCATGTTAAGGCCCATGCCGATGGCGTCGGTCGCCACCAGAAAATCGACCTCGCCTTTTTGAAACAATTCGACCTGCGCATTGCGGGTCTTGGGCGACAGGCTGCCCATCACCACGGCCGCGCCACCGCGCTGGCGGCGGATCAGTTCGGCGATGGCATAGACCTTCTCGGTTGAGAAGGCGACGATGGCGGTGCGCTTGGGCAGGCGGGTCAGCTTCTTCGGGCCGGAATAGGTGAGGGCGGAGAGACGCTCACGCAGCATGACTTCGGCGGCGGGGAAGAGGCGGTGGAACAAGGGCGCGAAGGTCTTGGCGCCCAGAAATACGGTCTCGAAACGGCCGCGCGCATGCAGCAGGCGGTCGGTGAAGACGTAACCGCGCTCGGTGTCGGCGCAGAGCTGGATTTCATCGACGCACAGGAAATCGACCTGGCGTTCCAGCGGCATGGCCTCGACCGTGCAGATGAAATAGGAGGGCAGGCGCGGAATGATCTTTTCCTCGCCGGTGATCAGGGCCACGGCGTTGACGCCCTTCAGCGCCACCACGCGTTCGTAGATTTCACGGGCGAGCAGGCGCAGGGGCAGGCCCATCATGCCGCTGGCATAGGCGCACATACGCTCGATGGCGTAGTGGGTCTTGCCGGTGTTGGTGGGACCAAGCACGGCCATCAGCTTTGCGTCGCTGGCGGCGTGGATAATGGGGCGGGGGCTGTTGGGGGCTATCTCTGACACGCTGCATACATAGGAGCGCGGAAGCCGTTTGGGAAGCGCTATTGCACCAGAGGGCGCGCAAAAGCGGACTTGTAAACGAGGTGTTACCGGAATGCCGAACGGGCTGGAAACGAATCATGTCCGAATCACTGACATCGACAGATACCGTTTATGTTCCCTACAGTATCTAGTAGGTCGATTTTCGATTAACCATAGTCGATCTGCCGATTGCGTGATGGGAGCTATACAAAAACACTACGCAAGTCTGGCCAATCTATACGCCTGTCATACGGGCGAAGGCGTAGAAAACCGTTGTCTCATCCCTAGAGAGCCAACACAAAATGCCTTCCCCAGATCCCCTTCAGATGACGGTTTTGTTCCCCCTGACCGTCGATACTGACCTCAGCCTCACGGCGCAATCTCTTTTACGTCGTGAGTGCGGGGCTCAGATCCGTTCCATCCACCTGCAATCCATCCCTGATAAACACGAAGCCTGCCTGTGGGTGACGCTGTCAGCCTCGGCCTATGAACCGGCCGTGCATGCGCTCGTCCTTGGTCTGCCGGCCGCGCAGTTCGGCGCCGTGGCGATGGCGGCCTGATCCCATGCTTATCCCCGAAACCTACGAACCCCGTTCCCCTTACACCGGTATCTGGGTGCCGATGATGACCCCTTTCAAACATGGAGACGTCGACTATGACGCTGCTAGTCTCTTCACTCATCATCTTGTGGACTTTGGCATTCACGGTCTGGTTGTCGGCGGGACGACGGGTGAAGGTCCGTCTCTCACGCCTTATGAGAAGGCCCGTCTTGTTGAAACCGTCGCAGCATCCGTCCCTGATGATACCCCCGTCGTCCTGGGTGTTGAAGGCACGAACACCTCGAAGATTTTAAACGAACTGACGGAGATCGGTGATCTTCCGGTGCATGGCTATCTGGTCTCCGCGCCAAGCTATGTCAGGCCGGGGCAGGAGGGTATCTACCGGCACTTCATGGCGATATCCGAAGCGGTGAAGCATCCGGTTATCCTCTACGATATTCCGGTGCGCACCGGGGCGGTGCTGCAAATTGACACCATCCTTCGCCTGATGGCCAGTGGTGATTTCCCGGCCATCAAGGCCTGTGGGCTGACGACGGATCGCCTGAAAGACCTGCCGACCATATACCGCCTCAAGGTGATGTGCGGTGACGATCAGTGGATGTTCCGGGCGCTGGACATGGGCGCGCATGGCGTCATCAGCGCCTCGGCCCAGGTGGCGCCGCGCCGCTTCGTCGAGGCCTATGCCATGCTGGAAAAATACAGCGCCGATGGGGCCTGGAAACGCTTCAACATCCTGATGCCCCTGATCGAGCATATGTTCGCCCAACCGAATCCGGCGCCTGTCAAGGCCGCGCTCGCCTTGCAGACCTGGTGTCAGGAAGAGTTGCGCCTGCCGATGACGCCGGTGACGGCGGACTTTCGTCAGGAACTGGAAACCGTACTCGCCCATATGCACGCCCTGCATCATGACGATCTGCTCTGTGCCGACAAGTCCTCGAAATAGGTAGAACCCGCGGACCCGGCCACAGAACGGCCCCAGCCATCTCCGACGGCTGGGGCCGTTCTGTTTGCGGTTGTGTGCAGCGGATGAGGGTTCTATGCTGACCCGATAAAGCGTTCGCGCGAGGAAACGTCAATGCCCATTGATCACGTCGTGATAACCGGCGCCATGCGCACGCCCATGGGCGGATTTCAGGGTGATTTCGCCGGCGTCACCGCGCCGCAACTCGGGGCGGCAGCCATCAGGGCGGCTGTCGGTAACATGCCTGCCGATCTGGTCAGCGAAGTTCTTATGGGCTGCGTCCTGCCGGCCGGACTGGGGCAGGCGCCGGCGCGTCAGGCCGCCCTTCTGGCAGGCTTGCCGGTCTCCGTGCCGGCCGCAACGGTCAACAAGATGTGCGGTTCGGGCATGAAGGCGGTGATGCTGGGCTATGACGCCCTGCTGGCGGGCTCGGCGGACATGGTGGTGGCCGGCGGCATGGAGAGCATGTCGAACGCACCCTATCTGTTGCCCAAGGCGCGTGCGGGGATGCGGATGGGGCATGGCGAGGTCAAGGACCACATGTTCCTCGATGGTCTGGAGGATGCCTATGAACCGGGGCGTCTGATGGGCAGTTTCGCCGAGGACGCCGCCCGGCACTATCAGTTGACCCGCCAGATGCAGGACGATTATGCGCTGGCCAGTTTAAGCCGCGCCCTGGCCGCCGATGTCAGCGCTGAGATCGTGCCGGTCGAGACGAAGGCGGGCGTTATCACAGCGGACGAGCAACCGGCCAAGGCGCGGCCTGACAAGATTCCGCTGCTCAGACCGGCTTTTGCCAAAGACGGCACGGTCACCGCTGCAAACGCCAGTTCGATCTCCGATGGCGCGGCGGCGCTGGTGCTGACGAAGGCATCGGTCGCCGAAGCGCACGGCCTTATACCGTTGGCGCGTATCAGAGGCCATGCCAGTCATGCCGAAGAGCCGAAATGGTTCAGCCACGCGCCGGTTGGGGCCATCAACACCTTGCTCGGCAAGGTCGGCTGGTCGGTGGATCAGGTCGATCTGTTCGAGATCAACGAGGCCTTCGCGGTGGTGGCGCTGATCGCCATGCACGATCTCAAAATCCCGCATGGCCGGCTGAACATCCATGGCGGCGCCTGCGCGCTTGGTCACCCGATAGGCGCCAGCGGCGCGCGCATCCTCGTCACTCTCATCAACGCGCTCCGGCAAACCGGCGGCAAGCGTGGTGTGGCCGCCGTATGCATCGGTGGTGGCGAGGCGACGGCGGTGGCGATCGAGTTGGTTTAACCCTTCGCCTGCGGGCTGGTGCGGCCGCTGCGTTCCAGCTTGCCCCAGCCAACGGCCATGCCGCGTCCTGCCGCGAACAGCGCCTTGATGACCACGTAATACATGATCTGGCGATAGACGAAGCGTTGTGACAGCAGCCAGAACACCGGATAGGATTTTTCGCGTGGTTCCAGCCAGTAGGCAATGCCGCCACAGATGGCGTCGATGGTCAGGAAGGCGATCCAATAGACCAGCATTCGCTCCAGATCGCCACTGGTGGCGGCCCAGCCGTGCTGCGACACCTGAAGCGCGGTGTTGATGATATTGACCACGAGCGCGAAATCGATCAGCGGCGAGATGACCGAGAAGCCGATCTGGAACACCCAGGCCTGCGGAATGCCGATAAAAGCTAGCCCCTTCGGCTTGCCCTCTTTCAGGATGGTGCGGTGTTTCCACAAGCACTGCAGGGTGCCGAAGGCCCAGCGGAAGCGCTGTTTCATCAGGGCACCAAAGCTTTCCGGCGATTCTGTCCACGCCACCGCATCCTGATCATAGGCTACCTTCCAGCCCTTGTGCTGGATGGCGATGGTCAGGTCCTGATCTTCGGCCAGGGTGTTGTGCGGGTAGTTGCCGACCTCGGCCAGCGCTGCGCGCCGCCAGGCCCCCACCGCGCCCGGCACCACCATCATGGCGCCGAACATGGCCAGCGCGCTTCGCTCCAGGTTCTGTGAGGTGACGTATTCCACCGCCTGCCAGCGCGTGACCCAGTTGAAGCGGTTGCCAACCTTGGCGTTGCCGGCCACGGCGCCGATTTCCGGCCGGATAAACCAGCGCACCAGACGGGCGATGGTTTCCGGTTCGAACTGCGTGTCGGCGTCGAGCGCGATGATGATGTCGCCCTTAGAAGCGGCGATGCCGTTGTTGACGGCGGTCGCCTTGCCGGCATTGGCCTGGGTGATCAGGCGGACGCGCGGATCCGTCTTGAAGGCCTCGGCGACGATGGCGCTGGTGGCGTCCTTCGAGCCGTCGTCGATAACAATCACCTCCATGTTGACGCCGATGCTCGACAGCACCCGACGCACCGAGTTCTCGATGACGCGCGCCTCGTTGAAGGCGGGGATCAGGACGCTGACGAAACGCCCGTTGACATAGGCGGCGACCTCATCGTGCTGAGGGTCGTTTTCAAGGCTGCCGGGCGCGACCATATGGCGGCTGAACTCGGCATAGATGGCCAGTCCGGACAGGACGAGGGCGCGAGTGATGCCGAGGATGATGGCGATAATAAACAGCCACTTGAAGGCCTCCGCCGTCCACGCCAGGAACATGAAGATACCCACGTCGAAGCGCACCTCGGCGAGATCGGCGCCGCTCAGTTTCGGCATGACCTGATCCGGCGCCAGCCCGACCAGATCGCCGACCGTGGTGAAGGTATAGCCCTCGGCCGTGAGGGTGCGGATGATGGTTGGCAGGGCAGCGATGGTTTGCGCGCGCTCGCCGCCTGAATCGTGCATCAGGATGATCTGGCCGGAATGACATTCCGACGGATCTTTCAGGCAGGCTTCAGAGGTCTGGCTGGCCTTGCCTTCATGCACGCCATCCAGCGTATTCTTGATGATGGCGTCGACGCCGGGGCGTGTCCAGTCCTCGGAATCGACGTGCAGCCCGACATTGGTATAGCCAAGCTGTTGCGCCAGCAGCGCCGGTCCCAGCTCGTTTTCGGTGGTCGGCTCGGCGTCACCGAAGTATGGCGAGCGCAACAGACGCATCGAGTGGCCGGTATAGGCCTCGACGACGCGCTGGGTCGAGTTGAGCTCGACGCGGGCCCATTCCGGAGATACCTTCGACATGTCGGGATGGGTGTAGGAATGGTTGCCGATCTGGTCGCCTTCACGCACCATCTGGCGCAGCAGGGCGGGATGGCCGATCGCCTTTTCCCCAATGACGAAGAAGGTGGCCGGCACCTTTTCCTCACGCAGGATTTTCAGCACCTGCGGCGTCCATTTGGCATCCGGACCATCATCGAAGGTGAGGGCCAGATAGCCGGGCTTTAGGCCGGTGCGACGCACCACATAGGGCGTCGGCAGGCTCTGGTACTGCGCGCCTTGCGCCACGCGGTTCTTGTCAAAGGTGACGGTGCGGGCGCCATTGGTCGGCGTGCTGTCGATATGCAGCACCTCGCCATTGCCCTCGACATCGACATTGCCCAATGGCTGGAGCACGCGCAGGTCGGGCGTTTTGTCTGTCTGGAAGGTTTGCAGGGCGGGCCAAACACCGGGGTCTTCGCTGCCCAGCCGCCACAGGGCGACGCCGTAGGGATTGGTGTTGTCGATGGTCAATAGTTGATTCCAGGCGCTGACGGCATCCAGCATCCACACCTGATGATCCTTGCCGCCTTCCTGATAGGAGAAGTTCGGATTGCCGGAGGCCGTATCGAACTGCATCGGCGCCTCGGAATCGTGCGCGATCAGCCAGGCTTCGGGAATGGTCAGCACGTCGGCCTGGTTATCATGCCAATCATAGGCATAGTTGCCGATACACGCGATGGCCTTGTCGAGCGGCACGCTTTTCAAGGCCTCGGTCAGGCGGGAATTGAACCAGTCCTGCGCGGCGATCGGCCCGGCAGGATCAACCATGGAGTGCTGGTCATACAGCATCAGGAACAGCTTGTCCGAGGCCTTGGCAAAGGCTTTCAGGTTCCAGGTGTCATCATCGATCGGTGCGGTCAGGGTGACCTGAAAACCGTCGCGCGAGAGCTGCGCGCGGGCTTCGTGGATGAAGGTCAGGTAGTTGCCGAGCGCGTGGGGCGGCAAGGCTTCGAAGTCAAACACGACACCGGCGGCCTTCTCCTTACGCAGCATGTCCTCGACCTGACCGATCAGGGTCTTGCGCTGCGCGGGATTGGCCAGTAGGCGCGCGAGGCTTACGCCATCGAAACTGCCCTTGTAGGTGTTCTGCACCATGACCAGGACAGCCGGCTGGTGCTTCGCCGAGGCGACGATGCTGCGGAACTGGTAATCGGGCGTATAGATAAAGGCGTTGTTGGCACCACTGACAATGGCCAGGGACGGGATAACAATATCAAGATCGTTGACGTGGCGCTCCAGCGAGGCACGACCGGGATCATCACCGATATAGAAGGCCGCCACGGTCTGGTTTACGCTCGGATTACCGCGTTTTACCGCAATGGAGCGATGGCGTGGCGCGGCCCTGTGGAAAGGGGCTGTCCAAGCCAAGGGCTTCGGATACTCCATGTGTAGGTCGAGATCCTTTTGCACCGGCACCAGCAGAATTGAGACGATCAGGCCGATGAACAACAGGACGGCGACAAGGATCAGGCCGAAGACCCCAATGAAGGACACCTTGCGGCGCCGGCCTGTGGGATCATAGAAAATAGGTTTTGACATGGAGGTGCAGCTTATGAAATCAAAGTTGTGTGACTGCCCTTCTGAGCGCTATTTATGACAATTGCGAGACGGGAATTATGGCCATCGGCCACATTTCCTGCCAGGTGGAAAAATCATGATAAGCCGGCGATTCGCCGGCTGGCCGGCAAACTCAGGATGTCGCGGCACGATACCATTCGTCCGGGCTGGATTATATCGAGAAGCCACGCTTTCAGGCCGGGATCGTAATCCGGCTTGCTGAGGGTTTGCGTTGTGCCGCCAAACAGCCAAAAGCGATGATCCGTCAGGGTGCGGCTGCTGAGGAAGGTGTCGAACTCACGAACGCTGGCAAAGGCGGTAAAGTCGAAAACGCAGCCTTTCGGCGGTACATCATCCAGATCATGCAGGAAGGATGGTGCGGTTTCGGGCTTGTCGGTATCACTCATCGGGGTAATCAGCCGGACGTTTTTGCCGTAGTGAAGCTGCGGTATATTATCAACATTGCCGGTATCAAGCGTCGAGACCGGTAACTGGAAATAGACTACGGTGGCCAGCGGCGGCCCTTGATAGATGAGATCGGACACGGAAGCCGCCGGGAACTGATAGCCGGTCCGCAGATCGCTGAGATCCTGCGGGATGGAGAGACCGTCGCAGAAGATAACGCAGGCCAGTCCGCAGGCGATCAAAGCCCAGATTTTCGGCGGCTCGTCCGTGCGCCACCGGATGTAGCGCCCCGCCAGCCCCGCCAGGGTCAGGACAACACCGTAACCGATGGTGCGGACATTGTAGGGGTCGAACTGGGTGCGGAAACGTAACACAAAAGCCAGGGCCAGAAAGCCCAGTCCGGCCAGAAGGACAAAGGTGACAGCCGGTGAGGTCTTTTCGCGCGATAGCGACAGCCTGTTCCATGAGGCGCCGGCCAGCACCGCGATCACGGCGATGATGCCAAGGGCGCAGCCGGCAACCGCGAGAACAAATTGCCGGATCAGCAGTAGCTTGGCTTCGGGCGCGGTGATGCGCGGCATGCCGGTGCCGTAGCCCGTCATGTGGTGGTTGAAGGCCTGATAGGCCAGGAAGACGACGCCGGCGATGCCGAAACAGGCCAGGGTGCGCAGGGCGGTGGTGCGGCCATAGGCCAGCCAGGTGCAGATAAACAGGATGAAGGCGAAGGGCGCGAAAAAATAGCGGGCGAAACAGCCGAGCACGAGGAACAGGGCAAGGAGGCCATAGAACGCCCATTTGCGGGGATGGGTATGGATCAGCGATAGGGCGAAGAAGGTGCCGCAGACGCAGAACAGCAGCAGGTTTTCCGACCAGGTGTACATGCCGATCAGCAGGGTGACGGGATTGATCACGATCAATGTCGCTATCAGCAGGTTGCGCGAAGCCTTGTAAACAAAGAGAAACGAGGCCGCCAGCAGGAGGAAATTGGTCAGTTTGCTGCTGACCATAAGGAAGGCCGGATCAGCGACCGGCGCGGTCAGGGCCAGCATGGTGGGGTAGCCGCACGGGTAGACTGCCAAATAGGTGCCGTTCAGGCTGCATCCCTGGCCATGACGCAGACTGTCGGCGAGAAAGATATAGTACCAGGAATCGACGCTGATATAGCCAAACGCGATGGCCAGCCCCATCGAGAGGGCCAGGATCGCCGCGATGGTCGCGAGATAGAGGGTCTTGGACTTTATGGACATATACGTCTTTGCGCCGGATGGGTTCGTCGCCATAAGCGCAGAGCATGGCCTTTTGTGGGCCGCCTTTCAATGCCGCACTATTTCATGGAAGGCGATCAAAAGGCCTGTTGCTGTCAGGGTTTCGTCTGCGATCATCAGGGCGTCGAAGGCTTTCAGCGCATGGCCTTCGACTGTCTGTTCTTCGGTGACGATCAACAGGCCGCTTTGGAGGGTCATTTCGCCGTCGATGCGGCGGACATCGGCGCGCATCTGTCCGCGTCGTGTCATGACATTGAGGTCGGTGACGGGCGCCAACGGCGTGCCGTGTACAGGCACATCACCGGCAAAGGCGAGGCTTTCGCACGTTGCCAGAATGACGCTGCGATCGCTGAACTCCAGTCTCAGGCTTCCGCTCAACACGGTCAGATGGCGGTCGATATTGGTGAATAGCGAAAACGGCCCCGCTTCGGTGACCACCGCCATGCTGACCCGCCACAGGAAATCGTCCATCGAGGCGCCGACGGGAAAGACGGCGACCTCGCGCGTGACCCCGCCGCCGTTCTTCCACGGCGTGGCCACGCGCGCTGCAGAGGGAAGGTACCGGATCACAGGATACCCGGCAAAATGCCAGGCAAATCGAGGCCCTTCTCGCGGGCACAATCAAGGGCGATATCATAGCCCGCATCGGCATGACGCATAACGCCGGTGGCCGGGTCGTTCCACAGCACGCGGCCAAGGCGTTTGGCGGCATCATCGGTACCATCGGCCACGATCACCATGCCGGAATGTTGCGAATAGCCCATGCCGACCCCGCCACCGTGATGAAGCGAGACCCACGTCGCGCCCGACGCCGTATTGAGCAGGGCGTTGAGCAACGGCCAGTCGGAGACGGCGTCCGAGCCATCGCGCATGGCCTCGGTCTCGCGGTTGGGCGAGGCGACGGAACCGCTGTCGAGGTGATCGCGGCCGATGACGACCGGCGCCTTAAGCTCACCCGTGCGCACCATCTCATTGAAAGCCAGACCCAGGCGATGACGGTCACCTAGGCCGACCCAGCAGATGCGCGCCGGCAGGCCCTGAAACTTGATACGTTCGCGGGCCATGTCGAGCCAGTTGTGCAGGTGTTTATTGTCGGGCAGCAGTTCCTTGACCTTGGCATCGGTCTTGTAGATGTCTTCCGGATCGCCGGAGAGCGCTACCCAGCGGAAGGGACCTATGCCGCGGCAGAACAGCGGACGGATATAGGCCGGCACGAAACCGGGGAAATCAAAGGCGTTTGTCACGCTCTCATCGAAAGCCACCTGACGGATATTGTTGCCGTAATCGACCGTGGGCACACCGGCCTTCTGGAAATCAAGCATGGCACGGACGTGCTGGGCCATCGACGCCTTGGCCGCTTTGGCGACGCTTTGCGGATCGCGTTCGCGCATGTCGAGCCAGTGCTCAACCGTCCAGCCGGAGGGCAGGTAGCCGTTGATCGGATCGTGCGCCGAGGTCTGGTCGGTGAGCAGGTCGGGGCGCACGCCACGGGAATAAAGCTCCGGCAGGATATCGGCGGCATTGCCGAGCAGCCCGACCGAAATCGGTTTGGTGGCATTCTGGATCATGGCCAGGGCGTCATCGATATCCTTGGCCTGATAGTCGAGATAGCCGGTGCGTAGGCGCATCTCAATCCGCGACGCCTGACATTCGATGGCGAGGCACGAGGCACCGGCCATCACGGCCGCCAGTGGCTGCGCGCCGCCCATGCCGCCAAGGCCGGCGGTCAGCAGCCACTTGCCCTTGAGGTCGCCCTTATAGTGCTGGCGCCCCATCTCGACGAAGGTTTCATAAGTGCCCTGAACGATACCCTGCGTGCCGATATAGATCCACGAACCGGCAGTCATCTGGCCGTACATCATTAGGCCCTTGCGATCGAGTTCGTTGAAGTGGTCCCAGGTGGCGAAGGCCGGCACGAGATTGGAATTGGCCAGCAGGACGCGCGGCGCATTCTCATGCGTTTCGAAGACGCCGACCGGCTTGCCCGACTGGATCAGCAGGGTCTGGTTGTTTTCCAGCCGCTTCAGGGTCTCGACGATCTTGTCATAGCTTTCCCAGTCGCGCGCCGCACGGCCGATGCCACCGTAGACGACCAGTTCCTCTGGCCGTTCCGCAACATCGGGATGCAGATTGTTCATCAGCATGCGCAGGGGCGCTTCGGTCAGCCAGGACTTGGCGGAAAGGGTGGTGCCGGTGGCCGGCCTGATCACGCGGGCATTATCGAGACGGGTCATTGATCTACTCCGGGCAAGGCAATATTCGCTGCTTTTATAACTGCGCCGGACCGCACCAGCTCGATCGCCAGAGCCATGTCCGGATGGAAGTGGCGATCGTGATCGAGGGCGGGCACGGCCGAACGGGTGAGCGCGCGGACGCGCTCCAAAGCCTCCGATGAGGTCAGGGGCTTGAGAAAATCGCAGCCTTGCGCCGCCGCCAGCAGTTCAATCCCGATCACGGCGAAGGCGTTCTCGGCCATCTCCATCAGGCGGCGCGCACCGTGGGCGGCCATAGAGACGTGGTCTTCCTGATTGGCGCTCGTGGGGATGGAATCGACGCTGGCGGGATAGGCGCGCTGCTTGTTTTCCGACACCAGGGCGGCCGCCGTCACCTGCGGGATCATGAAGCCGGAATTGAGACCCGGTTGCGGTGTCAGAAACGCCGGCAGGCCCGATAGCGCCGGATCAACCAGCATAGCGATGCGGCGCTCGGCGATTGAGCCGATTTCACAGATGGCCAGGGCAATGATATCGGCTGCGAAGGCCACCGGCTCGGCGTGGAAATTTCCACCGGACAACGCCTCATCAGGATCAGTAAAGATTAGCGGATTATCGGAAACGCCATTGGCCTCGGTCTCCAGTGTCACCGCCGCCTGTCGCAGAATATCGAGCGCGGCGCCCATCACCTGTGGCTGACAACGCAGACAATAAGGGTCCTGCACGCGCTCGTCGCCTTTCAGGTGCGAGGCGCGGATAGTGGAATCGCTCATCAAGTCCCGCAGGGTGCGGGCGGTATCGATCTGGCCTTTGTGGCGGCGTAGGGCATGGACGCGCGGATCGAACGGCGCATCCGAGCCCTTGGCGGCTTCGGTCGAGAGTGCGCCGGTGACCAGGGCGGTTTGCAGCAAAACCTCGGCCTCGAATAGGCCAGCCAGGGCATTGGCGGTCGAGAATTGCGTGCCGTTGAGGAGGGCCAGCCCTTCTTTCGGGCCGGGCGTGAGGGGGCGGAGGCCGGCTTCCTTCAGCGCCCGCAGGGCCGGCATCCGCGCGCCATAGACCTCGATCTCGCCTACGCCGATCATGCAGGCGGCCATATGCGCCAAAGGCGCCAGATCGCCGGATGCCCCGACCGAGCCCTGGCACGGAATGACCGGCATCAGGTCATGATCGAGCATGGCCTGCATCAGCTCCAGCGTTTCCGGTTTGATGCCGGAAGCGCCCTGCGCCAGCGAGGTCAGCTTGAGCGCCAGCATCAGCCGTACCACAGGCTGCGGCGAGGGGGCACCAACTCCGGCGGCATGGCTGAGGATGATGTTGCGCTGAAGCGTCGTCAGATCGGCGTCCTCTATGCGCGTCGACGCCAGTTTGCCAAAGCCGGTATTGATGCCGTAGACCGGCTCGCCTCGTGACAGAATGCGCGAAACCGCCACCGCACTTTCGGCCACCGCCGGCATACAGGCCGGATCAAGCTTGAAGGCCGCGCCGCGGTAGATATCGCGCCATACGGACAAAGGGACGTTGCCGGGGGTGAGGATCATACGGTTTGACCTTGGAATACACGAGCATGGAGGGGCGAAAAGCCCATGAAATAAACCAGATCTGCGGGCTGTTCGCAGTCCCAGATGGCGAGGTCGCACGCCTTGCCGGCCTCCAGCGTGCCGATCTCGTGCGACAGGCCGAGCGCTTTGGCGGCGTGGATCGTTACGCTGGCCAGGCATTCATCGACCGTCATGCGGAAGAGGGTGGCGGCCATGTTCATCGCCATCAGGATCGAGGTCAGCGGCGAGGTGCCGGGATTGCAGTCGGTGGCGATGGCCATGGGCACGCCTGCCGCACGCAGGGCTTCAATCGGTGGTTTGATGGTTTCGCGCATGAAGTAATAGGCGCCGGGCAGGACGGTAGCTACCGTGCCGGCGTCGCGCAGGGCGGCAATGCCGTCGGCGTCGAGATGTTCGAGATGATCGGCCGACAGCGCGCCATAGCGCGCGGCCAGCGCTGCGCCATGCAGGTTGGACAACTGTTCGGCATGTAGCTTGACGGCCAGGCCATGCGCCCTCGCAGCCATAAAGACGCGCTCGGTCTGGGCGGGGGAAAAGCCGATGCCTTCGCAGAAAACATCGACCGCCGAGGCCAGACTTTCGTGGGCCACGGCGGGGATCATGCGCTTGCACACCTCATCGATATAGGCGTCAGGTCGGCCCGTATATTCGGGCGGCAGGGCGTGGGCACCGAGCAAGGTGGTCACGACCCGCACCTTGCGATGATGTGCCAGCGCCTTGGCGGCGCGCAGCATTTTCAGTTCGTCTTCGAGCGTCAGGCCGTAGCCTGACTTGATCTCGACCGTAGTGACGCCGCTGGCCAGCAGGGAGTCAAGGCGGGGCAGGGCGGCGGTGATCAGATCATCTTCAGTGGCGGCGCGCGTCGCGCTGACAGTGGAAAGGATACCGCCACCGCCACGGGCGATGTCCTCATAGGTCGCACCATCAAGACGCAGCTTGAATTCATGGGCACGGTTGCCGGCAAAAACGAGGTGGGTGTGGGGATCAATCAGGCCGGGGGTAACCAGCCGGCCTTGCAGCTCGATGGTCTCGCCCGCGTAATCAGCGGCTGGGCCGGCGTAGACGATGCGACCGTCTTTCGCGGCGATCATGCCCTTGTCGATCACCGGCTGGCCCGCTTTCACCAGCAGGCGGCAATTCGTCCAGACCGTATCGCATTGCATGGCTTTTCAAACTCGCCTAATATGTCTATACATAATGCATAATGTATAGACATAATGAGTGCAAGAGCGATGTCGTCACTTTGGTTTGAAAAAGCGCTGCTGAAACAGGGCTGGCAGTCTGGTGTGTTGCTGACCATCAGCAATGGCCGCATCGCCAGCATAGAAATCGACGCGGCACCTCAAGGAGAGCGCCATGTGATCGGCATCCCCGGCATGCCCAATCTGCACAGTCACGCCTTCCAGCGCGTTATCGCCGGCCTGACAGAGCGGCGCTCTGGTGAGCAGGCCCGGAAACCAGATAGCTTCTGGTCATGGCGTGAGCAGATGTACAAATTCCAGGCGCAAATCGGCCCGGACGAACTGCAGATCATCGCCAGCCTGGCCTATATGGAAATGCTGGAGGCCGGTTTTACCCGTGTTGGTGAATTCCACTATCTGCATCATGCACCGGATGGTCAGCCATTTACTGATCCGGCGGAAATGGCCGGACGGATCGCTATGGCGGCTTCGCAAACCGGCATTGGCCTGACGCTTCTGCCGGTCTTCTACGCCCATGCTGGCTTTGGCGGACAGGCGCCCAATGCCGGTCAGGCGCGCTTTATCCATGATCTCGAGGGCTTTCAGCGCCTGTTGGAAACCAGCCGCAAACAGGTCGCCGCGCTCGATGACGCCCTTGTCGGAATCGCCCCGCATTCCCTGCGCGCGGTCACGCCGGAAGAACTGACGGCCCTGATCCCCATGGCCGAAGGCGCGCCGATCCATATCCATATCGCCGAGCAGGCGCGTGAGGTCGAAGACTGTTTGGCCATGACCGGCCAGCGTCCGGTCGAATGGTTGTTCGATCATGCAACGGTCGATGCGCAATGGTGTCTGGTTCATGCCACGCACATGACGTCTGAAGAGACGACGCGATTGGCGACATCGGGCGCCATCGCCGGCCTGTGCCCGATCACCGAGGCCAATCTCGGTGACGGTATCTTTCCGGCGCGGGACTATCTCCAACAGGGCGGGCAATTCGGTATCGGCTCGGATTCCAACGTCCTGATCAGCGCCGCCGAGGAACTTCGCCTGCTCGAATACGGCCAGCGCCTGATCTATCGTGAACGCAATGTGCTCGATCATCTGTATGTCCGTGCACTCGATGGCGCCCAGGCGCTGGGTGTTGAGAGCGGTCTCGTCATAGGCCTGCCCGCCGATCTGGTTAGTCTGGATTGCGATCTTGATTCCTTTGTCTTCGCCTCGGCGCGCTCACCGATCGATTGCGTCTGGCGCTTTGGCCGCAAGCAGGTCGCGGGCGGCCGCCATATCCGGCGCGACGCCATACTTGCTGATTACCGCAGGCTCATGCAAAGGCTGTCCGCATGACCCAAATCCTGCCGCTGCATCAGCAGATCCGTAACGACATCGAAGCGCAGATCCGCTCCGGGGCCCTGAAGCCCGGTCAGCGTATCCCCTTTGAGCACGAGTTGATGGCGCAATATGGCGTGTCGCGCATGACGGTCAACAAGGCCCTGACTCCGCTCGATGAGGCCGGTCTGATCGAACGCCGCAAACGCGCCGGCACCTTTGTGCGGTTGCCGCGCCTCGATTCCACCGTGCTCGATATCCCTGATATCCAGATCGAGATCGAGACGCGCGGCGAAGCCTATCATTTCGAAGTCCTGTCCTATGCCATCCGCCCCGCGTCCAGCGACGACGAGCGCGAACTGGCCGGTGAAGGCGGACGGGTGTTGAAAATCGAGGGCCTGCATTTCGCCTCCGACAAGCCGCTGGCGCTGGAACGCCGCCTGATCAATCTGTCGGTGGTGCCGCAGGCCGAAGACGTTGATTTCAGCCGCCAGTCACCCGGCCACTGGCTGCTCGGCGCCGTGCCCTGGACACACGTCGAGAACCAGATCAGCGCCACCGCCGCGGAGGCGCAGACCGCCCGCCATCTGCGCCTTGATGCCGGCGCCGCCTGTCTGGTGGTCGATCGCCGCACCTGGCGCGACAGGGACCGCGTCACCACGGTGCGCCAGATCTTCGACGGGGCGTCTTATCGTCTGATCGCGCAATTCGATCACGGTTAAGGTCATGCCGTCACCGTCCGGCAATCTTGCGTTAACTACAAGCGGCGATACTCTGGGCAGACATATGTAAGGGCCCTTTCATGACATCCTGGCAAGCCGGTATCGCGCTTAGTCTGCTGATCGCTTTGGTGAGCGCGCCCGCGCACGCCACGCTCGGCGGCAAGGCGTCCACCATCGAAAACGATCGTATCCGCATGGTGGGACGCAAGAGCGCTCAGATGGTCCAGGGTGAGGTCACCAGCCACGAAGTCACGCTGGAAAACGGCACGGTGACGCGCCAGTTGACGCGCGCCGATGGCACGGTTTTCGCCGTAAGCTGGCAAGGGCCGGTGCGCCCCAATCTCAACCAGCTATTCGGCACGAGCTATTTCCAGCGTTTTCAGAGTGATAACGCGCCGGCCGGTCGTATCCGGATGCGGCGCGCCCTGGCCTCGACCCATAGCGATTTTGTCGTGCGTACCGGCGGCCATGCCGGCGCCTTCTGGGGTTTTGCCTTCCTGCCCAAGGCCGCGCCTGCCGGTTTCTCAGCCCAGAGCCTTCAGGCAGGTGCCCAATGAAGCCGCATATTCTTCTGACGGGTCTTCTGCTTCTTCTTGCCGCCTGTGGTGGCGGTGGTGGCGGCGGGGGTAGCGGCAGCACGTCCTCTGGCGGCGGTTCCTCGTCCTCATCGTCCAACTCCAGCAGCACGGCGGCGTTGAGTAATTTTACCACCATCTCGGTGGATTCCGGCCCGCCTCAGGCAGGGGGGAACGTCAATATCGGCTTTGTTACGGTCACGATCTGCGCGCCGGGCACGAGCACGTGCCAGACCATCGATCACGTCATCATGGACACCGGCTCTGTTGGCCTGCGTATCGAAAATGAAGCCCTGACGCCGGCTATGCGCACCGCCTTGCCGCATACGCAGGTGGCCGGCAAGGGGGCCGCGGAATGTTACCAGTACGTCGATGGCTATGTCTTCGGCTCGATCCGTACGGCCGATTTCACCATCGGCGGCGAGACTGTCGCGGCCATGCCCCTGATGGTCATCGGTGATGGTGGAGATTACGCCAATGTGCCGACCGACTGCTCCTCCGGCGGCGGCAACAGCCACGACACCATCGCCGATTTCGGCGCCAACGGCATTATCGGCATCAGCAGCGGTATCACCGATTGCGGCAGTTATTGCTCGAGCACCACCAATAACGGTTATTACTACACCTGTGTCTCGGCCACCTGTACGCCCTCGACCCTTGCGACGGCTTCGCAGGTGCCCAATCCGGTTGCGCGCATGGCGGTCAACAACAACGGCACGATCGTTGATCTGCCGGCGGTGGCCGGCCTTGGCGCGCCCAGCCTGACCGGAACGCTTTACTTTGGCATAGGCACCCAGACCAACAACACGCTCGGCAACCGCACAATCCTGACGCTCAGCAACAGCTTTCTGTTGACCGCCACCTACAAGGGCGTGGCCCTGACGCAGAGCTTTATCGACAGCGGCACCAACTTCTACGGCTTCTCCGACAGCGCCATTCCATCCTGCACCGGCAATCTGGCGGGCTTCTACTGTCCGGCTACCTCGCTTGGCCTGACCGCCAGCCTGACCGGGCAGAACGGCGTTGCGGCCAATGTCCCGTTCACCATCGACAACACGTCTCAGCTTGTCCAGTCGCCAAACTACGTCCTGCCGGGATTGGGCGGTGATCCCACCGGGTTCGATAATCTGGAGCCTTACAGCAACAGCTTCGATTTCGGCCTGCCGTTCTTCTATGGGCGGCGCGTCTATACGGCGATTTCCGGCCGCAATGCCGGCGGTACGCTTGGTCCTTACATCGCATTTTAAGATTGACCGCCATGCCAGCCTATCAAGATGTCTTTTACGATAGCCATGATCTGCGCGTGAAGCTCTATGCCCGGGACTATCATCGTTCCGGGGGCGGCGAGATCATGCCGGTCATCTGCATGCACGGGCTTAGCCGCAATTCGGCTGATTTCGAGGTCATCGCGGCGCATCTGTCCGAGCGCTATCGCGTCATCGTGCCGGACCAGCGCGGTCGCGGCAAGTCAGGCTGGGATGCCGAGCCGGCCAACTATTCTCCGGCGCTCTATGTGCAGGATGTGTTCAAGCTGATGGGAGAGCTTGGCATCGCGCGCGCAGCCTTGATCGGCACGTCGATGGGCGGCATCATGGCGATGATCATGGGCATGATCGCGCCACAGGCCGTCATCGGCATGGTGATCAACGATGTCGGGCCGGAACTGGACGTGACGGGCCTGGCAAGGATCAAGTCCTATGTCGGCAAGAGCCCGCCGATCAACACCTGGGCCGATGCGACGGCGCGCGCGCGCCAGACCAATGCCGCAGCTTTTCCGGACTATGACGACGCCGACTGGCTGGCCTTCGCGAAACGCACCTATCATGAGGTCGAAGGTGTGCCGGTGTCGTCCTACGATCCGGCGATTTCCGGCGCCTTCGATCCGGATGGGCCGGTTGTGGCGCCGCCCGATATGTGGGGCATATGGGATACGCTTAAAGGCATCCCCGTACTGGGGGTGCGCGGCGAGCTTTCCGACCTGTTATCCGAGGCGACCTTTGGCCAGATGCTGGAGCGCCATTCCGCTATGGGCGCCGTGACAGTGGCGCGCGTCGGCCATGCGCCGATGCTCGACGAACAAGAGGCGATGACGGCGATTGATGCGTTTCTGGCTGATCTGGAAACGCGCGTCTGAACCTCTCCGGATGTCGCGGGATGGGGGCCTTATTGATCCGCCAGCGTTTTGACGAACTGATAGTGGAACCGGCGGCCGTCCATCAGCGACTGGACACGGATGCGCTCGTTCAGCCCATGGGCGCGGCTGCCGTCCTTATCGACGAAGATGCCGGAAATGCCGTAGGTCGGGATACCGCCGGCAGTCATATAGATGCCGTCGGTCGCCCCGGTCGACATGATCGGCAGGATCGGCGTACCCGGATAGATCTTCGCTGACACGCTCTCGACCGCCGCCATGATCTCAGGGCTCAGCGCCGGCACCGGCGTGGCCGGACTGCGCGGTTCTACGATGGTGACGTGGTTGTTCGGATCGCCAATGGCCTGATCGAGCGTGGCGCGCACGGTCTCGATCGGCGTGCCCGGCAAGATGCGGCAGTTGATATTGGTCGTGGTTCTCTGCGGCAGGGCATTGGTGGCATGTCCACCGTTGATCATGGTCGCCACGCAGGTGGTGCGCAGCATCGAATGCCACTTTTTGTCAGCCGAAACGATGGCGTTGGCCTTGGCGTCGGTCGGGTTCTTCACAAGGGCCAGCATGGCCGCGCCGATATCGCCGCCCTTGATGGCCGCCATGCGGGTGAAATAGGCGCGGGTGGTGTCGTTGAATTCGACCGGGAATTCCAGCGCGCTCAGCTTCGTCAGGTCTCTAGCCATGTCGTAGATGGCGTTGGCCGCTACCGGCTGCGAGGAATGGCCGCCGGGATTGGTCGTCTCGATCTGGAAGTCCTGATAGACCTTTTCTGCCGCCTGAACGCCAAACGTGACCCGTTTGCCGTTTTCATCCAGTTCGCCGGAACCACCTTCATTGATGGCAAAGCCAGCGTCGATCCAGTCCTTGTGGTTCTGCGCCAGATATTCTGCGCCATTGAAAGCGCCTGAGGTTTCCTCGCCGCAGGTCAGCGCCATCTTGATGTCGCGCTTCGGCGTATAGCCTTCCTGACGGTAACGGATCAGCAGATCAGTGAAGATGGCGGCCATCGCCTTGTCGTCCTGCGCGCCGCGGGCGTAGAAATAGCCGTCCTCTTCCACGAGCGTAAAGGGATCGCGCGTCCAGTCGGCGCGGTTGGCCTCCACCACGTCAATATGAGCCAGCAGCAAGATTGGCTTTTTTTTCGAGCCCTTGCCGTGCAGAATGGCGACAAGGCCGCCTTCCTTCGGGTGCTCAGGCACCGAAAAGACGCGCAGATCGGCATCGGGATAGCCGGCGGCTTTCAGCCGTGCCGCCATGCGCTCGGCGGCCAGGGTGCAGTTACCGGCGGAAAGCGTGGTATTGGTCTCGATCAGTTCCTTGTAGGTGGCGCGGAAGGCCGGTTCGCCGTCACCCGATGTGTCGGCCGCAAAGGCGGGGGCAGAGATGGCAAGAACAGCGGTAAAAGCCAGCAGGCTGTGTTTCAGGTGCATATCGGTTCCCCTTATTGATCGGCGTAAAGCTTGACGAGTTTGTGGAAGAAGCGGCGGCCTTCCATCAGCGATTTGACCCCGACATGCTCGTTGAGGCCGTGGATATTGCCTTCGTCCGGCCCCTCGAAGAAGCCATAGAAGCCATAGGTCGGGATGCCGGCGGCGGTGGTGTAGATGCCGTCTGAAGCGCCGGTCTCCATGGTGGGCAGAACCGGCACGCCGGGGTAGACCTCCGCCACCACCTTCTCAATGGGCGCCAGAATATCGCGGCCAAGCGGCGGCGCGGGTGTGGCCGGGCTGGGGGCGCCATTGAGCGTCAGGCTGACCTTGGGATTGTTGATGGCGGTGGCCAAAGCCGCTTGCACCTCGTCGACCTGCGTGCCGGGGAAGATGCGGCAATTGACATTGGCCTTGACCGTCTGGGGCAGGGCGTTGACCGCATGACCGCCTTCGATCATGGTCGCCACGCAGGTGGTGCGTAGCATCGCCTGCCACATGGCGTCCTGCGACAGGCGCGCCTCGGCGGCGGCATCGTGCGGGTTGGCGACAATGGCGCGCATGGCGGCGCCGTCCTCGCCGCCCTTGATATCGGCCATGCGGGTGAAATATTCCCTGGTGGCGTCGTTGATCCTGACCGGAAACCTGTAAGCAGAGACGGCTTTCAGCGCGTCGGCCATATCATAGATGGCATTCTCCGGCACCGGGCGTGACGAGTGACCGCCGGGATTGTCGGTCTCCAGCGTGAAGTCCTGATAGACCTTCTCGGCGGCCTCGACATCGAACGAGACATGCTGGCCCTCAGCATCATCCGCGCCATAGGCGCCTTCATTGATGGCAAAGGCCGCGTCGATCCAGTCCTTGTGATGTTCACTAAGCCATTTGGCGCCGTTGAAGACGCCTTCGGTTTCTTCGCCACAGGTGAGCGCCAGCTTGATATCGCGCTTCGGCCTGTAGCCTTCCTGTTTGTAGCGGATCAACAGGTCGGTGAAGATGGCGGCCTGCCCCTTGTCGTCGGCCACGCCGCGTCCGTAGAACTGGCCGTCTTCCTCGAAGAGGATAAAGGGATCGCGCGTCCAGTCTTCACGCTTGGCGGCCACCACGTCGATATGGGCCAGCAGCAGGATCGGCTTCTTAGTTGAGCCGCTGCCTTTCAGAGTCGCGACCAGCCCGCCGTCGTTCGGCGCGCTATCATGGATAAAGAGATGGATGTCGGTATCGCTGTAGCCAGCGGCTTTCAGGCGAGCTTCCATGCGCTGGGCGGCGAGGGTGCAACTGCCGACGCCGGGCGCGGTGTTGGTTTCGACCAGTTCCTTGAACAAGGCGCGAAAAGCCGGTTCGCCATCGCCGGATCTGTCGGCGGCCACAGCCTGACCCGAAAGCGCCATCAAGGAGGTCAGGGCCAGCAGGAGGGCTTTCAGGCGCATGGGGTGCTCCGCAAAAGAGGTGACGCTAACACCCCTTTCGCGGATGCACAATCTATCGCTTAGCGTCGATCCGACACTTCGATCAGGGCATCGATCTCGACGGCGAAGCCGAGCGGGATCTTGTACATGCCCACCGCCGAGCGGGCGTGTTTGCCGGCGTCGCCGAGCGCGGCCACCATCAGGTCGGAGCAGCCGTTGATGACCTGCGGGATATTGTAGAATTCCGGGCCGGCCTGGACGAAGGCGTTGAGCTTGATAACGCGGACGACGTTGTCAAGATCGCCGTCGGCGGCGGCCTTCATCTGGGCCAGCAGGTTGATGGCGCACAGGCGCGCGGCTTCCACGCCCTGTTCCAGCGTGACATCGACGCCAAGCGTACCCTTGATTCCGCCATTTGCGTCATTTGAGAGTTGGCCGGAGATATGAACGTGATTCCCGGTGCGGACGAACGGCACGTAATTGGCCACCGGCGCGGTGGGGACGGGCAGGGTTAACCCGAGGGCGCGCAGACGATCTTCGGTTTGTGACATGAGGAATCCTTTATGTGGTAAGAGTATGCAGCCGCTCAAGGGTGGCCAGTTGGCCGAGGTTATAGCTGATTTGCGTTCATGACTTCCATCCCCATTTTTACCTTTTGTTACCTTCCCCTTCATCTGACCTTAAGAGAGTCCCTATAGATTGAGGATCGAAAAGCCGGGGGCCGCGCAAGCGGGCGATTCGGTGCAAAAAATAAGATGACGTGGGGCTGAGGGTCTTCAAAATTGAAGGTTTCCGGCGGGGCTCAAAGGTTTTGGAATGATACAGAAGAAAGTCCTTATTGTTGAGGACAACGAACTGAACATGAAGCTCTTTCATGACCTGCTTGATGCGCAGGGCTATGAAACCTTCCAGACCGGCGAGGGATTGTCGGCGCTGACTCTTGCCCGCGAACACCGCCCTGACCTCATTCTCATGGATATCCAGCTTCCCGAAATCTCCGGCCTGGAAGTCACCAAGTGGCTGAAAGAGGACGATGAACTTTCGCACATTCCGGTGGTGGCCGTGACGGCCTTCGCCATGAAGGGCGATGAGGAACGCATCCGCGAAGGCGGTTGTGAGGCCTATATTTCGAAGCCGATCTCCGTCACCCATTTCCTGGATACCGTGCGCCGTTATCTCGGTTAAGGCTGAGGGGGCAAGATGACCGCGCGTGTCCTGATCGTCGATGACATCGCCGCCAATGTGCGCCTGCTTCAGGCCAAGCTGGAGGCCGACTATTACGAGGTGCTGACCGCGCAGGACGGCCGCACCGCCATTGCCAAGGCGGCCAGCGAGCAGCCCGATATCATCCTGCTCGACGTCATGATGCCGGAAATCGACGGCTACGAGGTCTGCCGTCAGCTCAAGAATAATCCTGCTACCCAGCATATCCCGATCATCCTGATCACGGCGCTCGATGGCCGCGATGACCGCTTGTCGGGCCTGGAGGCCGGCGCTGACGATTTCCTCACCAAGCCGGTCGATGACGTGATTCTGATGGCGCGTTTGCAGGCGCTGGTGCGTCTCAAGCAGATGGTCGATGACCTGCGCCAGCGCGAAGCCTCAAGCCGCCGAGCCGGGCTGGTCGATAACGATCTCCTGCAACGGCAGATTTCCGCTACCGGCAATGTGTTGATTCTCGATGACAATCCGCGTCAGGCCGAACGTCTGATGCTGCAACTGGGCGAAGATCACCGCTGCGCCTACGAGACCGATCCGGTGAACGCCATGAAGATCGCCGGCGGGCGCGTCGATCTGGTGGTGCTGAACCTGACCGCCAAGGCTTTCGATCCCCTGCGCTGGGTGGCGCAACTGCGTACCAACGAAGCGACGCGCCAACGCCCCGTCCTTGCCATCATCAATGCCGATGAGCGCAAGATCATGTTCAAGGCGCTGGAACTGGGTGTCAATGACGTGGTGCCGCGCCCGATCGACATGCAGGAACTCCGCGCCCGCGCCAAGACCCAGATCCGCCGCAAGCGCTATGGCGATTTTTTACGCAACTCACTCGATCGCTCACTCGAAATGGCCGTCACCGATCCGCTGACCGGCCTGAACAACCGCCGTTTCCTCGATCACCAGCTCAGCATGGCCATGGCGCGCCATATCACGTCGAAGGATGCTGAGGCCGATATCGTGTCCCTGCTGATGCTCGATATCGACTTCTTCAAGCGCGTCAACGACACCTACGGCCACGATGCCGGCGATGAGGTGATCCGCGAATTCGCCCGCCGTCTCAGCCTGAATGTCCGCGCCATCGACATGCCGTGCCGCTTCGGCGGTGAGGAGTTCGTGGTGCTGATGCCGGGCACCGATCAGGCCGATGCCGTCCATATCGCCGAGCGTGTGCGCTCCCAGGTGGCCGATACCCCGTTTGTGCTGGCCGATGGCCGCGAGCTGGCGGTGACGGTCTCGGTGGGGGTTGCGACCTCGCGCGGCGTGGGCGATGCACCCGAAAGCCTCCTCAAGCGCGCCGACGAGGGCGTCTACGAGGCCAAGCAGTCCGGACGTAATCGCGTGATTGTCCGATCGGCGGCGTAAGCTTGCGGACGGCCCCTTAAAGAGGACCACAGATCAGGCACGGATGCCGCTGCGCGGCGACACGGATAAAGACACGGATTTTATCGGTTGGATGGACTTCGTGTATCAACGAAGCTAGCTCGGTTTGCAACATTGGAATGACGGCTTTGCCGTCAATAGCCGTAAATGACGGCATCGGTCGTATGAAAGATATCCTGAAATCCGTGCCTTCATCCGTGCAGATGCGCTTGGCATCATCCGTGCCTTATCCGTGGTCAACCTTAAATCTCAAAATCCAGACGTAAAAAAGCCGCGCCGAGTATAGGGGGAACTCAGACGCGGCTTCCTTTAAGGTCCTTCGGCGGGGGGGTGCCAAAGGACAATCTCAAGAGGGCTTGATTACTTAATCTTGCCTTCTTTGAATTCGACATGCTTGCGCACAACCGGATCGTACTTCTTCAGCACCATCTTTTCGGTCTTCGTGCGGGCGTTCTTCTTCGTCACGTAGAAGAAGCCGGTGTCAGCCGTCGAGTTCAGACGGATCTTAATGGAGGCTGGCTTTGCCATGACGTAAAGTCCTTAAGGTACGGGTGCGGACCAAAACATCAGTCATGGAGCGCAAATAAACGAGAGGGGCGGAAAATACTCAGGAACGGCGGGAAGTCAAGGACCGATCCGGCATAAAAAGCGTTTTTTCGCTGTAAGACGGGCATAGACGCATTTTTGCCCCGAAG
Organism: Asticcacaulis sp. MM231; assembly: GCF_964186625.1. Lineage (NCBI taxonomy): Bacteria > Pseudomonadati > Pseudomonadota > Alphaproteobacteria > Caulobacterales > Caulobacteraceae > Asticcacaulis > Asticcacaulis sp. MM231. The sequence continues at coordinate 1,509,872 of NZ_OZ075108.1, forward strand.
GTCAAGCTATCTGCAACCTTCTACACGGATTTCGGGACAAAACGCCATGACGCATCACCTCGCCGCCGCTCTTATCTTCTCCGGACTGATTCTGGCGGTGCCCGCCCTGGCGGCAGAGCCGAAGGTGCCCTATCAGGTCGCTGAGGCGCTCAAGCTTCATGCCGACGCCGGCAAGAGCAACACGGCGTCCTCCGATCCGCTGACCGATATCACCCGCGTTGATCTGGTCGTGCGCCTGTCCTGCGCCGAGGCCAATTGCGATACGGCGTCGTTCGGCCTGTCGATGGATGGTGTGGCCAATGAGGCGGCGGCCCTGACCTTTGAGGTCGGGGGGGATGGCCGCCTGCAATCGACCCTGACCAAGGTGACGGGCAGCGGGCAGGACAGGGGGCAGACCTTCAAGGTGGCCCTGAAGCCCGATGAGAGCTTTGACCTGCGCATCCACTGGACCCGCAGCGATCGCGTCACCTTCGATCTTTATGGCCGCGATCCGGCCACGGGGTTCGATAGGATGGAAAGCCGCGATGTGCAGCTTTCGGACGGCGTCAAGCAGTTGTCGATGCGCGTCTCCGGCGGCGATCTGACCCTGCTCAAGCAGAGCTACAGCTTCCGCTGAGAGCCTATACCGCCCCACATGAGTGGGGCGGTATAGGCAACCTAACGCTTCTTTTTCTTTTTGGCGTTCTTGACGCCTTGCGGAATGAACCCCTTGGGCCGGCCGCCGGTCTTCGGACCGGGCTTGCCGCTACGGGGCTGGAAGGCCTGACCGGTGCGGGCGCGCACGCCCAGACGGGCGCGCGGCGCGTTCGGATCGGCGGCTTCGGGTTCGCTCAGCATCTTGAAGACCAGCCCGCCGGTGATCGGCATGGCCTCCATCAGCTCGACTTCGATATTCGTGCCCAGACGCCAGCGCTGGCCGCTCCGTTCGCCGATCAGGGCGTGCTGCACATCATCATGGACGAAATAGTCATTGCCCAGCGACGACACCGGGATGATGCCATCGGCGCCGGTCTCGGTCAGCTTCACGAACAGGCCAAAGCGCGTGACGCCGACGATGCGGCCCTGGAAGGTGGCGCCGACCTGATCCTGCAGGAAGGCGGCGATATAGCGCTCAATCGCCTCGCGCTCAGCCTTCATCGAGCGGCGCTCCGTCTCGGTGATGTGCTCGGCGGTATCCTTCAGGGTTTTGATCTCGTAATCCGTCAAACCGTCATCGCCCAGCTTGAGGGCGCGGATCAGGCCGCGGTGGACCACAAGGTCGGCATAGCGGCGGATCGGCGAGGTGAAGTGGGCGTAGTTATCAAGATTAAGCCCGAAGTGGCCGTAGTTCTCCGGCGAATAGTGCGCCTGCATCTGGGTGCGCAGCACCACCTCGTTGATGATCTCGGCGTGCGGACCGTCCTTCTGGCCATCGAGCAGGGCGTTGAAGCGCTCGGTGCGCGGCGGCTCGCCCTTGGTCCAGGGCAGGCCGAGCGTGGCGAGGAAGTCAGCCAGATTGCCGATCTTTTCCAGTGAGGGCGCTTCGTGGACGCGGAAGATCAGCGGCGTCTTGTGTTTTTCCAGCGTTTCGGCGGCCGAGACATTGGCTTGAATCATCATCTCTTCGATGAGTTGCATGGCATCCAGGCTGACGCGCGGCTCGATCTTGATGACCTTGCCCTCGGCATCGAGCGTGATCTTGCGCTCCGGCGAGTTGATATGCAGGGGCTGGCGGATATTACGGCCGCGCGTCAGGCAGGCGTGCGCCTCCCACAGGGGCTTCAGCAGCGTATCGAGCAGCGGGCCGGTCTTGTCGTCCGGCGTGCCGTCGATGGCGGCCTGCGCCTGCTCGTAGCTCAGCTTGGCGGCCGAACGCATCAGCCCGCGCACGAAGCTGTGGCTGAGCTTCTTGCCGGCGGCGTTGAACACCATCCGCACGGCCAGGGTGGCGCGGTTCTCGCCTTCCTGCAAGCTACACAGGCCGGAGGAAAGGACATGCGGCAGCATGGGCTCGACGCGATCGGGGAAGTAGGTCGAATTGCCCTTGTCGCGCGCGTCCTTGTCGAGCGAAGACCCCGGCGTCACATAGTGCGCCACGTCGGCGATGGCGACCCAGACGACATAGCCGCCCGGATTGGCTTCGTCTTCGTCGCGGTGGGCGTAGACGGCGTCGTCGTGGTCTTTGGCGTCGGAGGGATCGATAGTGATGAAGGGCAGGTCGCGCAGGTCGGTGCGTTTGCCAAGGCCAGGCGCCTTGGCGGACTTCGCCTCAAGCTCGGTGTCGGCGTTGAATCCGATGGATAAGCCATGGCTGTGGATCGACATGATCGAAGCCACCTTTGGCTCATCCTCCTTGCCGATGACCTCGATCACCTTGGCGGGCTTGGGGCCATAACGCGTGATGCCGCCGACCGGCGCGGCCACCACCACGTCGCCGTCTTCCAGCGTATCGAGGCCCTGACCGGTGAGGACGTAGTTTTCCTTAGTCTTGCGATTGACCGATTCCAGCCGAATTTCGCTGACGCCCTTGCGCTGGCGGCTGATCCGCACCACGCCGACCACTTTGGGCGCGCCCTGATCGAGCACCTTGATCAGGTGTGCCACCCAGCCGTCGGAGGTCTTTTCGAAGCGCGCAAAGATACGGTCGCCGATGGTCGGCGGCGTCTGGGCGACGGAGGCCTTGAGCGGGGCGAGGCGCGCCAGCGGCGGCTTGACCTTGTCCTTCTTCGTGTCTTCCGGCTTGCCCCACTGCACCCACAGTTCGCCGTCGATATCGCGCTCGACCACTTCGCAGACGCCGGTATCGGGCAGGGCGCCGATGGCGCCGAAGGTCTTGCGACCACGCTTGTCGAGCTGGCCGGCTTCGGAAAGATGCTTCAGGCGCTGGCGCAGCAGGCGGCGGTCGTCGCCCTTGAGACCGAATTGCTTGGCAAGATCGCCGACATCGAGTTCACGATTTGCGTCCAGCGCGTCGAGCAGGGTCTGATCGTCGGGCAGGCCCCTGGCGACTTTTACGATGGGAGATTTCGGTGGCTTGGCGGCGCGGGGCACGCGGGGGAATTTGCTCATGGCCATAATGTAAGGGAGTCTCGCGTTTGAGACCATCCCCCGAGGCACAAAATCCTTATGCGAAGGCAGAAGGGGCCTGATCGGGTGGCAATTGCATCAGGGTGAACCAGTATTGTTCGATGCGCGCCACGATATCGTCATAGGTTTCGGTGGTGACCGGCTTGGTGATGTAGCCGTTGGCGTGGCGGTCATAGCTGCCGATCACGTCCTTGTCGGCGCTGGAGCTTGACAGGATAATGACAGGGATACGCTTGAAGTCAGGATCTGACTTCACCGTCTGGAGAAAATCCTGACCGTGCATGTGGGGGAGGTTGAGATCGAGCAGGATGATATCGGGACGCTTAGCGCCGGCGTGCTCACCTTCGCGGCGCAGGATGCTCAGGCCTTTTTCGCCGGTTTCCGCCACCACGATATCACTGGCGATATTGGCGCGCTTGAAGGCCCGGCGGGTCAGGACGGCGTCGCCCCGATTATCTTCGACCAGCAAAACCTGCGGCGGGCGATCTCTGTCGGCGATATGTGTCATGTAGCGGGTCCATCGTAGCCATCCTGCCGTGATCACAGGTTCGGCTAATTTGTCCCTTTCCGCAAGCGGTTTCCTTCTAAGGAGCCGTTGTTAGTACGCGCAATCACCTGTCCGGTGTTTCGTTTGCTTTTTGACTCAATTCGCGCTTGTTAAGGGCAAAACGGACTCACCTTTGCCGGGAAGGACGACACGACGTGGATCACGATATGAACGTCAACCAATTCATGCCGCATGGCTACTGCTTTCTGTGGCAGCCGGGTATTTTGTGGCTCCATGTCGTGTCAGATCTTGGGATTGTTCTGGCCTATTTCGGCATTCCCCTGGCGCTGATCTATTTTATCAGGAAACGCAAGGATCTGCCGTTTCAGATGGTGTTCGCGCTGTTCGGCGCCTTCATCCTTTTGTGCGGCTTTTCGCACCTTCTTAATATATGGGTGCTGTGGCATCCGGACTATTACTTCGAAGGCGTTATCAAGGCGCTGACCGCCATCGCCTCGATCGCCACCCTGGTCACCATTGTGCGCATGATGCCGAGGGCCCTGGCTCTGCCGAGCCCAAAGCAACTGGCCGACGCCAATGCCAGGCTTGAGGAACTTCACCGGCAAAGTGAGGAGAACAACCGTGCCGCCATGGGCGCCGTGGTCGATAACGTCCTCGATGGCGTGATCACGATTGATGAGAACGACCGCATTCAGAGCTTCAACGCCGCCTGTGAAAGCATTTTCGGTTATAGCGCCGAGGAAGTGCAGGGCAAGCCGATCAGCCTTTTGATGCCCGACCCGACCTATACCGAACACGACCGTTATATCGGCGATTATCTGAATACCGACACCACTGGCCGCGAGGTCAAGGCGCGGCGCAAGGACGGCGCGGAATTCCCGGCCGATCTGTCGGTCAGCGCCTTCGAGATCGACGGCAAGCAGCACTATACCGGTATCGTGCGCGACATCACCAAGGCCAAGCTGGCCGAGGACAGCCGCCAGAGACTGTTGCGCCGCCTGACCGATTCCAATACCGAACTGGAGCGCTTCGCCTATGTCGCCTCGCACGACATGCAGGAGCCTTTGCGCATGGTGCTCAATTTCAGCCAGATCGTCGCCAAGGACTATGCCGACAAGCTTGATGACGACGGGAAGGAATATCTCAAAATCATCGGCAATTCGGCGATGCGGATGCGCGACATGGTGCAGGACCTGCTCGAATATGCCCGCGTCGACAAGGAAGGCTTCCGCTGTTCCGATGTCGATATGCGCACCGAACTGGTGCACGTGCTCGATAACCTGCGCGCCCTAACCAGGGAGAGCCTGGCGGTCATCACCTATGACACCCTGCCGCGTCTCAAGGGCAATGGCGTGCAACTGATGCGCCTGATGCAAAACCTCGTCACCAACGCCATCAAGTATCAAAAGCCGCGCCGCCTGCCTGTCATCCATATCGGCGTGGCGGACGAGGGGGATATGTGGAGGTTTTCGGTGAAGGATAACGGCATGGGCATTGATGAGGCCTTTGTCGGCCAGATTTTCGAACCCTTCCGTCGCCTGCATAGCTGGGATGGCATCCAGGGTACGGGGCTGGGCCTCGCGGTCTGCCGCAAGATCGTAGAGAACCACGGCGGCCGCATCTGGGCGACATCGGAGCCGGACGTCGGTTCCACCTTTTTCTTTACGATCCCGAAAGACCTTAAGAGCGTATAATCGTTCACAGGAGTGCAAAACATGGTCAATCTGCTTATCCGAGAAGGGCGCGCAGCGGAAATCATGCTGGTGGAGGATAATCGCGGCGATGCCCTGCTGGCCTCACGCGCCTTTCGACAGGCCGAGATCGACAACAACCTGACCGTAGCGGAAACGGCCGAGACGGCCCTGTCGATGCTCAGGCGCGAGGGGGATTACGCCGGGATGCGTCTGCCGGATCTCATCCTGCTCGATCTCAACCTGCCAAAGATGAGCGGCAAGGAACTTCTTAGCCTTATAAAGAACGACGAGGGCTTGCGTCATATCCCGGTGATCATCCTGTCCAGTTCTGCCGCCGAGCTCGATATTGCCGGCAGCTATGGTCTTCACGCCAATGCCTATATCGTCAAGCCGCTCAATCTGGAGAACTTCACCGACGTCGTACGGTCGATCGAGCAGTTCTTCTTCATGCTGGCCGTTCTGCCGGGGGGCGATTGACGTAAGGTAATATAGTTACTTGCCATCTTCCTGCATTCAGTCGGCGATAACTTGCCTGCGGCTAATTTGTGACAGGCATGCAAAATAAGTTGCCCCTTGACGTTGCGGAAATATTGCCATCTCGCCAGTAACATAACACTGTCGTGCTTGTGACGGTGTTTTTCATGCCGCCACACGACTTAAGGCTGGTCCGTAACGGTCACGGCATTACTTATTGCATCGCAATATGTGTCCGGCCGGGCGAAGCCTGGGTTGCCGCCATAACAAAAATAAAACTCGCAGGGTCCAATGAAACACACGCTCACTCTGGCGCTTCTGGCGTCCATGGTTTCCATGCTGCCGTTCGCAGCCCACGCCCAGTCCTATGACCGTCTGGTCAGCTTTGGCGACTCGCTCAGCGACCCGGGCAACCTGTTCACCGCCACCGGCCAGCCGCCCGCCCCCTATAATCGCCGCTTCACCAACGACCTGGTGTGGAACGAATATCTCGCCGGCAGCGGTCTGAACTTCTTTGGCTCGCCCGCAACCATCAACAGCGGCAATGTCTATTACGGCTGGGGCGGGGCGCGTTCGGATTCCGCCGCCAACTCCAGCGGTCCCATCCCCGGCACGCCGACCCAGATCGGCGCCTATCTGGCGCGCGGCGGCACCTTTGGGGCCAATGACGTCGTTTCATTGTGGGCCGGCGCCAACGATATCTTCCAGGCGCTGCCAACCGCTGCTGCCAACCCCTCGACCGCCTCGGCTTACATGACCGGCATCGCCAGCACGGCGGCCGGTAATGTCAGCAGCCAGGTTGGGCAACTGGCGACCGCCGGCGCAAAGACCATCGTCGTCATGAACCTGCCCGATCTCGGTTCGACGCCGCAGTTCAACACCAGCGTCACCACATCGAGCCTGACCACCTACACCACGGGCGTCTTCAACACCGCACTCGACACCGGCCTCAACGCGGCGGCAGCGGCACATAGCGATACCAATATCGTCGAGGTCGATATCCGTTCGGCCTTCGGCGCCATCGTCGCCGATCCGCAAGGCTTCGGGTTCACCAATGTCACCCAGGCCTGCATCACTGTGACGGCCTGCGTCACCGGATCGCAGGAGACCCGCAACGGCTATCTGTTCTGGGACGGCGTCCACCCGACGGCTGCCGGTCATCAACTGGTGGCCAATCTGGCCGCGCAATATCTCTACACGCCCACCCTGACCCGCGGTGTCGGAATGCTGGCTGAGCAAGGCTACACCACCCGCCGTGCGATTCAGGCCGAGATGGGCTCGCTGCTGCATCGCGCCACCGGCGAGGGCTATTTCATCCAGATCGTCGGAGCGCAAGGATCGCGCGACACGTCGCTCGCCATGCAGGACGGCATCGGGGGTGATGACGCCAACTCTGACGTCAAGGCCTATGATTACAGCCTGGCCGGGGTTCGCGCGGGCGCCGTGCAGTCGATCGGCACTGCCACCACCTTTGGCTTTGGCGTCACTGCCCTGACCGGTGATGCCAAGGGCTTCCTCGTCACCGCCAAGCCGACCGATCTGAGCTTCGATCTGGGCCTTGACTGGCGTCCCGGTCGTTATTTCATTACCGCGACTGCGGGCGCCGGCATCACCAGCTTCAGCGATTATGAACGCCATACGCTGATCAACGCCTTCCGCGAGACGGTCAATCATGTCGATACCGCCGCCTATTCGGCGCAGGTCCAGACCGGCTTCGATCATGCCATGGGTGGCTGGACGGTCACGCCGGTGGCGCGCCTGTCTTATGCCAGCGCGACGATGAAGGGCTTCAAGGAGCGCGGCACGGTGGCGGCGGTCGGCTTTGAGGACCGCAAGGTATCGGCGCTGTCTGGCACGGTCGAACTCCAGGCCAGTGGCAAGCTTAGCGAAAATGTGTCCTTGAGTGGCGTGCTGGGTTATGAGGCCGTGCTAAGCGGCGATCAGGAAGACCTGCGTGGCAAGCTGATCAACAACACGGCGCAGGCCTTCGCCACCGATATGGGCGATGTCGGGAGCCCCGGCGTACTGGTCGGCATTGGTCTGGAGCGGAAGATGGGCGGCTATTCACTGTCGGCGCAGTATCGTGGCACCTATGGTTCGGACAGCCAGCAGGACCAGACGGCGCTGATCTCGTTGAATAAGGCGTTTTAGGGAAACGAGTCCTTATACCTCCCCGGTTTACCGGGGAGGGGACCGCCGCGCCAGCGCTCAAGCAGCGAAGCGATAGCGCAACATTTGTAGGCGCGTTGGTGGTGGGGCTTCTTAACTTCAAGACGAACTGATCAAGCCGGCGGCGATATTGATCGTCAGGGCCAGAACCGTGGCGTTGAAGAGATAGGCCGTCACGCAGTGGATCAGGCCAATGCGGCGCATATTGGTGGTGGCGAAATCGACATCCGCTGTCTGGCCCGATGTGCCGATGACAAAGGCGAAATAGAGAAAATCCATATAGTGCGGCGCCTTGGTGCCGGGAAAGATTAGCGACGGCTCGCCCTTGTTGCGCGGCAGTTCGGCATAATAGCCGTGGGCGTAATGGAAGGCGAAGGCGATGTGGATATAGGTCCAGGCGGTGATCAGGGTCAGGCCGGAGAGGGCGACATGCCAGGCTTTTGCCGCGTCGCTGACGTTCTGTGTGGTCGCCAGTTCGCCGATGATGGCGACGAAACTCAAAATAGCCGCCAGAATCGACAGCAGGAGAATCACCCCTTCGCCATCGTCATAAAGGTGGGCGTGGCTTTCGAGGCTGGCGCGATCGGCGGTTAACATGGCCTGAAGCGCAAGGGCGATGTAGGGAACCGTGAAACAGTTCCACGCGATCAGGGCGCTGGTGATGCCGTTGAGGTGCGTGAAACCAAGGCAAAAACCCAATACCGCAAGGCCAGTCAGCAGCGAAAAGACAAGTTGGGGTTTGTGGCGCAGATATCGGATAACGGTGAGATTTAAAAAGCCGGTCTTGCGTGACGTCATAGTTATGTAAAACTCTTGTCAGTTGTGTGACCTATGTTAGGCTCTTTGATCTGCCGCTTGTCAATTTTGCAATGGGGGAGCAACGAGGTTTCGCGTATGACGATCGCTTTCGAACACGGTATTGAACTGCCGCAACCGCCGCATCAGGTTTTTGCCCTCCTGGCAGACTATTCCAAGGTGCCGTTGTGGCTCAAGCGCTGCGAAGGCGTGGCCAAGGCAAGTTCGGGCCCTAACAAGGTGGGCGACAAACTGCGCTATGCCTATTGCGAGAGTGGCCGCCACGGATTGATGGACGGCGTGATCACCGCCTATGAGCAGGATCGTCACATGGCTTACCGCTATTTCGACAAGATGATGGCGGTGGTGGTCGAGTTCCACATGGAGCCTTCCGGCGAGGGCACGCGGCTGACCCACCTGATAGACATCACCCCGCATAGCTTCATGGCCAAACTGATGTCGCCGGTGTTCAAAATGAAGCTGCCGAAACAGACCATCCAGACGACGGAAAATATTCGCGACTTGCTGGCGAAGGAAGCGGTCAGTCTATAGATCGTATAGCTTCGCCCTCGCGGTAAATGCCTCATGGGCAGCGGAGAACTCCGTCTTCAGGCGGCTGACCAGATCGGCGACCGGCAGCACTTCGTGGATCGAGCCGACGCCCTGGCCGGCGGACCAGATCGTCTTCCACGCCTTGGCCTCGCTGTTCAGTTCCTCGGCCATGTCGATCTTGTGGTGCGGGTCCTTGGCCGCCGCCGGATCGAGGCCGTTGGCAATAAGCGAGGGTGTCAGGAAGTTGGCGTTGATGCCCGAAATAGCATCGGTATAGGTGATGTCCTTGGCCGTGCTCTCGATCAGCATTTCGCGGTAGCCCTCGACGGCGCGGGCCTCGGTGGTGGCGATAAAACGCGTGCCCATATAGCCAAGGTCGGCGCCGGCCATCAGGCCCGCCGCCACATCGGCGCCGGTCGATTGCGCGCCGGAGAGCAGGAGGGTGCCGCTGAAGAACTCGCGGATTTCATTGATCAGGGCGAAGGGGTGCTGATTGCCCGCATGACCGCCGGCGCCGGCCGAAACCAGGATCAGGCCGTCGACACCGGCCTCCATCGCCTTGCGGGCGTGGCGGGCATTGATGATGTCATGGAACACCACGCCACCGTAAGAATGGACGGCATCGACGATATCCTTGACCGCGCCGAGCGAGGTGATGACCAGCGGCACCTTGTGCTGGACGGTGATCTGGATATCGGCCATCAGGCGCGTATTGGTGTTGTGAACGATCAGGTTGACGCCGAACGCGGCATCTTCGGGGCCTAAGCTGCCCTTGATCTCATCCAGCCATTCCGCATAGCCTTCCGAAGTGCGCTGGTTGAGGGCGGGGAAGGTGCCGATCATGCCGGCCTTGCAGGTGGCGATGACGATCTCCGGACCGGAGACAAGAAACATCGGCGCGGCGACCGCCGGAAAGCGCAGGTTCTTGGTCAGGGAAGCGGGAATGGCCATGATGTTTCCTCTTATATTAGCTCAAGCGTCGCATGGCTTACGCGCAAACGTGCGCGGCGCACGGTCGCGCTTGCCAAAATGCGGTCGGCATTTTAGAGATAACATTTACAGAAATTGACGTTCGCGTAAAGTTCAAAATCCATATCTCTTGCTTATTTGGCGGTCGCGTCTATATCCAGCTCATGAGCCATTATACCGATAATCTGACCCAATTAGGTGGCGGCAATGCTGTCGCCAGCGATCCCGCCCTGGCCGTGCTGGAGCGCGTGCCCAATCCGCATAGCGATGTCGACTATGTCGCGCGCTTCACGGCGCCGGAATTCACCTCGCTGTGCCCGGTGACCGGCCAGCCGGACTTCGCCCATCTGGTCATTGATTATGTGCCAGGGGACTGGCTGGTCGAGTCGAAATCGCTCAAGCTGTTCCTGACCAGCTTCCGCAATCATGGCGCCTTCCATGAGGATTGCACCATCTATATCGCCAAGCGCCTGAAAGACCTGCTCGACCCGCGCTGGCTGCGCATCGGCGGTTTCTGGTATCCGCGCGGCGGCATCCCGATCGATGTTTTCTGGCAAACAGGTGAAGCGCCCAAGGGCGTCTATGTGCCAGACTTCGGCGTGCCCACCTATCGCGGTCGGGGCTAAGCGCAGGTGAGGGGGCTTTGGGGCAAATGGTGGTTTAGGGGCGTCGTGATCATTGGCATCGCGCACGCCATCATTTTGCTGCCAGCCTTGTTGCTTGTACTACTTTCGCAAACCAAAGTTCTCGACTTTGCTGGCGGCGCCGTTGTGAATATAAAATGGCTGACATACCTCGTCCTGTCGCTGACAGTTTGGGCGCTTATCGAAGTTATTAAGCTTTTTCGGAAGGCTTAAGCTCAGGAAAACCTTGCGGGTGCTCGAACTCGCGGTCCAGCCTATCGGCCCAATCTTTTTCTATACCCTTTGGAAAAACATAGCGTTGTGGATAGGTGTTAGGCTCTGTAACCGGTTTACATACAGTCATGACATCTTGCCAACTCCGCACCAAAGGCACGGTCATATCTGTTGGAGCTAGAATAACCACATCTGTTTGTGGAAGCAGCGTACTTATATTTGCAGCTAGGGTTGAAAAACTGGTCAATTTATCATTATCTTCAATCGCATCGAATGTGGCGACGAAAACATCACGACCTGTTTTCTTGAAATATTCTTCCAGTGTTGCCTTCTGATTTTGATAGGTATTAAGCGTGTGGAGCGTCTTTAACCTGTCAATTGCAGGATACTTTCCCTGCGCCGAATCGGCCGGATACCACTTGCCGTTTTTTAGAACCAAGGGCATAAGCGAGACAGGACGGACGTCTTTCGAATATTCACCTTCGACTATACGGGCAAAAAGATCGTGATTGCCTCGGTCGGTTGAGCCAGTAACCTCTATCAGGCTGCGGGATACAGCCACGACAATGACATCACCTTTGATGTCGAGCTTTCCAAAAGCACTAGGTATCAACAGAGCCGAGGGATCAAAAAAATCACCACTGCTCAGTAGATAAATACCACGTTGAACAGCTTCAAATTCAATGCTTTTGAAGCGTTTGAGATTGTCCATAGCCAGCGGGAAAACATCGTCGAATGTCTTTCCCCAATCCTTGAGCTGATCAGATGTAACGCTACCGATTGCATCTGGCGTATTGACCACAAGCATGACGCTGAGTGATTCCGCAAATGGCCGACTTATAGCGGCCATTTCGGCTATCATGGACCTATCATTTACAGCCATCCACATATTCTCGACATAGTCTCTTCCTCGAATGGCTGGCAGTATGTCTGGAAGTATTTGCTCGAATGTCTTCTTATTTTTTTCTTGTTCTTCAGAATAAAGTGAAGAGTTGATCAGAATTTCTATGTTTTTGGTTTTGTCTGCCTCTGTTTCTGCAGCAAGCCAGTCTTTGTAAATATTGCCTAGATAAACCCATCCGCCATTATTACCTAAATCAAGGGAAAAATCTGCTTGATTGTAGGTGATAGAATGCGTCCAGCCTCTGGCTTTGTAATGGGTGACGACAAGCGCAGCAAAATCATCATGCTCTTTTTTCGTTGGTTCATTGCTCATAGTCGTCCCCCGATAGTGTCATAAATCGCTAACCCGGAATTTCAACTCTGCCAATAGCTAACCCGTGACTCATAATCGGGACGTTCGCGTTCCAGCGGCGCTTCGGTGGGGGTGCCCAGGAAGATCCAACCGGCGACATTTTCGCCCTCGGTCAGACCAAGCAGCGCTTTGGCGTCGTCTTCATAGGAATACCAGTCGGTGATCCAGTTAGCGCCATAGCCTAAGGCGCCGGCGGCGATCAGCATGTTCTGGCAGACAGCGGCGGCGGAAAGCTGCTGCTCCCACAAAGGCTTCTTGTACGGAAACACCGGACTGGAAATCACCAGCAGGGCTTCCGGCGGGATCGACAGCTTTTGCAGCGCGCCCACGGCCTTGCGATCATCGCGGCTCTCGGCCAGTGTTTTCAGTTTTTCGACCAGTTTCGCCTTACTCTCCGGCGTAAAGCGCACGATGCGCCACGGCCCAAGCTTGCCGTGATCGGGCACACGAAAGCCAATTTTGATCAACAGATCGATCTCGTCTTGCGAAGGGGCGGGCAGGCCAAGCGTCGGGGCCGGCGCGCTGCGGCGGTGAAACAGCGCATCGAGCACCTCGGCCGATTTTTTCTGCGGTATGGGCTGGCCGAATGCGATCGGCGTCTGGTCAAAGTCGGGCAAGGACATGCTATGGCTCACGGTGAAGAATCTCTCGTCAGCATATAGGTGAGCCGTGGCCGATAAAACACCCAACCTGCCCTCCTGGGACAATGAAACGCGCGCCGCTGCCCGCAGGGGCTGGCAAAGCCTGACCTCGCAAACGGTTTTCGAGAACCCGTGGATCAGGATCGAGAGCCATGATGTCATCGCGCCCACCGGCAATCCCGCGCATTACGGCCTGGTCAAGTTCGCCAACCGCGCCATCGCCGTCCTGCCGCTGCACGATGACGGCACGGTGTCGCTGGTCGGGCAGTCGCGCTTTGCGGTCGGCGCTTATAGCTGGGAATTGCCCGAAGGCGGCGGCCCGATGAACGAAGATCCGCGCCAAGCCGCCATCCGTGAACTGCGCGAGGAGACCGGCATGGAGGCGGCGGAGGTGCGCGAAATCCTCGGCTTCGATATGTCGAATTCGGTGACCGACGAGGTGGCGGTGATCTATCTCGCCACCGGCCTGACGCCCGGTGAAAAGGAACCCGACGAGACCGAGGCCTTCGACTATGCCCGCGTGCCGTTCCGTGACCTGCTGGAGGCGGTGATAAAAGGGCAGGTTCGCGATGGCTTAACCGTTGTCAGTGTATTGCGGGTACACCATATGGCGGTCACAGGCGAATTGCTCCCGCATTTGCGAGATGCTATACTCCGCTAGAAATTATTGAAGGCTTTACGCATGGCTCAGGTTTTCGAGGTCATCCATCCCGACGACAGACGCATCTGGCTCAACCTGCGCCAGGAAGCGGCTGATGCCCTGGCGGCGGAGCCGGGTCTGGCCTCGATGCTCCATTCCACCATCCTGTCGCACGATGATCTGGCCAGCGCGCTGTCCTATCATATCGCGCGCAAGCTGGGCGATGACACCATCCGCGGCATGACCCTCCGCGAAATCGTGCGCAAGGCCTATCTGACCGAGCCGCAACTGGTCGAGTATGCCGAGGCTGATCTGCAAGCTATCTATGAGCGCGATCCCGCCGCGCGTGGCTATCTGCAGGCCTTCATGTTCTTCAAGGGCTATCTGTCTTTGCAGATTTACCGCGTGTCGCACCGCCTGTGGCAGGAGGGGCGCGTCACCATGGCGCACTTCCTCCAGAGCCGTGTGTCCGAGTTGTTCCAGATTGACATCAATCCGGCCGCACGTATCGGCAAGGGCGTCTTCCTCGACCACGGCACCGGCATCGTCATCGGCGAAACCGCCGTGGTTGGCGATGACTGCTCGATCCTGCAGGGCGTGACCCTGGGCGGCACCGGCGCTGAGCGCGGCGATCGTCACCCCAAGGTCGGCAAGGGCGTGCTTTTAGGCGCTGGCGCCAATGTGCTGGGGAATATCACCATCGGCGATTACGCCAAGATCGCCTCGGGCTCCGTGGTGCTCAAACCCGTGCCGGCCCATTGCACGGCCGCCGGCGTGCCGGCCAAGCTGATCAATTGCAAGACCTGCGAAGATCCGGCGCGCCAGATGGATCACACCATGCCGGATATCGATCTCGACTATTCTATTTAAACGCAGAATGTGGATAAGCGCGGTTAAGGGTTTGCACCTGCGCGCCTAAGCGCCTATGGCGTTGATCACACACAAAGTTTATCCCCGCGCCCGATAAAATGTGCTTTAGTTACAGCCTTGCATCGGGGGCGCTGCACCACTGGATAGACCTCCGCCACATCTACCCTACGAGGCTTAGCCATGACCCCCGCCGAAATCACCAAGGTTCAGGATTATCTCTTCAAGACCTTCCAGACCAAGGGCCTTGAAATCAAACCGCGCAAGCAGAAGGATTCCGCCGAGGTCTATATCGGCGAGGATTTTATCGGCGTCGTCTATGTCGACGAGGACGAAGAAGGCTCCTATCTCTTTGAAATGGCCATTCTCAAGGAAGACCTCTAAAGCAACAAAAAAGCCCGGTGATCGCTCACCGGGCTTTTATTTTACATGTCCGCGTAAGGATCGTCGTTCTTCTTGCGGCGGCGCTTGACCACCGGCTCGACGTCGGGCGGTGTCGGCGTGGCGGCGCGTTCGTACTCCGCCTTGGCCTTGCGCACCTTCGATTCGGCGCGGCGGACCTTGTGCAGTTTGAATTCCTCACCCAGCGAACTGACAATCTGCGAAAACATCGGCAGATACTGCGGGAAGCGCGAGGCCATGAAGCCGGCGACGATCGCGGTCACCGTGGCCAGCACCGGCGATACGCCGGATAGATTGTCGATCAGGTTGGAGATGCTGCCGACGGTCGAGCGGCTGAAGGCCTCGTCGATCAGCGACTGGCGTCTCTTTGCCTTGTTATGGGGCAGGGACTTGATCACCAGGTAAATAACGATTGGCAGCAGGAAAACGCCGCCGAGCGCCAAGGGACCCCACAGGTCACCCAACAGCTTCACCGCCAGACTATAGAGACCAATGCTGACCCAGATAAGGCCGATGATGGCGCTGGCCAGCAGCAGCACAAGTCCGATCAATGAGGATTTGAGGTTTTCAAGCTGGTTGGAGAAATTGAACATAAGGCTTCCGGCTGAGTTCTGAAATGGCTTCCAAATTAATGCCACAAACCTATAAGGGAACAATATGAATAAAGCACGCATTCTTGTCCCGACGGGGCCGTGTTAGGCACAGTTTATAACCATGAACAGGGCGAAAAATGAGCTTTCAAGGACTTTGGCTTCAAGGGCTTTGGCATTCGGCGAAAGTGGTCAGCGCGGGCCTCTACTGGCTGTTGTCGCTGGCCTTCCTGTGGGGTGGTTTCGTGCAGATGGGCTATCCCGACATGGCCGGTGAGGTCTGTATCGCCTTTGTCATCTGCCTGTTTCTGCTGCGTTTCATTCTGGTCAAACGGTTTGTGGCCGCCAGCGTGTTCAACGTGGCGGCCACCGTGGTCTTCTTTATCTTTATCGCCATCCTTCAGGCCAAGGGCATGACGGGCGTGGCCTAAGCCGTTTCTTTCAAAGCCGCGCGGATGGTCTCGACCATCTGGTCGATATGCGCTTTTTCGAGAATGAGCGGTGGTGACAGGGCGATGATGTCGCCGGTGACGCGGATCAGCAGGCCCTTGTCGAAACAGCGGTCGAACACCTCCAGCGCGCGCGCGGTCGGAGCACCCGGACGCGATTCCAGTTCGATGCCGCCGATCAGGCCGAGATTGCGGATATCGATGACGTGCGCAGCGTCGCGTAAGCTATGCACGGCCTCCTGCCAGTAGGGCGCCATGGTGTTGGCGCGATTGAACAGGTCCTCTTCGACATAGACCTCGAGCGTGGCGATGCCGGCGGCGCAGGCCAGCGGATGGCCGGAATAGGTATAGCCGTGAAACAGCTCGATCGGCGCATCCGCCGTCTGCATGAAGGTGTCGTAGATGCGGTTGGAGACCGCGACCGCGCCCATGGGCACGCAGGCATTGGTGATGCCCTTGGCCATGCAGAGTATATCGGGCGTGACGCCGAAATAATCGGCGCCGAAGGCAGCACCCAGACGGCCGAAACCGGTTATCACCTCGTCGAAGATCAGCAGGATATCGTGCTTGTCGCACAAGGCGCGCAGGCGCTGGAGATAGCCCTTCGGCGGCACCAGCACGCCAGTGGAGCCCGCCACGGGCTCAACGATGACGGCGGCGATGGTGGAGGCGTCATGCAGGGCCACAAGACGCTCTAGAGTATCGGCCAGGTCGGCGCCGTGTTCGGGAATGCCTTTGGAGAAAGCGTTGAGCTTCGGATCGTGGGTATGGGGCAGGTGATCGACGCCGGTCAGGAGCGAGCCGAAATACATGCGGTTGCGCACAATGCCGCCGACCGAGATACCGCCGAAGCCGACACCATGATAGGCGCGCTCACGGCCGATCAGGCGGGTTTTCGAGGCGTGGCCGCGCGTGCGTTGGTAGGCGAGGGCGATCTTCAGCGCCGTATCGGCCGATTCCGAGCCGGAATTGGTGTAGAAGATCTTCTTCAGGTCGCCGGGCATAATGCCGGCCAGTTTGTGCGCGAACTCGAAGGCCAGCGGATGCGCCATATTGAAGGTGGGCGCGAAATCCATGATCGCTGCCTGCTTCTGAATCGCTTCGGTGATCTTCGCCCGACCATGGCCGGCATTGACGCACCACAGGCCGGCGGTGGCGTCGAGGATCTGGCGGCCATCGATATCGGTATAATGCATGTCTTTTGCGCTGGTCAGCAGCTTAGGCTTTGCCTTGAAGGCGCGGTTTGGCGTAAAAGGCATCCAGAAATTATCGAGCGTGGGCGTGGTCATAAGGCGTGTTCCAACTGCGGATTGATGACGAATCTCGCAGGATTATGTGCTAGATTAAGATGAACGGTCGCGGCAATTGTGATCACAAAATGCGCGGGCCTGCAAGAGGCGGCCGCAAAAGGTAGAATATAATGGTTGTCGTCAGCCTTGAGAGCCTGTCTGGCGGAGTTTTGAATGAGGCCAAGATCCATGATCAGGTCTACGAAGCCCTGTCGGAAGCCTTGATTCAAGGGCAGATCCCGCCGCTCAAGCCGGTTAGTTTGCGCACCCTGGCGCAAAATCTCGGTGTGTCGCCCATGCCGGTGCGCGAGGCTGTGCGCCGCCTGATCGCGGAAAAGGCGCTGGAGCTCCAGCCGTCGAACAAGCGTCTGCGGGTGCCGGATCTGACCGAAAAGCGTCTGATGCAACTCATGACGGCGCGCCAGTGGGTCGAGCCCGAACTGGCTTTCCTCGCCACACCGAGCGTGACGCGCGATGTGATCAGACGCCTGCGCGAGGACGATCAGGCGGTGATGTCGGCGCTCGCCAAGGGCGATGTGTCAGCCTATATGCAGGCCAATCAGGACTTCCATTTTTCGATCTATAAACTGGCCGACGCCGACCTGTTTTACAACATGGCGCGCACCCTGTGGCTCCAGGTCGGCCCCTTCATGCGTGTCGTTTTCGGCCGCATGGGCACCGTGCATCTGCCGAAAGACCACCATCAGGACATGATCCGCGCGCTGGAAGAGGGTGATGCCGAGGCGGTGCGCAGCTCGATGGCGGCGGATATTCACGAAGGCATGGAACTGATGCTGGAAGCCATCAAGGCGCAGGTCGCGCCGGAGCCCAAACGGAGACGACGCGGGGCCTGATCCGTGTTGGATTACAAAACTGTGCCTTGACACCTGTATAATTGGCATTGTCTAATTGTGATCACAAATTGCATTTGAGGCCTTCCCATGCCTGTTTCCGCTCTGCAAAAACCTGCCGACACCCTTGAAGGCGTGCTGGCCTCGATCAAAGCGCTCACCCTGCCGGACAAGGCTGTGATCGAGGGCAGGGAGGTGTCGTCGGAATCGGGCCGGACCTTCGACAATTATGCCTCACGCGACGGCAAGTTGATCAATCGCATTGCCGCCTGCGACCGCGCCGATGTCGATGCCGCCATTCACTCGGCGCGGCAGGCTTTCGAGGATGGCCGCTGGCGCGCTTTGGCGCCGAAGGTGCGCAAGAAAATCCTGCATAGGCTGGCCGATCTGATGACCGAGCACGCCGAGAATCTGGCCCTGCTGGAAAGCCTCGATACCGGCAAGCCGATTTCGGACGCGCGCAATGTCGATATCCCGTTGGCGATCAACAGCACGCGCTACTATGCCGAGGCGCTCGACAAGGTCTATGGCGAGGTGGCGCCGTCGCCGGAAGACCGGCTGAGCTATGTCGTCCATGAACCGCTGGGCGTCATCGGCGCCATCGTGCCGTGGAACTTCCCGCTGCATATGGCGATGTGGAAGGTGGCGCCGGCCCTGGCCATGGGCAATTCCGTGGTGCTGAAACCGGCGGAAAACTCGTCCATGACCGCGCTCTATACGGCGCAACTGGCGCTGGAAGCCGGTGTGCCGGCGGGTGTCTGGAACGTCATTCCCGGGCTTGGCGGCGAGGCGGGGGACGCCCTGTCGCGCCATATGGACGTCGACATGATCACCTTCACCGGCTCCGGCCCTATCGGGCGGCAACTGATGCGCGCCTCGGCTGATAGCAATCTCAAGCGCGTGTCGCTCGAACTCGGCGGCAAGTCACCGCAGATCGTTTTCGCCGATTCGGACGATCTCGATGGCGCGGCGGCCAATGCCGCCTGGGGCGTGTTCTACAATCAGGGACAGGTCTGCACCGCCGCCTCGCGCCTGCTGGTCGAGGAGACGATCAAGGACGCTTTCATCGCCAAGGTCATCGCCGTGGCGAAAACCATCCGGGTGGGCGATCCGTTCGATCCGAAAACCCAGTTCGGCGCCATGATCTCGGAGCGCCAGATGAACACGGCACTCGACTATATCGAGAAGGGGCAGGCCGAGGGGGGCAAGCTGCTGCTCGGCGGTGAGCGTGTGCGCAGCGAGTCCGGCGGTTATTACGTCGCGCCGTCGTTGCTCGATATTGGGGCTGACAATATTCTGGCGCAGGAAGAGGTCTTCGGGCCGGTGCTGTCGGTCCTGACCTTCAAGGATGAGCAGGACGCTTACCGCATTGCCAACAACACCATCTACGGGCTGGCTTCGGGCGTCTGGACTTCGAACATCGGCAAGGCGATGCGCGCCGCCAAGGCGCTGAAAGCCGGTCTGGTGTGGGTCAATGGCTGGGACGCCTGCGACATCACCTCGCCGTTCGGGGGCGTCAAGCAGTCGGGCTTCGGACGCGATCGTTCGCTCCATGCCCTCTATAAATATGCCGATCTCAAGGCGGTTTCCATCAGCTTCAAGGCGTAGCGTCATGCAACTTTCCCCCTCGCAAAAAGCCCTGCTCGATGGGCTGATTTTTTTTGAAGCCGGTCCGGACCGCTTTCCCGTGCTCAATCCGGCCGATGGTTCCACGCTCTGTTATGTGCAGGCGCAAGGCGCGCCAGAAACCACCGCCGCCATCGATTCCGCTGACAAGGCCTTCGCGGCGTGGTCGGGCCTGACGGCCAAGGCGCGCTCGATTGTCCTGAAAAAATGGAACGATCTGGTGTTGGCCCATAGCGAAGATATGGCGATGCTGGTCACGCTTGAGCAGGGACGTCCGATCCGCGAAACGCGCGGCGAGGTGGCTTACGGCGCCTCGTTCATTGAGTGGTTCGCCGAAGAGGCCAAGCGCGCCTATGGGCGCACCATCCCGGCCACCATGCCCGGCAAGCACCTGCAAACCATCAAGCAGCCGGTGGGGGTTTGTGCCGCCATCACGCCGTGGAACTTCCCGATCTCGATGATCACGCGCAAGGTGTCACCGGCCCTGGCCGCCGGCTGCACCGTGGTGATCAAGCCCTCGGAAGAGACGCCGTTGTCGGCACTGACGCTTTATGCGCTGGCGCTCAAGGCCGGACTGCCCGAGGGCGTCATCAGCATCATCACCTCGGTGAAGGCGAAAGAGGTCGGCGAGATCATGACCTCCGACACGCGTATCAAGAAGCTGAGCTTCACGGGCTCGACCCCGGTCGGCAAGCTGCTCTATGCGGCTTGCGCGCCCACCATGAAAAAGGTGTCGATGGAACTGGGCGGCAATGCGCCCTTCATCGTGTTCGATGACGCCATTCTGGAAGACGCCATCGAGGGTGTGCTGGCATCGAAGTACCGCAATTCCGGCCAGACCTGCGTTTGCGCCAACCGGATTCTGGTACAGGACGGCATCTATGACCGCTTTGCCGCGGCGCTGGTGGAGCGTGTGAAGGCCATGAAGCTGGAAGCGGGGTGGCGGGAAGAGTCGCAGCTTGGGCCGCTGATCAATGCCAAGGCCATCGAGAAGGTCGAACATCTGGTCAAGGATGCCGTGAAGCACGGCGCCCATGTCGAGACCGGCGGCCATGTCGATGCGCAAGGCGCGCTGTTCTATCAAGCGTCGGTGCTGACCAACGTCACCGCCGACATGGAAATCTTCTCGACTGAAATCTTCGGCCCGGTGGCCCCCCTGTTCAGGTTCAGCGATGAGGCCGAGGCGATCCAACTGGCCAACGACACGCCGTTCGGGCTGGCGGCCTATGCCTATACCCGCGATATCGGCCGCGCCATGCGCGTAGCGGCGAAGCTGCAATACGGCATGGTCGGCATGAATGACGGCGTGATCTCGACCGAGGTGACGCCGTTCGGCGGCATCAAGGAATCGGGCATAGGCCGTGAAGGCGCGATCGAGGGCATGGAGGAGTATCTCAGCGTGAAGTACATCTCCTATGGCGGGCTGGGGGCGATTTGACCGATCTACAGATTTTCCTGTCGCAGCAGCGCGCCATCTTTACCGCTGCACATCCGAAATCTCAGGCGCTGGCGGGTCAGGCATCCGCCTGGCGCAGTGGTGTGCCGATGCACTGGATGCGCGATTGGGCGACACCGTTTCCGATCTATGTGCAATCGGCGAAACAAGCGACCCTCAGCGATGTCGATGGCCACGCTTACGATGACTTTTGCCTGGGCGATACACCGTCGATGTTTGGTCATGCCCGTCCCGAACTCGCGGCGGCCATAGCGAAGCAAGCCGGCGAGGGCGTCGGCTTTATGCTGCCGACCCCACTGGCCAATGAGGTCGGTGACCTGCTGCGCGAGCGTTTCCATATGGCGCAATGGCAGGTGGCGACGACGGCATCGGACGCCAATCGCGCCGTCATCCGTTGGGCGCGCGCCCTTACGAAACGCGACAAAATTCTGGTGTTTGACGGCTGCTATCACGGCATGGTCGATGATTGTTTTGTCGCTCTGAAAGACGGTGTGGCCAGCAATAAGGTGGGGCTGATCGGTCAGGTAATTGATCAGACGCGAACCACGAAGGTGATTCCGTTCAATGATGTACAGGCGCTGGTTAAAGCGCTGTCTGAAGGCGATGTCGCCGCCGTTCTGGCGGAGCCGGTCATGACCAATTGCGGCATGATCCAGCCGATTGACGGTTTCAACGAAACCCTGCGCGAACTTTGTACACAGTATGGCTCAATCTTGATTCTTGATGAAACCCATACGCTTTCCTCCGGCCCATCGGGCTATGCCGGCGCGCACACCCTCAAGCCGGACATGTTTGTAATCGGCAAGGCCATAGCCGGCGGCATTCCCGCGGCGGTCTGGGGCGTGACGCTGGAGATCGCCGCACGCATGGATGCCGCGCAAAACGAGATCGGGCCCGGCCAGTCCGGTATCGGCACCACGCTTTCCGGCAATGCTTTGGTCATGGCGGCAATTAAGACCATGCTGACCGAGGTCATGACGTCGGCCGCCTATGACCATATGCTCAAAGGCGCGGCCTATCTGGTCGAAGGTCTGCGCACGGTTATCGCACGTCATAACCTGCCGTGGTGCGTGGTCCATGTCGGTGCGCGGGCGGAACTGATCTTCGCGCCCGAAGCGCCGCAAAACGCCGAAGCGATGCGCGATCATCTCGACCACGATCTCTTGGAAGCTTTCCATCTCTATCTGATCAATCGCGGCGTGCTGATTGCGCCCTTCCACAATATGATGCTTATCTCTCCCCAAACCGGATTCGACGCGATCGACCGTCTGGTGGCGGCGGTGGATGCCTTCTCACAGGAACTGAACTCATGAGCACTTTCGGCAAATCAAGCGGTCCGGCCAAGGCGAAGTCAGAGCGTGGCCTGCCGCCATCGCCGCGCGTGGCAACGGTTGAAGAGGCGAGAGCCTTTCTCGACGCCCATCCGCATATCGTTTATTTCGAGATACTCTTCACCTCGATGACCGGCGTGCCGCGCGGCAAGCGCCTGCGCCGTCATGAACTTCTGCCGATCTATGAGTATGGCCGGTTCCTGCCGGGCTCGATCCTCGTGGTCGATACGCTGGGCGCCGATTGCGAAGAGACCGGCCTCGTCTGGGAAGATGGCGACGCCGACCGCGTGGCGCGTCCGGTGCCGGGCACGCTGGTGCCGGCGCCCTGGTTGGGCGATGATGTCGGTCAGGTCATGCTGTCGCTCTATGAACTGGATGGCACGCCCAACGATCTCGATCCGCGCCATGTGCTGCAAGGCGTGCTCGACCGCTATGCGAAGGATGGCCTGACCCCTGTCGTGGCGTGTGAACTGGAATATTATCTCGTCGATATCGAGCGTGGTCACGATGGCCAACTGATGCCGGCAACCTCGTTCAACACCGGCGAAAACCCGAAAGGTATTCAGGTCTACGGCCTGCCGGAAATCGAGGCCCACGGCGCCTTCTTCCGCCAACTGTGGGAAACCGCCGACGCGCAGAATATCCCGCTCGAAGGGGCGATTTCGGAATTTGCGCCGGGTCAGGTCGAACTGACCCTCAAGCACAAGCCCGATGCCCTGCGCGCCGCCGATGACGCTGTGATGTACAAGCGCCTGGCCAAGGGCGTGGCTCTGTCACTTGGCATCGAAGCCACCTTCATGGCCAAGCCGTGGTCGGAACGCGCCGGTTCAGGCTTCCACGTCCATATTTCGGTCGCCGACAAGGACGGCAACAATCTGTGCGCCTCGGAAGATCCGCAGGGCTCCAAGCTTTTGCACAATATGATCGGCGGCATGAAGGACCATCTGGCCGATGTCATGGGTATTCTCGCGCCGGGCGCCAACAGCTATAAGCGCTTCAAGGCCAATTCCTACGCGCCGGTCGGCCTGACCTGGGGCGTCAATAACCGCACGGTGTCCCTGCGCGTCACCGCTGGTCCGGCCCACACCCGCCACGTCGAGCATCGCGTGGCCGGTGCCGACGCCAATCCCTATCTGGTGCTGGCGGCGATCCTGGCCTGTGCCCACCACGGCATCACGCACAAGACCAATCCTGGCCCGGCCGTGGTCGGCAATGGTTATGCGGCGGCAGCCGAAAGCGGTGCTATCCTGCCGACAAACTGGTTCGCGGCTGTGGATTATCTCGACAAGTCGAAGGTTTTACGCGACTATCTTGGTGAGCGCTTCGTCGACATGTATGTCAAGGTCAAGCGGACCGAACAGGCGCGCTTCTTCGAGGAAATTACCGAGCTGGATTACGACTGGTACTTGCGAAACGCTTAACCGCCAAGGGAGACGTGCATGCTGTCAAAGAGGTCTTTGCTGGGGTCATTACTGGCCGGAACAGGGGCCGCGGCGGCGGGCATGAGTTTCACCGGCGGGGCTTCGGCCCAAGCCCAGCGCTTGCGTTTCTACAATTGGGATACCTATATCGGCGCCACGACCCTGGCCGACTTCAAGGCCGCTACCGGCGTCGAGGTCGAGATGTCGCTGTTCGCCAGTAATGACGAACTGTTCTCGCGTATCGCCGGAAATGGTGCGGCTTACGATGTCATCGTGCCGTCGAGCGACTATATCACGCGCATGGTTGAGCGCGGCTTGCTGACCACGCTCGATCACAGCCGCTTGCCCAACCTCGCCAATATGGCGCCGCCCTTCCGCGATCCCTCCTACGATCCGGACTGCGCGCACAGCGTGCCCTATACCTGGCTGGTGCTCGGGCTGGGTTTCCGCAAATCGGCGATGAAGGGCTATGTGCCGCCCAATTCGTGGAAATGGGTCTTTGAGTCCGATCGTTACAGCATGGCGTGGCTGAGTGAGCCGGCTGATATGATGCGGCTCGGCGCCAAATATCTCGGTTTCAATCCCAATGCCCTGACGCTCAAGGAGATTGAGAAGGTCGAGAAACTGCTGGCAAGGCAGGCAAAGCACGTAAAGGCCTTCCATCACGATGACGGCCAGGACATGCTGCTGGCCAAAGAGGTCGATATTGTCATCGAATATAATGGCGATATCGCGCAGGTCATGACCGAGGATAGTGACCTTGATTTTCTGGTGCCGAAAGAGGGCAGTTTAAGAACCGCCGATGGCTGGGCCATCCCGAAGAGCGCCACCAATCCGGACGCTGCCTATCAGTTCCTCAACTACATGATGGACGCGCAGGTGGGGGCGGATATCAGCCAGACCATCCTCTACCCGACGCCGAACGAAGCCGCACGGTCGCGGACCAGGGACTCCTACCGCAACAATCAGGCGATCTTTCCGCAAGGCGGTATGTCGTTAAGCGACTTCGCGCGCTGGCCGGGTGCTGCAACGCAGCAGGCTCTAGCAGTCTGCTGAAAAACCTCTGGTCATTTTGATTTTGCCGTGATTCCCTTCTTGAGCGAGAAGGAGCAACCAATGCGTGGCGAGTTTCGGGATCAGGGCGGATTATTTTCGTACATATCGTTGGAAGAACGCGTTCCGGATACGCATCCTCTTCGCAAGGTTCGTGAGTTGGTTCGCTCGGTTCTGGTCGACCTGAACGCGGACTTTTCGGCGATGTATTCTGAGGAAGGGCGCCCTTCCATTCCACCGGAACAGTTACTGAGCGCCTTGCTTCTGCAGGTGTTCTACGGCGTCCGCTCGGAACGCCAGTTGATGGAGCAGTTGGATTACAACCTTCTGTTTCGATGGTTCGTGGGCTTGTCACCCGACGCGGCTGTGTGGGTGGCGACGACATTCACCAAGAACCGTGAGCGCCTGCAGAAGGGTGATGTTTTTACGAAGTTCATGACGGCCTTGCTGTGCCACCCAAAGGTTACGCCCTTACTCTCGGACGAGCATTTCTCAGTGGATGGCACGCTGATTGAAGCCTGGGCTTCGTTCAAGAGCTTCAAGCCGAAGGACGGGCCGGACGATACGGACGGGTCTGACTTCCATAATCAGAAACGCGGCAATGACACCCACGTCTCGACGACCGATGGCGACAGCCGCTTGTACCGCAAGGCTCAGGGCCGTGAAGCGAAGCTGTGCTACATGGGCCACGCGCTGATGGAGAACCGCAACGGACTGGCGGTTGGTAGCGTTGTCACCCAAGCCACCGGCACGGCCGAGCGCGAGGCATCCGAAGCCATGCTGGCGGTTAGGGTCAAGCACACCGGCAAGCCGGCGACCGTAGGCGAAGACAAGGCTTATGATGTCGCTGCACATGGCGAAGCCTTACGCAATCTTGGCGTGGAGCCGCATGTCGCCCGTAATAACGCCACGACTAAAACCGGCAAGACCAGAACGACCATCATCGACGATGAAACGGCCGCCAGCGATGGCTACGCAATGTCACAGACCCGGCGAAAGATGATCGAGTGCATCTTCGGTTGGGGCAAGCAGCACGGCACGATGCGTAAGACAAAGCATCGCGGCCTTGAAGCTGTAGCTGGAGATTTTCTGCTCAATCTCATAGCCTACAACCTCATCCGGATACCCAAGTTGCTAACCGCATAGGAGAGGTCCGTCTAAATTTAGGAAAGCAACAAAAACAACAACGAATGAAGACACATAAAAGACCAAGAGACTTACGCAAAAATGCGGAAAGGCCAAAGGCAAAGCCTTTTTCAGCAGACTGCTAGAGGAAGCCTTTGCGCGGGTTCGGCTGGCGGCCGGGCGCTAATCTGCTGCAATGCGGTGCTGTGTGATCGCCTCGCGCGTCATTTGAGAGACTTAAGTGACATATTCTTAACAATTGTTCATTTGTGATCACATTTTGGGATTGACAGCCGTCGCGTCCCGTATTCCTCTCAAGGTCCGGGGTTTCCCACCACACCATATATCGCCCTCAAGCAACGACGTGACAGGGCAAGCAAACTGGAGACTGGCTTATGAGTTCAAGAACTTCAAGACGCTCGCTTTTGACAGCCCTTGGGGCTGCCGCCGTGGGGATCAGCTTTGGTGCCGCCGGCTGCTCGAAGCACGGTGAAAAGGCCGGTGGGGCCTCCGCGGAAGAGCCGACGCTGAACTTCTACAACTGGGACACCTATATCGGTGAAACCACTCTGGCCGACTTCAAGGGCGCCAGTGGCATCGACGTCAAGATGACCCTCTTCGCCACCAATGACGAACTGTTCGCCAAGATGAAGACCGGCAATTCCGGCTATGACGTCATCGTGCCGTCGAACGATTTCGTGACGCGCCTGTCGGAATCGGGCCTGCTGCTGCCGCTCGATCACGCCAAGCTGCCGAACCTCAAGAACATCGATCCGGCCTTCATGAACCCCGACTACGACCCGGGCCGCAAATGGTCGGTGCCCTATACCTGGCTGGTGCTTGGCATCGGCTATCGCAAGTCGAAGATGAAGGATATGGGGGGCGGCAACAAGATCCCCAACTCGTGGAAATGGGTGTTCGATTCCGACCTCTACAAGGGCAAGATTGCTCTCCTGTCAGAAGCCGGCGACCTGATGCGCCTGGCCGCGAAATATCAGGGCCATTCGGTCAACGGCATTACGCCGGAGATCATTGCCAGCGTCGAGAAGATGCTGACCAAGCAAAAGCCCAATGTCCACGCCTTCCACAGCGACGATGGCCAGGATATGCTGCTGTCGAAGGAAGTCGATATCGTCATCGAATATAATGGCGACATCGCGCAGGTCATGACCGAGGACAAGGATATCGATTTCGTTATCCCGAAGGAAGGCAGCCAGCTTAATTCGGACACCTGGTGTATCCCGAAGGACGCCCCACGGCCTGACAACGCGCACAAGTTTATCAACTACATGATGGACGCCCAGGCCGGTGCTGAAATCTACAAGACGATCCTTTACCCGACGCCGAACGCCGCCGCCAAGGCGCTGATGCCGGACAGCTACAAGAACAATCCGGTCATCTTCCCGCCGGCTGATCTGCTGGCCAAGTGCGAATACGCCAAGTTCGATCAGAAAACGGCTTCCGAGTTTGAAGAAGCCGTGACGCGCATGCGCGCCAGCTAAGAAACAGGTGCGTCCCGAGTGATCGGGACGCACTTTTTTTGTTCAGTATTGAGGGGATAAGATGGAACAGAGTTGGCGACAGGCGAAAACTATTTTCGTGACCATGATCAGCGCGCCGCTGTTCTGGCTTGTCTTCTTTTTCTTCATTCCGCTGGGCATTGTGTGGCTCTACAGCTTCGGTGAAAACCGTGGCCTGATCGATATCGCCTTTACCGGCACCTGGTCCAACTATGCTCACGCCCTGGATGATCCCTATCCGGGCATTTTCTGGAAATCGATCTGGATCGCCGGACTTACGACCTTTCTTTGCCTTGTCATCGGCTTCCCGGTGGCCCTGGCCATCACCTTTGCGCCCGACAAGGCGAAATCCTGGCTACTTCTGGCGGTGATGCTGCCGTTCTGGACCAATCTGCTGATCCGCACATACGCCCTGATCGCCGTTTTGCGCACCGAGGGCTATGTCAACATGACCTACCACTGGCTGTTCGATCTGACCAACAAGGTGGCGGGTGGCGCGCTGGGCGACTTCACGCCGCTGGCCTTGCTGCACAATAATTTCGCCGTCGTTTTCGGTCTGGTCTTCGTCAACCTGCCGTTCATGATCCTGCCGCTCTATTCGACGCTCGACCGCATGGATCGCTCGCTGCTGGAGGCCTCGCTTGACCTTGGTGCCGGTCACATCAGCACCCTGTTCAATGTTGTGGTGCCGTTGGCGGGCGCAGGCATCATGTCGGGCATTCTGATCACCTTCATCCCGGCGCTGGGCTCCTATCTGACACCTGACCTGCTCGGCGGACCGGATTCGCAGATGATCGCCAACATCATCGAGAGCCAGTTCAAACGCGCCAACAACTGGCCGTTCGGCGCCGCGCTCAGCTTTATTCTGGTCTATCTGACTTTTATCGGCATCGCCTTGCAGGGCCTTATTGAACGCAAGGACAAGGGGAGGGCCGCCTGATGACCTCGACCACCACCGCAAAAATACGAAAGATACCACCCGGACCGCTCGAATATCTGCGCCGCTGGCCGCTGCAGGCCTGGCTGGTACTCGTCGGCATCTTCCTCTACGCCCCGCTCGTCAGCCTGATGGCGTTCAGTTTCAACGATTCCAAGCGCAATATCGTCTGGCAGGGCTTCACGCTGAAATACTACGTGAAGGCGCTGAACAACGACAGCCTAATCACCGCCTTCGGTAATTCGATGACGATTGCGCTATGCTCGACCGTCATCTCGGTGGTTATCGGCGCCATGGCCGCTATCGTTTTGTGGCGTTTCCGCTTCGTCGGTAAGACGGCCTTCAATGCCGGCCTGGCCATCCCGATCGTCGTGCCCGAAATCTGCATGGGCGTGGGGATGCTGGTCTTTTTCGCCAAGGTACTGCCATGGCCGCATAACCTGCCGTGGCCGCTCGATCTCGGTAATATCATCATCGCCCACGTCTCCTTCTCCTTCCCGTTTGTCGCCGTCGTGGTGCGTGCGCGTCTGGCGTCGTTCAACCGTGAACTGGAAGAGGCCGCCAAGGACCTCGGCGCCTCGGAATTCCGCGCCCTGATGGATGTGGTGGTGCCGCATATTCAGCCGTCGCTGATCGCCGGTGGCCTGCTGGCCTTTACCCTGTCGCTCGATGATTTCGTCATCACCTTCTTCACGGCGGGGCCGGATACCATCACCTTCCCGGTTAAGGTCTACTCCATGGTGCGTTTCTCGGTTACGCCCGAGGTCAACGCCGCCTCGACCATCCTCATCGTGATCACCGTCCTGCTCACCTTCCTCGCGCTTAAATTCCAGGGCTCCGGCGCCCTGACCGCCGGTCACGGCGCAGACGATAAATAGGGGTCCCATGTCCGCTCAACCGATCATCAGCTTTCAGAATGTCAGCAAACGCTTCGGCAAGACGACCGCCGTCGACGATGTGTCCCTAACCATCCATGAGGGCGAATTCTTTTCGCTGCTTGGGCCTTCGGGCTGTGGCAAGACCACGCTCCTGCGCATGTTGGCCGGCTTTGAAATGCCGACCGAAGGGCATATTCTGATTGATGGCAAGGATGTCAGCCTGACGCCGCCGAACCAGCGTCCGGTCAATATGGTGTTCCAGTCCTATGCTGTCTTTCCGCACATGACCGTACTCGACAATGTTGCCTACGGCCTGAAAATGGACGGGGTAGGGTCATCTGAACGCCGTGACCGCGCCGAAGAAGCGCTGGGCCTCGTGCAACTGGCCGGCTTTGGTGCGCGCAAGCCCGATCAGTTGTCGGGCGGTCAACGTCAGCGCGTGGCTCTGGCGCGGGCGCTGGTGAAGAAGCCTCGCGTCCTGCTGCTTGATGAACCCCTGTCGGCGCTTGACGCCAAGCTGCGCGACGCCATGAGGTCGGAACTGACCAGCCTGCAACAGAGGGTCGGCATCACCTTCATTATGGTCACGCACGATCAGGACGAGGCCCTGGCCATGGCGACGCGCTGTGCGGTCATGAACCGCGGCCTGCTGCAACAGGTGGCGACGCCGTCTGATCTGTACGAATTCCCCAATTCGCGCTTCGTGGCCGATTTCATCGGCAGCGTGAACATGTTCGAGGGCACGCTCGATGTCGACGAGCCCGATCATGCCATCGTCAACACGACCGAGGCCGGGCCGGTCTATCTCGATCACGGCGTCACTGGCGCCACGGGCACAACGGTCTGGGCGGCCGTGCGTCCGGAAAAGATCGAGATGCACAAGCGCACTGAAACGCCGCCCCAAAATCTCCCTCCAAAGGTCGATGATGCGCCGGAAGGCTATAATGTCATCGCTGGCGTGGTGAAGCACATGGTCTATCTCGGGTCTGAGACCAATTACGAGGTCGAGATTGCGGGGGGCAAGCTGATCAAGGTGGTGCGCCCCAACCTGACGCGCTGGGATCAGGAAGACTTTGAACTGGGTGAGCCGGTATGGGTCAGTTTCCACGCCTGCTCGCCGGCGGTGTTGCTGAGCTGATGAAGCCCATTGTCGGCATCATGGCGTGCAATCGCACGGTCGGGGTGGAAAACGCTCACGCGGTGATGGAGCGCTATGTCCGCGCTGCCGTGACCTATGGCGATTGCCATGCCCTGCTGATCCCGCCCATGGTCGACGGCTTTTCATCGGGCGCCTTGACGGCACGGCTGGACGGTCTGATGCTGACCGGCTCACCTTCCAATGTGCACTCCAATCTTTATGGCAGCGAAGGCGGCGATGGCCCTTTCGATGAAGGCCGTGACGCCGTGTCGCTCGGCATGATCGAATGTATGGTGACCATGGGCAAGCCGGTGTTCGGTATCTGCCGTGGCTTTCAGGAGATCAATGTCGTTCTCGGCGGCTCCTTGCGCCGCGATGTTGGCTATGGCGCGGAAAACGGGGCCAATGGCATCAGCCACCATGCGCCGGACGGCACGGCCTTTGATCAGCAGTTCGAGCATGTCCATGAGGTCGAGCTGATAGAGGGTGGTGTGCTCGAAGGCGTCTACGGCAGTGATCACTTGCGCGTCAATTCCGTGCACTATCAGGGTGTTGATCGGCTTGGCGAAGGCCTGATGGTCGAGGCGGTTGCGCCCGATGGACTGATCGAGGCGTTCAGCGCCAATATCGCCGGCTGTCAGGTTCTGGGTGTGCAATGGCATCCGGAATGGCAGGCGGACCGGCATCCGGAAAGCCAGGCCTATTTTCACATGATGGGGCAGGTCCTGCGCGGTATGCCTCTGCGTTGATCGCGCTTTGTTGATGCAAAATTGTGATCACAATATTTGACTTTTGCCGTAATTTCGATGAAATAGGCGGTAATCATATCGCTATCGCTGCCGCTTTAAGGCTGAGCGAGCCCGCTTCGAGGAATTTCCGCATGAACGCTCCCGCAAAACCGCCTGTGCGCAACTATGACATGAACGAGCTGAAGAAGCTCGACATGGCGCACCATCTGCCGGCGCAATCCGATTACAAGCTCCAGCATGAACTGGGCGGCTCGCGCATCATCACCCGCGCCGACGGCGTCTTCATAACCGACGCTGAGGGCAAGTCCCTCCTCGACGGCATGGCCGGCCTGTGGTGCGTTAATGTCGGCTATGGCCGCGAGGAACTGGCCCGCGTCGCCTATGAGCAAATGCTGGAACTGCCCTACTACAACACCTTCTTCAAGACGGCGACGCCGCCGCCGGTCAAACTGGCTGCCAAGATCGCCGAGAAGATGGCCCTGTCGAACCCCGATCTGACTCACGTCTTCTTCAACAGCTCCGGCTCCGAGGCCAACGACACCATCTTCCGTCTCGTGCGTTATTACTGGGAGCTCAAAGGTGAGCCGGAACGCACCGTCTTTATCTCGCGCAAGAACGCCTATCACGGCTCGACCGTCGCCGGCGCCTCGCTCGGCGGCATGACCTTCATGCACGCTCAAGGCGGCCTGCCGATTCCCGGCATCGAACACGTCGAGCAGCCTTACCACTTCGGCGAAGGCTTCGGCGAAGATGAGGACGCCTTCGCCACCCGCGTCGCCAATTCGATCGAGGAGCGCATCCTGGCCGTCGGGCCGGAAAAGGTAGCCGCCTTTATAGGTGAGCCGGTGCAGGGCGCCGGTGGCGTTATTGTTCCGCCGGCCTCCTATTGGCCAAAGGTCGAGGCCATCTGCCGCAAATATGGCATCTTGCTGATCTGTGATGAAGTCATCTGCGGTTTTGGTCGTCTCGGCCATTGGTTCGGCCATCAGCATTATGGCATCAAGCCGGATCTGATCGCCATGGCCAAGGGCATGTCGTCGGGCTATCTGCCGATTTCGGCCGTGGGCGTGTCAAAAAAGATCGTCGATGTGTTGCTGGAAAAGGGCGGTGATTTTGTCCACGGCTATACCTATTCCGGCCACCCGACCTGTGCCGCCGTATCTCTGGCCAATATCGGGATCATGGAAAACGAAGGCCTGATCGAGCGCACGCGCGACGTGACAGGCCCCTATCTCGCCAAGGCTTTGAAGCGTCTGGATGCGCATCCGCTGGTGGGCGAAGCCCGGTCGCTCGGCCTGATCGGCGCCGTTGAGATCGTGTCTGAAAAGGGTACGAACAAACGCTTCAAGGGCGCGGAGGGTACCGCCGGTCCGATCGTGCGCGATCTTTGCATCAAAAACGGGCTGATGGTGCGTGGCATCCGCAATTCCATCGTCATGTGTCCGCCGCTGATCATCACAGAGGCGGAGATCGACCAGATTGTCGATACCATCGAAAAGTCGCTCAACGAAGCCGAACCGATCCTGCGCGCCTTATGATGCGTGTCGCAGGGCTCGTCGTCGCCGGTCTGCTGCTTGCCGGCAGCGCATCGGCGCATGATATTTTTTTCGGCACTCTGGAAAAGGACGGCGGCAAGCTGATCCTGTCGCGTTGCGATCTTGGCGACACCCGTTATGAACTGCGTGATGATTCCGAAGATGACGCGCCGGTCGCTGACTGGCTGAAACGCGATATCGTCAAGCCGACGCAGGCCTCGGTCTTTGGATCCGTCGAGGAAGAGGGCGACACCTATATCCTGACTGTTATGGCGATCGATGACGTCAAGCCGGGTGTCAATTGTCACCTCAGCGATGCGCTTGACCAAATGACGCTTCAGAAATAGGTCCGTCTCAGGGCTTTTGCACGATGACGCCATACCAGCCGAGCCCGGCATAGGTCTCGTAACCGGGTGTGCGATGATAGGCGATCATGGTGCCTGAGGCTTCGGTATAATGCCCGAACACGCGGCCTTCGCTGCGCAGGGCTATGCGATCCTGCAGAATGCCGCGGCCATCGGAAGCCGCTATGATCAGGCCTTGCGCATCAACCAGCAGGGCGCGAGTGCGCTTGCGCTCGTCTTCGGAAAGCCGCACGCCCTCGGTGATGGCGCGCGCCTGTGGCTGCCAGTCGAAATGTACGCCCAGAACACCGAGCAATTCGCCAGACGCATCGCCATGCGCACGCACACCGGTGGCATAGGTGGCGACCTGTGCGCCGTTGAGCAAGGGCTCTGTCGAGATATCAGCAACGGCGAATTCATTGCCGCTGGCCAGTTTGCGGGCACGCGTGAACCAGGCGCCTGAGGCGACATTGGCGCCCTTAGCGCTGTAGAGGTCCGGTCGGCCATTGGCGATAATGTTGCCATTCAGATCGCACAACCATAGATCGAGATAGACCGTATAGGCGTCGAGAATAACGCCGAGGCGGCGCGAGGCATGGCCATGACGAGCGTGATCGGCAGCGGCCTCGACCATGGCGGCGTCGGTCGCCCACCAGCGGACATCGCAGGTGCGCTCATAGAGGTTGCGGTCGATCAGTTCGATGGCGTTGCGCGCCAGATCGACCAGACGCGCACCCTGGTTCTGGCGCGCCATGTCTTCGGTCAGCCGTTCAAGCGATGCGATTTCGTGGCCCAGATTCGTGGCCATGATGTTGGTGATGGTCTCGACCTGAGTGGATATCTGGCGCACCTCGTCGGCGACCACGGCGAAACCGGCGCCCATTTCGCCAGCGCGCTTGGCTTCGATCAGGGCGTTGAGCGCCAGAATGCGCAACATGCCCGTCACACCCTTGATATCGCGCAGGTTTTCCGACGTCACCGACTTCGCCTTAGCCGTGTGCTCGATAATGTCGCGAACGCTGACCGTTTGCATGACGTCTCCCAGGCCGGTAGATAATAACCGGTTTTGGATGCCGCAATTCAGTTAATGGTGTCTGAATTTTACCCTGAATGTAACGCAATGTGTCGAAGTATGCCGTCGATTTGATCTCACAGGCAACTATTTGCTCAATTGGTTTGAAGTGGTCTCATCTTACAGGCGGTCGCGCAAGGCGTAATAGCTTAGGCCGGCGACGAGGGCCGGCCAGCGCAGCAGGCGGCCGCCGAAGAAGGCTGGTGTCGGCAGGCGGCTCAACAGGCTGACATCATGGTCATTACCGGTGATGGCGCGCGCCAGCAGACGGCCGAAATAGGGCGCCAGCACCACGCCCTGTCCGCTATAGCCGGCCGAGGCGTAGACATTGGGTACCAGATTGCGTACGAAGGGCGCTCGGCTCATGGTGATGGCCAGGGTGCCGCCCCAGCCGTGCGAGATTTTGACCTCGCCAAGCTGAGGGTAAACCTTCAGCATATTGTTGCGCACGAAGGCCTTGATGTCTTTCGGGAACCAAGGCGTGTAGTTTTCACCTCCACCGAACAACAGCCGGTTATCGGGCGTCTTACGCCAGTAATTGACGACAAAGCGCGAATCTGCCGCGGCGTAATCGTTCGGCAGGATGGCGGGATCATCGAGCGGTTCAGTGGTCAGGATGAAGTTGTTGATCGGCATGACATGGCTGTCGATTTCCTCCGACAGGCCTTCCATATAGCCGTTGCCGCAGATCAGCAGGCGTTGACAGGTGACGGTGGCGCCGTTGTCGAGATGCAGATGGATGCCCTTGGCTATTTTGCGGTAACTTATG
Organism: Asticcacaulis sp. MM231; assembly: GCF_964186625.1. Taxonomy (NCBI): domain Bacteria; kingdom Pseudomonadati; phylum Pseudomonadota; class Alphaproteobacteria; order Caulobacterales; family Caulobacteraceae; genus Asticcacaulis; species Asticcacaulis sp. MM231. The sequence goes on from NZ_OZ075108.1 coordinate 1,544,894, forward strand.
ACGTGGCTATTCTCGAACAGCCGGGCGCCGAGATCTGTCGCGGCGCGCGCCAGGCCTTGCGCCAGTTTGAGCGGATGAAGATGGCCGCCCCCGCGATCGAGCGTGCCGCCGTAATAGACATCGGTGCCGAGTTCGTCGGCCACCTGCACCTTGTCGAGCAGGGTAACCCTGTCGTAGCCGTATCTGGCGACAAAATCGACATAAGCCCGATCATCGGGTTCATAGGCAGGTTTGTGCCAGGCATGGACAAGGCCGGGCTTGAGGTCGCAGTCTATGCCGTGGGTGCGGATGAGGTCATACAGGCTGGTCTTGGCGTCTTCCGACATGTCCCAGAGCTGGCGCGCCTGATCAGCGCCGAAGAGGGCTTCCAGACGTTCCGGATCGACGCGCTGGCCGGTATGGATCTGCCCGCCGTTGCGACCAGAGGCGCCGGAGCCTATCTGCGCCGAATCGAGCACGGTGACGTCGATCTTCTTGCCAGCCAGTTCGATGGCGGCGCCAAGCCCGGTGTAGCCGCCGCCGATGATGCAGACATCGGTGTGGTGCGCGCCGCTGAGCGCGTGGTAGGCGGGGGCGCTCGCGGTGGCGGCGTACCAGGAATCGGAAGGATGGCCGGTGTTTTTCATGAAAATTCGGCTCTTCGTTCAGCCGTTTTGCCCCTCACCCCAGCCCTCTCCCCGCAGGCAGGGAGAGGGGGCAGTATGGCGCCGTATGCCCCCTCTCTCCCGTTTTAACGGGGAGAGGGCTGGGGTGAGGGGCTGCTTACTTACACATTCAGCAGCAGGAATTCGCGTTCCCACGGGCTGATGGTCTGCATGAACGTCTCGTACTCGTGCAGCTTGACGCGCGAATAGGCGGTGACAAATTGCGGGCCGAGAATGTCAATGATGGGCTGAGAACGCTCCAGCTTGATAATGGCCTGTACCAGCGAATAGGGCAGGTCGCCTTGCGGCAAGGTGGCGGCGTCCTTATCGACCGGATCGGCGGGGGTCATCTTGTCGACCATGCCGAGATAGCCGGAGGCGAGCACAGCGGCGATGGCCAGATACGGATTGGCATCGGATGACGGAATCCGGTTTTCAAGGCGGCGATTGGCGGGGTTGGAGGGCGGTACGCGCAGGCCCGCGGTGCGGTTGTCATAGCCCCACTGCGTATTGACCGGGGCGCCGGAGCCCTTGGCGAGGCGGCGATAGGAGTTGACGTAAGGCGCGAGCAGCGAGGTGATGGCCGGCATGTACTTCTGCTGGCCGGCGATGAAGTTGAAGAAGGCCGGGGTGGGTTCGCCTGTTTCCGGATTGGAAAACAGGTTCTGCCCGGTTTTGGCATCGACGATCGACTGGTGGATGTGCATGGCCGATCCGGGCTCATTGGCCATCGGCTTGGCCATGAAGGTGGCGTAGATATCGTGCTCCAGCGAGGTTTCCTTGATGGTGCGCTTGAACATCAGAACCTGATCCGCCAGTTCAAGCGGATCGCCGTGCAGCAGGTTGATTTCCATCTGCGCCACGCCGGATTCGTGGATCAGGGTATCGATTTCGAGCCCCTGACTTTCGGAATATTCGTACATGTCCTCGAACAGGGCATCGAATTCATTGACCGCAGAGATCGAATAGCCCTGACGGCCGGTTTCCGGACGGCCGGAGCGACCGATCGGCGGCTTGAGCGGATAGTCGGGGTCGATGTTCTTCTCGACCAGATAGAATTCCAGTTCCGGCGCGATCACCGGCTTCCAGCCCTTGGCTTCGTAATAGCCCAGAACGCGGCGCAGCACTTGGCGCGGGCTTTCCTCGACCGGACGGCCATCGGGATGGAAGGCGTCGTGTATCACCTGCGCGGTCGGGTCATGCGCCCAGGGCACGGCGGCGAGGGTGGCGAAATCGGGCTTGAGGAAGATGTCGGTGTCGGATTGCACGGTGCCGACCACGCCCTCAAGATCGGGGTAGTCGCCGGTGATGGTCTGATAGAAAACCGCCAGCGGCAGGTTCATATAGGGGGTATTGAGGAACTTCTTCGACGGCATGATCTTGCCGCGCGCCACGCCGGCGAGATCGGGCACCATGCACTCGATTTCCTCGATATTCTGGCTGGCGAGCCAGGCGCGCGCCTCTTCCAGATCTTTCGCGCCGCGCTTGGCAAACGTCACCTTACGTTTGCTCTTGGATTTCATGTAGTTGTCGTGTGACATGTTGAATCGTCTTTATGGCTTATTGGTCATATGGATCAGAAACCAGCCAGAACGCTTTTGGAAATGACAAAAGCGCGACGAGGTCCACGGCCATGAGTTTTAAGCGGCCGCCGGGGTATTCTGACGAATTGTGATCACAATATGCGCGTTTTCGAGCCTTGGCAAGCGGCTGTTTCGTGAGTCGCCCGTGATCCGGCTTGCCTGCCCGCGACGCGGGCGTTAGGGGATACGGATGATCATTGAGATATCCGACCCGCATGATGAACGCCTTGACCTTTACCGCGATGTGAAGGACCGCGACCTGACCGACCGTGAGGGACTTTTCATGGCCGAGGGCAAGGTGGTGCTGGAGCGCCTGTTTTCGTCGCCTCTGGCGCAGACCGTCAGTGTCCTGACCACGCCGGAGCGTCTGAAAGGTTTGGCGCATCTGCCTGAGGCTCCGGTCTATGTCGTGGCGCAAGACCTGATGGATGACCTGGCGGGCTTTCCGATCCATCGCGGCTATCTGGCGCTGGGACGTTATGCGCCGCCGAAGTCGCTGAGCGAGATACTGGCGGGCGAGCGTGTGCGGGTTGTGGTGCTGTCCGGAATCGCCAATACCGACAATATGGGTGGACTGATGCGCAACGCGGCGGCTTTTGGCGTCGATGCGGTGATTCTAGAATTCCACCTGCTGCGACGCGCTTTACCGGAAAGCCATCCGCGTCAGTGTCGGCGGCGTGTTGCAGGTGCCGCACTATCGCGTCAAAACTCTGCTTGAGACCTTGCGCGCCCACGACCTGACGCCTTACGCGCTTAGCCCATCCGGCGCGGTGACGCTGGATGAGGTCAGGCCAGCCGCGCGATCCGCCATGCTATTCGGCGCCGAAGGACCGGGGCTTTCAACTGAGGTTATGGCCGTCTGCACGACGGTGCGCATCGAGATGAGCGGCGGCTTCGATAGTCTGAATGTGGGCAGCACCAGCGGAATTGTCCTTTACCACATGTGCCGGTAGGATTATCCTTCTCAAAAAGGGGAGGGACTATGAAATACTTTATCTGCGTGACGGCTGTGCTTGCCGCTTTATCATGTGTTGGTACTGTCGGTGCAACGACCTTTTTCCCAGCGGAAATGAAGTGTCCTGTGGGTGGGAAAACCTTCAAATATCAGGCCATAGGGTCGAATTCCTACTGGGGATCACGTCCCGATGGCAGGCCTTATTCTCCCATGCCGGTGACGCCGATGCCTGAATGTCCGGACAACTATCTTGTTGTGTATCGGGAGTTTACACCTGAGGAGATCGGCAACCTCAAGACGCTTCTACAGTCTCCCGGCTATCTGGCTTTAATGGACAGACCTCAAGTTTATCGAGCCGCCTGGTTGGAAAAGTCCTTGAAGCCGCAATCGGAGTCGTATCCGTGGATGGTGCTTCAGGCGGCGTGGACTGAAAGCAATGGTTCACCGGCACGCGCGGGTTATCTCCGCGAATTTGCGCAAATCGCCGCTACAACACCTGTGAAAATTGAAAAAATGGACAGCATAGTCCTGCAAATGCGGGCCGCCAATGCGTGGCGGGAACTCGGTGACTTCGACACAGCGGCATCCACACTCGATGCCTTGCCGCTTGATGCCTTGGCGAAGGGCCTCCCTGATGATCCGGAGCTGATTAAAAAACTCAATGAAGAAGCGGGCACCCGTTGGAACATGCTTGATTACATCAAGCGTTTGCGCGTGGTAATTTCGCGCAAAGACTCCTCAGCGGAACCGCTCGATATGATTCCGCCGCGAGAAGCGGCATCGCAGTGTTTTTTCACCGCCGAGACGCTGACGGATTTTGGCAAAGCGTTCTGCCAATCTGAAGATATTAAAAAAGAAATCGAAGAAAGCCGGCAATACTGGGAGCCTCAAAAAGCCGAAATGGATAAAGCTGCCAAAAGGTAACACTACCGCCGCTGAAAGGCGTTATACGGTGACGGGCGTCACCGTGCGGCCGGCCTTGCCGAAGATGCGCAGATAACGCGCAATCTCGGCAGGTGCGCCGGTGGCCTTGGCCGGATTATCTGACAGCTTGACCGCCGGCCGGCCATCGGCCTCGGTCACCTTGCAGACCAGCGAGATCGGATCGAGGCCATGGCCGCCGGATGGCGCGCAGTCACGGAAATCATTGGTCAGATTGGTGCCCCAGCCAAAACTCATCCGCACCCTGCCATGGAAATGGCGGTAGGTCACTTCAATGCTGTTGACATCCATGCCGTCGGAAAAGATCAGCAATTTTTCGCGCGGATCGACGCCCTTCGATTGCCACCATTGGATAATCTGTTCGCCGCCGGCGATCGGCGGGGCGCTGTCCGGCCGGAAGCCGGTCCATGCCGCCAGCCAGTCCGGCGCGCGTTCAAGAAAGGCGGTGGTGCCGAAAGCATCGGGCAGGGCGATCCGCAGATTGCCGTCGTAGTGCGCCTGCCAGTCTTCCAGCACGCGATAGGGTGCCGAAGCCACGCCAGCGTCATCATCGGCCAGCGCTGCCAGCACCGTCGGCAGTTCGTGCGCATTGGTGCCGATGGCTTCGAGGTCGTTGTCCATGGCCAGCAGCACATTGGAGGTGCCGATAAAGCGCTTGCCTAAGCCTTCTTTCAGCGCCTCGACGCACCAGCGCTGCCACAGGAAGGAATGGCGCCGGCGGGTGCCGAAATCGGACACAACGAGATCGGGTAGGGCGCTTAGGCGCTCGACCTTGCCCCACAGTTTCGCCTTGGCGCGGGCATAGAGCACATCAAGCGCGAACCGGCCCTGACCGCGCATGGCGGCGCGGGAACGCAACTCGTTGATAATGGTGAGCGCCGGGATTTCCCACAGGGTGGTGTGCGTCCACGGGCCATGGAAGTGCAGGTTGTACTGGCCATCGACCTTGCGCAGCTCGTAATCCGGCAGACGAAAGTCCTTCAGCCAGGTCATGAAGTCCGGGCTGAACATCTGGGTCTTGCCATAGAAGGTGTTACCGGCCAGCCAGATCAGTTCCTTAGGCGCAAAGCGCAAGGTTCGGGCATGATCGAGCTGGGCGCGCAGTTCACCTTCGTCGATATCGTCGGCAATGCGAACGCTGCTGCGATTGACCAGACCAAACGTCACCGGCACCTCTGGGTAGAGGTGCCGGATCATCTGCAACATCAGCAGTTTGTAGAAATCGGTATCGAGCAGGCTGCGCACGATCGGATCGAGCCGCCAGTTATGGTCATAGGTGCGCGAGGCGATATCGGTGACGGCCATGGATCAGCCTTCGACCGACGTCTCCGGGCGAGCGCCACCATGCGCCAGTTCTTCATGCCAGACACCGTTGGTGTCTTCGTAAGAAATGCCGGTGTCGCTGCCCGGCGCGGTTTGTTCGCGGGCGACCTTGCGGGCAGCGGCCAGCGCCAGATCGTGGCTGGCGAAGGTTTCGGAGTAGGTGCCGTCGGCCTGATAGGCCCAGCCGCCGTCGTGCTGAACGACCTTGTAGATGACCTTCATCCCTAGATCTCCTGATTGTAATCCGTGATTTCCGGATACTTGGCCAGGCGCGGCTTCACTTCCTTGCGGAACAGGTCGCGCATATCGTCTTCCGAGCGCAGGGATTCAACGACGACAACCAGTTCCGGCTTGTTGCTTGAGGCGCGGACCAGAACCCACGAGCCGTCTTCGAGGTGGACGCGGGCGCCATTGACCGTGATGACTTCGGTCACCTTACGGCCGAGGATCGAACCGCCAGCGGCCAGCAGCTCTTCGTATTCCTTGACGATGCGTTCCAGCACTTCGTACTTCACTTCGTCGCCGCAGTGCGGGCTCATGGTCAGCGAGGTATAGGCCACCGGCAGGGCATTTTTCAGTTCAGAAAGCTTCTTGCCCGGATTGCGGTCGAGCATGGCCAGAATGGCTTCGGCAGCCTTGAGGCCATCGTCGTAACCGCGGCCAATCGGCTCGGCGAGGAAGAAGTGCCCCGACTTTTCGAAGCCGGCCAGCGCCTTCAGTTCAGCGGTCTTGCGCTTGATGTAGGAGTGCCCCGTCTTCCAGTAGACGGTGGTGGCGCCGTTCTTTTTCAGAATCTCATCGGTGGCGTAGAGGCCGGTCGATTTGACGTCGACCACGAAGGTAGCGTTCTTGTAGATGTCCGACAGGTCGCGCGCCAGCATCAGGCCGATCTTGTCGGCGAAGATTTCATTGCCCTCGTCATCGACCACGCCGCAGCGGTCGCCGTCGCCATCGAAGCCCAGCGCCAGATCGGCGCCGTGTTCTTTTACGGCCTTGGCCATGTCGAGCAGCATTTCGTGGTCTTCAGGGTTCGGGTTATATTTTGGGAAGGTCGAGTCGAGATTGGTGTCGAGTTCGATGACCTCGGCGCCCATGGCACGCAGGGTTTGCGGGGCGAAGGCGCCGGCCGTGCCGTTACCGCAGGCGCAAACCACCTTCAGCTTGCGCTTCAGGTGCAGCTTCGACGAGATTTCGTCCATGTAGCGCTGCTGCACGCCCTGGACCTGCTTGAGGCTGCCACCCGGACGCTCGACACCGAGGCCGCCCAGGACGATTTCCTTAAGGCGGGTCATTTCTTCCGGGCCGAAGGTGAGCGGCGCCTGGCAGCCCATTTTCACGCCAGTCCAGCCGTTATCATTGTGCGAAGCCGTGACCATGGCGACGCAGGCCGCGTCCTGATCGAACTGGGCGAAATAGGCGATCGGCGAGAGGCAGAGACCGATATCGATGACCTCGATACCGGCCTGCATCAGGCCGAGGATCAGGGCGTTCTTGATGTTGGTTGAATAGGAGCGGAAATCGTGGCCTGTGACGAGCTTAGGCGTGACGCCGCGCTCATAGATGTAGGTGCCAAGACCCAGACCCAGCGCCTGAATGCCGAGCAGGTTAATTTCCTTGCCGAAGACCCAGCGCGCGTCATATTCGCGGAAACCGGTCGCCTTGACGAGCGGGATAGTCTCAAAATCGTAGCTGTTTTCGGGAATGGCGGCTTTCGGCAGCATGGTCATTCAGGCAGTCCTCAGAAGGTTTGGCATGGAGAATGAACCCCCTATGCCATGTAAAAATATAAAGATGCAAAGCGATGTTTGAGGCCCTAGGTTGAGCCGGCAAGCTTTACTGGAAAAAGGGCAGAAGTGCTTCACGCGCAGCCGCGCCGAGTTCGGGGTTTTTCAGCGCCAGGGCTACATTGGCGCGCAGCAGGCCGATCTTGTCACCGCAGTCATAGGTGACGCCGTCATATTCGAGCGCATGGAAATCCTGGCTTTCCATCAGGCGGAACATCGAATCGGTAAGCTGGATCTCGTTGCCGGCGCCCCTTTCCTGATCGGCCAGAAGCGCGAAGATTTCCGGCTGCAGGATATAGCGTCCCGACACAATCAGGTTGGAAGGCGCGGCGCCCCTGGAGGGCTTTTCGACCATGCCGGTCATCTTGTTGAGGCGGCCGTTCTGGCTTTCCAGAGCGACCACACCATACTGATGCGTCTGGTCGTGCGGCACGGCTTCGACGACAATGATATTGCCGCCGACCTGCTCGTGGGCGTCGATCGCCTGTTTCAGCGCCGGCACCTCGGCGTCCATCACCATATCAGGCAGGATGACGGCGAAGGGCTCGTCACCAACGATATCACGGGCGCACCAGACGGCGTGACCAAGACCCAGCGGTTGCATCTGGCGCACGAAGCTCATCTCGCCGGGCTTGGGCAGTTCGGCCAGAAGCTCGTTGAGAATGGCGATCTTGTTCTTGGCGGCGAGTTGAGCTTCCAGTTCGATCTGGTGATCGAAATAGTCCTCGATGGCGCCCTTGGCGCGGCCGGTGACGAAAATAAAGTGCTCGATGCCCGCGGCGCGCGCTTCAGCGACCACATAGGAGAGAATAGGGCGATCAACGACATTGAGCAGTTCCTTGGGAACCACCTTGGTACCGGGCAAGACACGGGTGCCGAGACCGGCGACCGGTACGACCGCTTTACGAACGCGCTTTTGTGACACATGAACCTCGAAGCAAGTGAAGCCAACCCCTTTTCAGGTGTTTCGCCTCAGGTGATAAACCAGCGCCCCGTTCCCCGGTGACACGTTAGTGTGCAGTTGCACAAAAAAGCAACAGCCCTCTGATACGATTCACCTATATCATGATTATTTAAGAGCTGTGAATGGGCTAAAAATTAGCCGATCCGTCTGAAATTTTAAAGATAAATCATAAAGCTTGCGCGACAGGCTCCTGACTCGCACCGTGAATAATAAAATTTGTTGTATTTAATCAGATGTGCCTGGCTTTAGCCCTTGCAAGGTCATCCATTGTATTATTTATGAATAAAAAAAACAGGCTTTTCTGGCCATATTTGGGAGCAGACCTATGGATTTCATGACAAAATGGCGTGGTGGGCTAATCGCCGCCCTGCTGATGCCCCCGGCCTTGATGGCAGGGCACGTCTCAGGCCATGAAACGCTTGGCCTTGACGCGCCGAAGCCGCAGATCGCGCTGACGCCGCCCATGGGGTGGAATTCGTGGAACAAGTTCGCCTGCAATATCGACGAGGCCAGGATTCGCGCCGTGGCTGATGCCATGGCGGCTTCCGGCATGAAGGACGCCGGCTACCAGTATATCGTTATCGATGATTGCTGGCAGAAGGACCGCGCCGCCGATGGCACCATTCAGGCCGATCCGGAGCGTTTTCCGTCCGGCATCAAGCATCTGGCCGATTATGTTCATGCGAAGGGACTGAAGTTCGGTCTCTATTCCGATGCCGGCGCCAAGACCTGCGGTGGCCGTCCGGGTTCGGCGGGCTATGAGTTTCAGGATGCCCGCACCTGGGCGTCCTGGGGCGTTGACTATGTCAAGTATGACTGGTGCTACACCGGCACGCGCAATGCCGAGGCCGCCTATACCCTTATGGCCAAAGCCCTGCGCGCTTCCGGCCGCGATATCGTGTTCTCGATCTGTGAGTGGGGCGATAACAAGCCGGCGGAATGGGCGGCGGGGGCCGGCCATCTGTGGCGTACCACCGGCGACATCCGCGATTCCTGGGACAAGGACGAAGGCTACAGCCACGGCTTCCTGTGGATACTCGACCACAACGCCGACCTGTGGAAGAATTCGGGGCCTAATCAGTGGAACGACCCGGACATGCTTGAAGTCGGTAACGGCGGCATGACGGACGTGGAATACCGGTCGCACTTCTCATTGTGGGCCATGCTGGCAGCGCCCCTGATCGCCGGTAACGACCTCTCGACCATGGACAAGGCGACGGTGTATATCCTGACCAATAAAGACGTCATCGCTGTCGATCAGGACAAATTGGGCCAACAGGGGCGTCGCGTCAGCCAGAATGGCGATCTTGAGGTTTGGGTGCGTCCACTTAGCGGTGGTGATCGCGCCGTGGTGCTGTTCAATCGTGGCGCGGAAGCCAAAACCATGTCGGTCGATTGGGAAGCCCTGCAATTGCCGGCGGGCATGAAGGCAACGGTCAAGGACCTGTGGTCGAAACAGGTGAAGAAGGGCGTCAAGAGCGGTTACAGCGCCGAGGTCGCGCCACACGGCGTGGTCATGATCCGCATCACGCCAACGGTTTAAGGGAGCGCCTGCTTCGCCCTTAAAGCTTTCAGTGGGGAGGGGCGCAGCGCTGCACGCGCGGTAAGAGCTATTTCTTCTTATCTTGGGCGTTGCAAGGCTCTCCAGATAAAATGCGGTTCTGTGTCTGTTTAGTCCTAGGGGGTGCATGAGCGTGGATAAATCCCGTTGCGTTCGGTTGCGTGGCGGGGGTATTGCCGCTAAAGCACGGCCATGCTCCGTATCACCGAACTGAAGTTGCCGCTCGATCACGCGCCCGAGGCCTTGCCCGCGGCCATCTGTCAACGCCTGAACATCGCGCCTGAAGATTTGATGGCGTTTGAGGTCGTGCGCCGGGCCCACGATGCGCGGAAGAAGTCGGCGATCCTGCTGATCTATTCGGTGGACGTGACGCTAAAGAACGAAGCCGAGGTTCTGGCGCGTATGAGCCATGAGCCAAGCGTGCGGATCACGCCGGATACTGAGTATCGCTTTATCGGCACCACGCTGGCCAACAGCGGCAAACAGCGCCCGGTGGTGATCGGCGCAGGCCCCTGCGGTATCTTCACCGCGCTGATCCTGGCCCAGATGGGGCTCAAGCCGATCATCCTTGATCGCGGCAAGGTGGTGCGTGAGCGCACCAAGGACACCTGGGGGTTGTGGCGTCGTGGCGAGCTTGAGCCGGAATCCAACGTCCAGTTTGGCGAAGGCGGCGCCGGTACCTTTTCCGACGGCAAGCTCTACAGCCAGATCAAGGACCCGCGGCATCTCAGCCGCAAGGTGTTGACCGAATTCGTCAAGGCCGGCGCCCCGCCGGAAATCCTGACCGAGGCCCATCCGCATATCGGCACCTTCCGTCTGGTCACCATGGTTGAGCATATGCGCCGGACCATCGAAGCCTTGGGGGGCGAATATCGCTGGCAGACTCGCGTCACCGATATCGACATCCATGTCGCATCCGATGGCACACGCAGCGTGCGCGGACTTCATCTCCATGGGGGCGGCTATCTCGAAGCCGATCAGGTCGTTCTGGCGGTCGGTCATAGCGCCCGCGATACGTTTGAGATGCTCCATGAACGCGGCGTCTTTATCGAGGCCAAGCCGTTTTCCATCGGCGTCCGCATCGAGCATCCGCAGTCCTGGATCGATCAGGCGCGCTTTGGGGCATGCGCCGGTCACCCCGATCTCGGCGCGGCGGCCTACACCCTGTCGCACCATTGCGCCAATGGCCGCACGGTCTACAGCTTCTGCATGTGCCCTGGCGGGCGCGTGGTGGCGGCGGCCTCGGAACCTGGCCGCGTCGTCACCAACGGCATGAGCCAGTATTCGCGCAAGGAGTTCAACGCCAATGCCGGCTTTGTCGTCGGCATCGATCCGGAGCGCGATTATCCTGGCCACCCGCTGGCCGGTGTTGAATTGCAGCGCCGACTGGAATTGCTGGCCTTTGTGGCTGGCGGTTCGGACTACAAGGCGCCGGGTCAGAAGGTCGGAGATTTCCTCAAAGGCCAGGCCTCGACCGAATTTGGCGAGGTTATGCCGTCGTATAAGCCGGGCGTTCACCTGACCGATCTCAGCGCCTGTCTGCCTGACTTCGCCATCGCCGCCATGCGTGAGGCGCTGCCGATCTTCGGCCGCCAGATCAAGCGTTACGACCATCCGGACGCCATGATGACCGGCGTGGAGACGCGCACCTCATCCCCCATCCGCATTACGCGCGGCAAGGATATGCAGAGCCTGAACATGCAGGGGCTATATCCGGCCGGCGAAGGCGCTGGCTATGCCGGCGGCATCCTGTCGGCGGCCATTGACGGCATCAAGATCGCCGAGGCTGTGGCGCAGGAATGGGTGGAGGTTGCTCCCTAAAGGCAGCGCGCTCTAAAAGACGATGCGCTCGGTTCGTGTGAAGACCTCAAAACCATTGTGGCGGGCTATGCCCACGATGGTCAGGCCGGCCGCTTCGGCGGTGCGCAGCGCCAGCGCGGTCGGCGCGGAAATGGCGATGAGGATCGGCGCGCCCATGGCAACGGCCTTCTGCACCATCTCGACCGACACGCGGCTGGTCAGCACGATCGCACCGCGGTTGGGATCTGTGGCCTGGCGCGCAAGAGCGCCTGCCAGTTTATCGAGCGCATTGTGCCGCCCCACGTCTTCGCGGGTCGCGATCAGCCCGCCTTCTGGCGTCCAGAAGCCGGCGGCGTGGACCGCGCGTGTTTGCTGGCCCAGCGGTTGCTGGCTTTCAAGGCTCTCGACGGCACTCATAATGTCCACAACCGACAATTGTAACTCGGAAGGGGGCAGTTCGCCCCGCAGACGCAGAACGTCTTCGAGGCTTTCAATCCCGCACAGGCCGCAACCCGTTGGGCCGGTGCGGCTGCGGCGCCGCGCCGTCAGCCGCCGGCTTTTGTCCGGCGTCAGCCACATGCGCGCTTCGATGCCATCCGGGCCTGAAACGATATCCAGGCGCTGGATATCCGTCGGCTCGGAAATCAGACCCTCATTCAGGCTGAAGCCATAGGCAAAATCCTCCAGATCAGCCGGCGTTGCCATCATCACCGCTTCGGTCGAGGCATCATAGACAAGGGCGACGGGCACCTCTTCGGCTATGTCGCGGCGGCCGTGGCGGGCGGTTTCGAACCACCGGATATGGGCGACGGAGGTTGCAGGCGGCGGCAGGGTGTCGGGCATCACGCGGTTTCCGTGGCGCGTGTCACCTTGATCGGTATTGACTTGTAAGAGGGCGTCCCGCTCGTCTTGTCGTGGCGTGACAGCGGGATCAGCACATTGGCTTCGGGGTAGTAGGCGCCGGCGCAGCCGCGCGGAATGTTGTAGCTGACGACGGAATAGCCCTTGAGTACGGCGTCCGAACCGACCGATGACAGATCGACAACATCACCCGTGACCAGCCCGCGCGCCGCCAGATCGTCCGGGTTCATGAACACGACGTCACGGCGACCGAAGACGCCACGGTAACGGTCATCGAGGCCGTAGATGGTGGTGTTGTACTGATCGTGGCTGCGAAGCGTCGTCAGGGTCAGGACGTCCGGATCGTGCTCGACCGTCTCGACATTCAATCCGGCGAAAACGCGGAACTCCGCCTTGCCCGAAGCGGTTTTCCATACGCGCTCCGCCGGGCCTATCGGCAGGCGGAAGCCACCCGGCACCTGGATGCGGGCGTTGTAATCGTGGAAAGCCGGCAGCACATCGGCGATGGCGTCGCGGATCAGATCATAATTATCGGCATAGGCTTCCCAGGGGATGTTATACCTGTCACCCAGCACGGCCCTGGCCATGGCGCAGACAATCGCCGGTTCGGAGCGAACGTGCTCGGAGGGCGGCGGCAACTTGCCGGTCGAGGCGTGCACCATGGACATGGTGTCCTCGACCGTGACGGATTGTGGTCCTGACGCCTGTATATCCATCTCGGTACGGCCAAGGCAGGGCAGCAGCAGGTTATCCTTCGCCAGCAACAGATGCGAGCGGTTGGGTTTGGTGGCGATGTGAACCGCCAGATCGAGGCTGCGCACGGCGGCGAAACTGCGCGCGGGATCAGGCATGGCCACTGCCAGATTGCCGCCGAGGCAGATCATGATTTTCGATCGCTCCTCCGCCATGGCTTCCATGGCTGCTACAGCATCATGGCCGTGCGCCACCGGCGGATCGAAGCCGAAAACGCGCTTGATGCCTTCGCGCAAAGGTGCTGGCGCTTTTTCATCGATGCCGACCGTGCGGTCACCCTGTACATTGGAATGGCCGCGCAACGGACAGATGCCGGCGCCTGGGCGTCCGAAATTGCCCCGCAGGAGCAGGAGGTTGGAGATTTGCTGAACCGCCGATGTGCCGTTGCTGTGTTGGGTTACGCCCATGCCATAGCAGACGATGACAGATTTAGCCTTGGCATAGATCGCGCCGGCATGTTCCAGTTGGGCGCGAGTCAGGCCGCAAGCGGCTTCTATATCGGGCCAGAGTGTATCGCGCAGATCGTTGATAAGCGTCTCGGGGCCGGTGGTATGTTCGGCCAGAAAGGCCCGATCCAGCACACCGTCGCCGCCGGCCGCGATTTCGGAGTCATCGAGCGCGATGACCGCTTTCATTACGCCTTTGAGGGCGGCGATGTCACCGCCGACCTTGAGCTGCAGGTAGTCGCTGGCAATCGGGGTCGAGGTCAGGGTCGCCATCTCCACCGGCGATTGCGGGGCGGCAAACCGTTCCAGCGCGCGTTCCCTGAGTGGATTGAACACAACGATCGGCGCGCCGCGTTTTGACGCCTCGCGCAGTGTAGTCATCATGCGGGGGTGGTTGGTGCCGGGATTATGGCCGATGGAAAAGATCGCGTCGGCATGGTCGAAATCTTCCAGCGACACGGACGCCTTGCCCAGACCGATCACCTGCGCCAGACCGACACTGGTGGCCTCGTGACACATGTTCGAGCAGTCCGGGAAGTTGTTGGTGCCATAGGCGCGCACGAACAACTGATAGAGAAAGGCGGCTTCGTTGGAGGCGCGACCCGAGGTATAGAACTCCGCCATATTGGGATCAGGCAGGGCGTTCAGGGCTGTTGCAATGCGTTGAAAAGCCTCGTCCCAACTGATTTCGACATAATGGTCGGTGGCCGGATCATAGATCATCGGGTGGGTCAGGCGCCCGAGGTTTTCAAGATCGTGGTCGTGCCAGGTCAGTAACTCTCTGACGCTGTGCTGAGCGAAGACCTCCGGCGTGGCGCGCTTTTTCGTCGCTTCCCAGGTGACGGCCTTGGCGCCGTTTTCGCAGAATTCAAACGCCGATGTATGTTTGGGATCGGGCCACGCGCAGCCCGGACAGTCAAAGCCATGCGGCTGATTGTTACGCAACAGGGTTTTGGAGCCGGACACGGCGTCCATCTGGCTACGTATGGTGCGCGCCACGGCCCGAAGGGCGCCCCAGCCGCCGGCCGGCGCATGGTATTCACGAATGCCTTTGTCCGACATGACAACTCCTCACTCTGCCGTGCGAGACTACGCCGAACCAACAGGCGTTTCCACCTGTCCTGTGGTATTAATTAGCGTCAAATGGATCGCGAGAGGATGGCGGCCTTAAATCGTGACGCTGACCTGATAGGTTTTACCGGCCACAATGTCGCGGATAAGCTTGCCCGTCACGATCTCACCATCAACGTTCAGGGCCGGTGTGCCACGGGTGATCTCGACCTCGAACGTCGCGCCGCGGAAGTGGCGCGTGACGCGGGCGGAGGGCCAGCTCGCCGGCAGTTGCGGCGCGATGCGCAGGCCTTCGCGGCAGCCTTTCAGACCGAACAGGCCTTCTATGAGGCTGCGGTAGAGCCACGAGGCCGTTCCGGTGTTGAACAGGTGGGACGAGCGGCCGGAGGCTTCCGGGTGCTGGCGATGGGCGCCGCGATAATAGTTGGGCACGAACACCGGCATCTGGCCACGTCGCAGGTAGTCCTCATCGTTCGGTCCTGTCAGCATTTTGCGCAATAATTCAAAGGCTTTTTCGGTTTCGTTCACCTGATACAATGAATAGATGTAGAAGACGGCGGCGTGATTATAGACCGAGCCGTTTTCGGCCACGCCGGGGAATTTCTGCGTCAGACGGCCGACATCCTCACGCATGTGCGTATAGGCCGGCGCGATCATCTCGACGCCATAGGGCGTTTCCATCTGGTCTTCGACCGCCGCCACCATGCGCTTTTGCTTGTCGGCATCGGCCGCGCCGCTCATCAGCGCAAAGCTCTGCGGGTTGAGATAGATGCGGCCCTCGACATCCGTCTTGATGCCGAACTTGACATCGTCATCGGTGATGCCGCGCCCGTACCAGTCACCATCCCATAGGTGGGTGTTCATGGCGTCATTGAAGGCTTGCGAAGCCTTGGCGAAAGCAGAGCCATCACGGCCGTCACGCTCCAGGATCTGCGACCACAGGCGAAGCGAGTGGGCGGTGGCAAGCGTCAGCCAGCCGGAAACCCCCTTGCCCTTCCAGCCGACCATGTTCATCGGATCGTTCCAGTCGCCCTGATCGATAAAGTTCAGGCCACGATGATCGACCGCCTGTATCAACCATTGATTAGCGGCGGAAATACGATCGCGCACGCTTCTAGCCGTCTGGGTTTCCTTATCGGTCACCAACTCATCGAGCACGGCATAGTCGTTGGTTTCATCGAGATAGGCTTCGAGGAACAGGGCCAGCCAGACACTGTGATCGGTGTGCGGCACCTGATTGATGTATTTCAGCTCGGCGCCGTCATAGAGCGTAATGCCGTCAGGCATGGAGCCATTGGCATGTTGTTGCGACAGGGCTTTCAAAAGCGTTTTGCGCGCGGTCTTCGGACTGACATAGGCGCTGCCCATGGCGTCCTGCAGGAAATTGCGCGTCTGCGGATCGGTGCTCAGGCGGTTGGTGTCGCCATGATAATAGACCTGGCGCGGCAGCCAGGTATTGACGAAGGCATCCAGCTGCGGATCGCTTGAATCAATATTGATGGACTTGGCGCCGGCCGCCATATAGACGGCATATTCTGCACGCGCTGTGGCGAGGCCGTCTTGTGACAGATAACGGGTTTTAAGGCGTGTGATCTCGGTGTCGTCAAAGGCCGGTCCGAAGAGGAAGCGGTGTGTGACGCTTTCGCCCTTGTCCAGCTCATGATCGAATTGCAGGGCGGCGATCGGGTTCTCATAAAGCGCCACGCCATCGCCCATCTGCTCGGCCATGACGGCGTCGGGCTTGTGCAGGCCTCCTTCGCCTTCAAAGCGCGCCTGCCGAGTTTCAAAGGCCAGAGGCGTTTGTTCGCTGAGCAGAAACACCTTGTCCTTGAGGTTCTTGTTTTTGAAGTAGTCCTCGATCTTCTGATAGGCGGTCACGCAGTCGGCGACGATGCCCTGATGGCCGGTGTGATAGTTTGCCGACTGGTTCATCCAACTCATCAGGCCGATGGGGAAGGCGGGGTAAAAACTGACATTGCGAGGGCGTGCGCCGCTGTTAATCAGCCGGACCTCCCACAGTTCGCAGGCGTCATCGACCGTCAGGGTCAAGGTCAATTCGATACGCAGGCCCGGGCGGGTGACGGTCCAGTGCAGGCTGGTCGGCGTCACCTCGAAGGCGAATGCCTCGACGGGCGCGCGCACCGGCTCATAGGGGGCCGAAAACAGCGCGCCGGTTTCGCGGTCCTTGACGTAGAAGAAGCGGCCGGGGTGATGGGCATAGGTGCCCTGTTCCGGCAGCATGAAGTGCTTGGCCTCCATGATCTGGGCGCGGGCATATTTCGACGGTTCCGGCTGCATGAACTGCGCCGTGGCGTAACCGCGCGCCGTCATATGGATCATCATATGCGGGTTCCACAGGAAGCCGGCGGCCAGCGGCATGGCGGTAGGGCTGCTGAGGACGCAGCGGTCGGCGTCGAAATCGATCAGGCTCACAGTTTGGACTTTCGTTCGCTAAGCGCCGCCTGAATCTGGGCCAGGCGGGAATCGTTGAGATTGTAGAAGCACATGATGACGGCAGCGAGAAGGGCAAGGGCGCCGGGCACCACGCTGATCAACAGCACGATACCGGTCTGCGAGGCACCGCTCTGCGCCTGGTTGGCGACATAACCGAGGCCTGCCAGTACGCTGGCGATGACGAAGGAGGCCAGCGCTCCGCCAAGCTTCTGCGAGAAGGTGGCGGCCGCGAAGGTCATGGCGGTGGCGCGGCGGCCGGTCTTATATTCGTTATAGTCGGCGCAATCGGCATACATCGAGAAAGTGAGGGGCGACTTGGGCCCCAGGCACAGACCGATGGCGATCTGCAGGGTGTACATCAGGCCGATCTGGTCTTTGGGTATGAAGAAGAACAGCGATGACAGGACGCCGACCAGCACCATCAGGATGATGAGCAGGCGGCGCTTGTCGATAAAGCGCGTGAGCAGGGGCGTGACCAGCGATCCGGCTGCCAGAGCGAAGCCATAGACGGTCAGGAAGCTGCCGACCAGTTCGGGTTTACCGACATAGTATTTGATGTAGTAGGCGCTGGCGCCCATGCGCGTCGAGATCGTGATCATGATGACAAGCGCCAGCACGAACATGATCAGCCATGGGCCGTTTTTCACCAGATCGCCAATGTCTTTAAGCGGGCTGACCTGCACCTCGGCGACGGGCTCGATGCGTTCGTGCGCGGTCAGGAACAGAACGAAAAAGATCAGGCAGGCGACGACGCCATAGAGCGCCAGGGTCAGTTGCCAGCCGATGACCTCATTGCCGTTGCCATATTGTGCGGTCAGCCACTTGACCAGTTTGGGCGTCATAAAGGTGACGAAGGTGCCGCCAAGAAAGCCGCCGACGAAACGGAAACTGTTGATCTGGGTTCTGGCCTGCGGATTGTTGGTCAGCACGCCGGACAACGCGCCATAGGGAATATTGACCACGGAATAGAGGGCCATCATGAGCCCAAAGGTCAGGTAGGCGTAGATCAGCTTACCGCCCTCGGCCAGATCAGGCGTCGTGAAGGTGGCGACGGCCGATAGCGCCAGCGGTACGCCCCCCCATACCAGCCAGGGGCGAAACCGGCCCCATTTGGTGCGCGTCCGGTCGGAGACCGCGCCCATGATCGGATCGACGCAGGCATCGACCAACTTGGTGGTCAAAAGCATGGTGCCGGCCGCGGCGGCGCTCAGCCCGAAACTATCGGTATAGAAGATCAGCAGAAACGCGCTGATGGTTGTCCAGTAGAGGTTGAAGCCGAAATCACCGAAGCCATAGGTGATTTTCTCCAGCCAGCCCGGTTGTGTCGCCGTGCGCGTCGCGTTTGTCATTCTTCCCAACTTTTATAATGTTATTAAGTCAGGTTTAGCACAGGGGAAAGCGCTGTCACCTCATGAATTGCGCTTGAAACGCGCTCAAACGTTGCGCAGGCTCGACGCATTGGCGTCGGCGGGCGGTAGCCCTTGCCAAATCCGCAAAGGATTTGGAGGTCAGTGTCTAAATTGCGCGCTCATGTCTTTGACAGTCTGCAATTCACGCATACCAAAAGCGGTGGAAGGCTCGATCTGGCTGGCCTCATGCCATTCGTTGAACGACACAATCAGAATCCAGTCTGGTTTGGCGGCAATGGCGGCCTTCCACTGACGACGGAACGGTCCACCGTCCTCGCGCTTCACGGTGGGGCGCCGGCCGGTGCGGTCTTTTTGCAGGCGGTCGTCGAAACCTGGCAGGATGGTGGCGGTGGTCACTTTGGCGCCGGCCTGCGCTTTCACCCAATCCCTGTAAAACGCCGGTCGCCACAGGGAGGGTATCCAGTGGTGGTCGGCGGTCTCGAACTGCATCGAATAGATGTGCAGGCCGTCGAAGGCACTCTTGCGCGCGCTGATTTCCTTTAGTGTATTGGCGGTGCCGACAAAGCTGATGGCGTTAGGCACCTGTTGATCGATCAGGCGGCGCGCTTTCACCCAGCCATTGAGCCCGATCACCTGCATCAACCGGTCGAAGAGCATGATGACGGGCTTGCCGTCGAGTTTCAGCAAAGCCGGGTGCTGGCCATACTGCCTGTGCAGGTACAGCACGTCGTCGGCGACCTTTTCGGCGCTTTCCGCCTGTTCGACATAGGAGCAGACCTTGAGGCCGTGCGCCTCGGCGGCTTTGAGCAGCAGCGGAAACTGCTGATCGGTGCGATCATTCTGCCTCCACCAGGAGGCGATCAGGCCGGTGATGCCAGCGGCCTTCATCTGCGCCATCTGACGGTCGATTATCGCCGGATCGAGACTGTCGTAAGGACCACCCACCGGATAGTTGGGCGCATCCTCGATGCGTTCACGTGCAGGATCAGGGTTGAGCCAATGAATATCTGCGCCGGAACGCACCCTGGTGCCGTACCAGCCGTAATAGAAGACGAGCACTTCGCGCTGGGCGCGGGTTTGCGCCAGGGCGCGCCTTGGCCAAAGAGCCGTGGCGACAAAGCCGGTCAGCAGGTGACGACGAGACGGTTTAACCAAGGCCATGCCCCTGTGTGAGCGTGAAAACGATAAAGATGACGGCGGCCACAACGAGGGCAAGCGGCTTGCGCTCCATGACAGCAACCTTCGCTGGCGGATTTAGGGCGCGTAGCGGAATGATCAGCAGAGGCAGGCTGGCCAGGCCGATTTCCGTGAAGGTGTCGTGCAGGTTCTGACCCATGCCGCCATGATAGGTAAGGGCCGCGGCCACCGTGGCCAGTGTGGCGGCGCACCAGGCGATGCGGGCGACGTGGCGCGCGGTCTTTTGCGGCCACAGATTCAGAAGTGCGCGTGAGGTGAGACGTATCGTGAGCAGATACAGCAATGCGCCAAGAAGGCCGCCAGCCACCCGCCACCACAAAGACGGTTCGCCGATAAAATTGTGGCCGGTGAAATAAAGGTCGCCTTTGGCTGTGGCCATCGCCTGGACCAGATAGCCCCCCTCCCAGAAATAGCTGAAGCCGGTAATCAGTATGAAAAACAGTCGCCAGGGTGTGGAGGTCACCCGTCGTGACAAGATAAGCGCCAGGGTGCCCAAGGCCAGATTGGCTAAGGGACCGGCCGGATCGATCCATGGCGAAGGCGTGTCGCAATGGAAAAGCGAAGAGCTCAGTTGTGTAATGCGTCCACCCAGGGTCAGGCAGGCGCCGCCATGGCCGAGACCTTCGTGCACGAAGGTGACCGTGAGTGCAGCCATTGTGGCGATAGCCGCGATGGTAAGGCCATCATTCTTCTCCGGGTTCGTCATGTTTCTGTGCCCCCTTGGCTTGCACCTTCTTACGGATTTCCTTGAGCTTTTGTCCCTGTCGCAGGGAGAGCGTGCCGTTTATCGCGCCCTTGTCCGGATCGGCGAAGGCACGGCCATAGGTTTTGACGCGCTCGCTGACGCCTTCGATAAATTCGTTTTCCCACTCCGAGAGATCGACACCCTGTTCGGCGGCCTCGCGTCTGGCCTTTTCCAGGGCTCGGATCGTGGCGGCCTGCAGAGCCTTCTTTTGCGCCTTGATCTGATCGAGGGGCGAGGCCGGTTTGGCGGTGAAGCCAGCCTTGGCCTGCAACGGTTTGCGCGTTTGCAAACCAGTTTTGCTTTGTAAGGGCCTGGATCTGGTCATGCCGGTTTTGGACGGCGTTTTAAAAGCCATCGGCACTCACCACGCATGAAAAAGCCATCCTCATGCGGTTAAGCATGGGGATGGCTTGATACGTCGTCAACTGGCTTTTAACGTTCGCCGATCGCGGTCAGGTACAGATCGAGGATGGTTTCTTCCTCATCGCGCTTGACCTTGTCCTTCTTGCGCAGGGAAACGACCTTGCGCAGGATCTTGACGTCGAAGCCCTCGCCCTTGGCTTCGTCATAGACTTCCTTGATGTCGCCCATGATGCCGGCCTTGTCTTCTTCAAGGCGCTCGATACGCTCTATGATGGTGCGCAGGCGGGTTTGAGCGGCGCCGGAAATGACGTCGTCGGCGGAAAAGGAGAGGGGGGCGTCATCGGCCATGGGGGATATCCTGTGAAACTGTTGGCTTAACCATAGCGCTTGCGAATCAGCTTCTCAACGCCTGCCTTGAGGATAAGTCGGCCTAGGCTGTGGATTAAAGTGACGCGCAAGGCCCCGTCCGAACACGAAAAAACGCTTAAAGCATAAGCCTTAAGCGTTGTTCGATGTGTCATGTCAAAGCCACGATAGTGGCCTCAAACAAGCTTAGCCTTGCTTCGCCTTGAAGCGCGGATCGGTCTTGTTGATGACATAGACGACGCCCTTGCGACGCACGATCTTACAATCGCGGTGACGACCCTTGAGCGACTTGAGCGAGCTGCGGACTTTCATTGGTTTTCACCTGATCTTTAAAATGACGGTTAAAGCGAACACAGGGCAACCAGAACCGGACGCACGCATGGGTCAACTTCGTTAGAGGGCGGGTATCTAGGGGAGAGGCAGAATATTGTCAATGACGATTTGGCCGGTTTGCGGCCGATTGCGGCATTTTCTCGTTTTACACAGGTGATTGACGGGAAAGTGAGACTTTTAAGGGCTTGGAAAGACGAACGCAATGAGGTTTAGTCCTTCTATAGTCTACAAAGGTGCCTACCATGCGGTTACGTTATGCCAGTCTGTTCGTTGTCCTGACCGCCTGCACCACGGCGGTGTCGCAGCCGGAAAACGTAACGCAGGCGCCCGTGCCGCCGGCAGTGTCTTCCGCAGCGTCTTCGGCCAGTGAGGCCGTAATTCCCGCCAGCCCGGCCGCGGCGCCCCTGCCGGCCAACGCCACATTCGATGACTGGAAGCAGAGCTTTATCGCCAAGGCGACCGCCAAAGGCTTCGATCCTTTGTTCGTGGCGCAGGTTCTGAGCAATGTGACTCCGCAGGCCAGTGTCACCTCATCCGATTCGCAGCAGCCGGAGTTTTCCAAACCCGCCAGTTCCTACATGCGCGCCTCGGTCTCGGCTTCGCGGGCGCAGGCGGCGCGCGCCAGGCTCGACGCCAACGCTAACGTCGGCGAAATCGTCAGCGCCTATGGCGTACCGTCGGAACTGATCGGCGGCATCTGGACCATGGAAAGCGATCTGGGCCGCGTGCAGGGCAATATAGATGTCGTGTCGGCCCTGGCAACGCTGGCCTATAATGGCCGCCGTCGTGACTGGGCCGAAAGCGAACTGATCGCCTGCCTGACCATCCTGCGTGATTCCGGCATCAGCCGCGATACTTTGAAAGGTTCGTGGGCCGGCGCGATGGGGCAGACGCAGTTCCTGCCCGACAATTACCTGCGCCTTGGCGTCGATGGCGATCATGACGGCAAGGTCGATATCTGGAATTCCGATTCCGACGCGCTGGCCTCATCGGCGAACCTGCTCGCCAAGGCGGGCTGGAAGCCGGGACAGGAGTGGGCCGTCGAGATCATGCTGCCGGTGGGCTTTGACTATTACCTCGCCGAAACCGCCAGCAAGACTCCGCTGGAATGGGCGGCGCTTGGCGTCAAGCGCGCCGATGGCGGTTACTGGAAACCTGCCGAGACCGGCGAACAGGCCAAGATCCTGCTGCCTTCGGGCGCGAAGGGGCCCGCCTTCCTCGCCTTGCCCAATCATTATGTCATCCGTAAATATAACAACTCGACCTCCTACGCTTTGGCGGTGGGGCTGATCGCCGATAGCATCGCCGGTCGTCCGCCGCTGGTGACACCATGGCCGGTTGAGCCGCCACTTAGCCTCGATCAACGCCTCAAGACGCAGGCAGCGCTGAAAGCGGCGGGCTTCGATCCGGGCACGATCGACGGCGTGATCGGTGTCGGCACCCGTCAGGCTATCCGTGACTGGCAGCGCGCCAATCAACTGACGGCGGATGGCTATCTGAGCTTCGATCTTGCCAACCAGTTCGTCGTGTCGCAAGGCGGCACGCCGGCGCTGCGGTCGGCGACATAGTCAAGGTCATCATCTTCCAAAGCGGCATCGCTTTGGCAAGGGCAAGCGCCCGCCGTCGCTGATGCGACGTGTCTTGTAAACAAAATAGTAAAAAAGAAGGGTTAATGCCGTCGGTTCGAAACTCGTAATTAATCATTAACGCCGAAAGTGGTCTCAGAAGTTTGAGTCGCTGGGTGTGGTCTAAATGTTTCAAATCATCGGTATTGTCTGTCTGTTCGCCATGGTGTTCGGCAGCTACATCATTTCCGGCGGCAATATGGCGCCTATCCTGCACGCCCTGCCGCACGAAATGATGGCCATTGGCGGCGCTGCCGTCGGCGCCACGCTTATCTCCAACAGCCTGACCACGCTCAAGGGCATGGGGAGTGGTATGGGCAAGGTGTTCGGCGGGCCGAAGTGGAAGGCCAGCGACTACCGCGACCTTCTGTCTCTTCTTTTCCTTCTGACCAAGACCATGAAGTCAAAAGGGGTCATCGCGCTCGAAAGCCACATTGAAAAGCCGCACAATTCGACGATTTTCAACCGTTTCCCCAAGATCGTGAAGGATCACTTCGCCACCGACTTCATCTGCGATACCCTGCGCATGATGACCATGAACCTCGAAGACCCGCACCAGGTCGAGGATGCCATGGAAAAACAACTGGAAAAGCACCACCATGAGGCCCTGCATCCGGCGCACGCCATGGCCGGCCTGTCCGACGCCTTGCCGGCGCTGGGTATCGTGGCCGCCGTTCTGGGCGTCGTGAAAACCATGGGGTCGATAACCGAGCCGCCGGAAATTCTGGGTGAAATGATTGGTGGCGCGCTTGTCGGTACCTTCCTGGGGATTTTGTTGTCCTATGGTCTGGTAGGGCCTTTCGCAGCGCGGATGAGCGGTGTCATCGAAGAAGACGCCGCCTTCTACAAGATTATTCAGGCCGTTCTTATCGCCCACCTCCATGGCAACGCGGCGCAGATCTCGGTCGAAATCGGCCGCGGCAATATTCCCTCGACCATGCAGCCGAGTTTCCTGGAGATGGAAGAGGCGCTCAATAACATTCCGGCCGAAGCGGCCTGATAACAGACTTGATTCGCAAAAGCGGCCGGCATTAACCACGCCGGCTGCTTTTTTGCATGTTAAAAGACAATACGGGCATGTCTCATGCTGTTAGCGATACGCGGATTTCTGTCTCGCTGATCACGATTTTTTCGCCACTTCCCCGTTAACCATCGTTAAAATGGCCGTTTTACGCAGAAAATACCTCTTTTTAGATGAAATTGGCCGTTTTAGTCACAGAAGCGATCACAGTTTTGTGAAATAAGGTCTTGCGGGACTCGCGCAAAATCGGTATGAAAAAGCTCGGGCCTAGGTATCAGTTCCTGGCGCTCTAATGTTAGATATAGGATCTGATACTATGACCTCCAAGATCGTCCGTACCGCTCTGGTCGCTGCTGTCGCTGTCGCCGCTCTGTCGGTTGCCGCTTGCCAAAAGCCTGCCGCCACTGAAGAAGGTGCTACCTCGGAAATGGCGCCTGCCGAAGCCACCACGGAATCGGCTGCTGATTCGGCTGCCGCCGTTGACGCCGCTGTCGCCGCTTCGCCTGCCGCTGCCGAAGCTTCGGTGGCTGCTCCGGCCGCTGCTCACTAATCACGAAATTTGACGGGGGCGGTTTTGCCGCCTCGGTCAATAGGTTCAGGAATGGTCCTGCGCCTTTAAACTTAATCAAAGGGAATAGATCCATGACCTCCAAGATCGTCCGTATCGCTCTGATCGCTGCCGTTGCCACCGCCGCTCTGTCGGTTGCCGCTTGCACCCCGAAGGCCACGACTGAAGAAGCTGCTGCTTCGTCGGAAGTCGCTTCGGAAGCCGTCGTTGAGTCGGCTGCTGCTTCGGAAGTTGCTTCGGAAGCCGCTTCGTCGAACTAATGATTTGCCTTCGGGCATTGATTTGAAGAGAGGGTTGTCGCAAGACAGCCCTCTTTTTTATTTGCGTGAGACCTATGTCCACTAATGATCCCGAACTTTATTTCGCCGAGGATGGCGCGCCACGTTCCGGACTGTTCGGTGATATCTATTATTCCCTGCAAGACGGCCTGAGTGAATCGCACGCCGTTTTCCTGAGCGGTTGCCACATGCCCGATGTCTGGCAAGGCAAAAGCGATTTTTCACTGCTGGAACTTGGCTTTGGCACCGGCCTCAACATCGCTGCGGTGATGCAACTCTGGGCGCAGACACGCGCGCCGGGTGCGCATCTGCATATCTTCTCGGTCGAAGGCTTTCTGATGAGCGCCGAGGATGCCGGCAAGGCGCTGGCGAACTGGCCGGAACTGGCGGATTTTACGCAAGGCTTATTGGCGCAATGGCCGAAACAACGGCGCGGTTTTCACTATATGGATTTCCCGCAATCGGGCGTCAGCCTGACGCTCGGCCTGATGGAGGTTCGCGATGCCCTGACGCAATGGCAAGGCGGCGCCGATGCGGTTTTTCTCGATGGTTTCTCGCCGGCACTTAATCCCGGCATGTGGGGCGAAGATGTGCTGGCTTTGATCGCCACGAAAGTGCGGCCGGGCGCGCGGCTGGCCACTTTTACCGTGGCGGGTTTTGTCAGGCGCGGCTTGCAGGCGGCAGGCTTCGAGATTGAGAAGCATCCGGGCTTCGGACGCAAGCGCGAACGTCTGGAGGCGGTTTTCGCGGGGGAGGTGGTCACGAGGCCTGAGCGCCCGCGCAAACTGGCGATTATCGGCGCAGGCATTGCTGGCTGTGCACTGGTACATCAGGCGCGTGGACTGGGGTTGGACGTTGATCTTTATGACAGCGATGGCGTTGGCAGCGGGGCTTCGGGCAATAGGGCGGCTTTGGTGACGCCGCGCCTTGATGCCGGCGATAACGAGATATCAGCCCTGTTCGCCGATGCCTTTGCCTATGCCGGCCAGCTTTACCGCTGCCTGTGTCCGGAGGCAATCATTGGTGAGGGCGTTCTGCAATGCGAAGCCACGCCGCGCGATGCTTCACGCTTTGAACGCATTGCCGGGCAGGCGGCTTTCGCGCCGGAAGATATTGAGTTGTTTGACGCGGGGGAGGCGGCTGATGTGCCGCAGGCGAAAGGGCTGACCCTCACCACCGCCCTTTGGCTGCGGCCACAGCCGGTGCTGGAGGCCTTGCTGGGAGGCGTGGCGCCCATCATCGTAAAGATTACGGGATTTCAGGCAAGGCCAGAAGGCGGCTACAGCCTGGTAAGCAACGAAGGCGCTAGCCTCGGCCCTTATGATGCGGTCATCTTTGCCTGTGGCGAAGGTGTTTTCGATATGGACTATGCCGCGCGTTATGATCTCAAGCCCGTGCGGGGACAGGTGGAGTGCGTCGCCGATATTGCGCCGTTGGAAAGCGCGCTGAGCTGGGGCGGTTACGCCATCCCGCTCGATGGCGGCTTTCTTTTTGGTGCGACGCACGAACGCGACGATCGCGGCACGGAGGTGCGCGAAGCCGACCGCGCCCGCAATCTCGATAGCCTAGCCAAGGCCATGCCGAAGCGCGCTGCGAGAATCGCGTCTGGCCCGTTTCAATCGCGCGCTTCCATCCGCGTGATGACGCGCGATTACCTCCCGGTAGTGGGATCGGTTGGCGAGGGCATGTATGTGATGACCGGACTGGCGGCGCGCGGCTTCTGTCTCGCACCCTTGCTGGCCAAGGCTTTGCTGGCCGGGATTATCGATGTGCCATCCGTATTGCCCGTGGTCGCGGAAAGTTTACTCAATCCGCAACGGCTGGAGCGTGCATCCAGCGTATAAGTGACAGCCACGATCTGACAAATGTGTTCATCGGCCGTTCAGATTGCGAAGCGTACTTCTGTAAGTCTTGAGGTGCTGTCATGAAAAATTCTACCGCTATCGCCTGTTTGATCGCTGTCGGACTGGGCATTGTCGCTGTGACCGGCGCCGCGCTCGCCATGTCTGCGGGGCGGCCGTCAAGCGATGTCCAGCCGGGCAAGGATCGCTATGCCTGCTTCGATCCGGCGCAGGTGCGCAGTTTCGACACGGTGAGCGATCATAAGATCATCATCACGTCGGACCGTAACGAGGCCTATGAACTGAGCCTGACGGGCATGTGCTTCGGTCTGCAGAGCAGTTTCGGCATCGGCATCCAGTCGCGGATGGGCGGTATGTCCGATATCTGCGGGCCTTTTGATGGTGAGATTGTCTTCCGCGATCATGGCAGCGATCGCATCGAACGGTGCGCGATCAGCCAGGTGCGGCACCTGACCGGCGAGGAAGCGGCGCCCTATGTGGTGAAGCGCAAATCCGAACGCGCGAATTAACGATAGAATTGGGAGAAATGAAAATGACGAACAAGACATATCTGGCCGGCTTTGCCGCCGCAGGACTTCTGGCTGGCGCGCTGGCTATCACGGCGCTTTCCGGCGCGGCGTCGGTTTCGGCGCGTGAAGCGCGTGACGACGATCGTGCTTCTACGCCACGTCAGGCGCCGAAATGCCTCGATGGCCGCAATATCGGCCGCACCCACATGGTCGATGACCATACGCTGCTGGTCTATGATACCTGGGGTAATCCCTATAAGCTCGATGTCGGTGGGCCTTGCCGCAGCATGAACGATTTCTCGACGGTCGGTTTTGAATTCAACGGTTCCGACCAGATTTGCAAGGCGCACGACGCCAAGATCCTGCGTTCGGAGAACGGTTCGCGTCCGGTGAAATGCCTGATCAATGGCGTGGAATTGATCAGCCGCGAAGAAGCCGACGCACTGGATAAGGGGTAAGATTATGAGGCATCTGAGGCTTGTAACGGGCGGTGTTTGCGCCCTGGCAGCGGGCGTTGTGGTGGCGATGACCGCCTGCCAGTCGATGGCGGATGACGACAAGCGCAGCAACAGCGTATCGGGGCGTCAGTGCGTGTCGTCGCCGCTGGAGGATTCCAAGGTCATCGACCGCGAGACCCTGATGCTGACCGATCGTTCTGGCAATGCCGTTCTGCTGCATATGACGGGGCCTTGCCTGCAAAAGAATGAGCCGGTCGGGCTGGAGTTCTTCGGCTCGGCGCGTGTCTGTTCGCCGCTCGACGTTACCGTCACTGGCGATGTAGCCAGTGCTGTGCCTATGCGCTGCATGATCTCGTCGGTCGAGGCCCTGACGAAAGATCAGGTCAAGGAGTATAACAATATGCGCTGATCCCTGCGGGGATCAGTCATTGTCCATCTTGAGGGCGGCGATAAAGGCTTCCTGCGGTATTTCGACCTTGCCGAACTGCCGCATCTTCTTCTTGCCCTCTTTCTGCTTTTCCAGCAGTTTCTTCTTGCGCGTGGCGTCGCCGCCGTAACATTTGGCCGTCACGTCCTTGCGCAGGGCTCGGACGGTTTCGCGGGCGATGATCCGACCGCCGATAGCCGCCTGAATCGGGATGACGAACAGGTGTTGCGGGATCAGTTCACGCATCTTCTCACACATGCCACGGCCGCGCATTTCAGCGCGATCGCGGTGGACCAGCATCGACAAAGCATCGACCGGCTCGGAATTGACGAGGATCGACATCTTGACCAGATCGCCTTCGCGATATTCCTCGATGGTGTAATCGAACGAGGCATAGCCCTTCGAGACAGATTTCAGGCGATCGTAAAAATCGAACACCACTTCATTGAGCGGCAGATTATAGACCACCATGGCGCGGGTGCCGACATAGGACAGGTCGATCTGAACGCCGCGGCGATCCTGGCAGAGCTTGATAATGGCGCCCAGGTAATCGTCCGGGCAGAAGATGGTCGCCTTGATCCACGGTTCCTCGATGCTGGCGATCTTGACCGGATCGGGCATGTCGGCGGGATTGTGCAGGTCGATCACATCGCCGTTGTTCATGTTGATCTTGTAGACGACCGAAGGCGCCGTAGCGATCAGGTCGAGATTGAACTCGCGGCTCAGGCGCTCCTGGATGATTTCGAGATGCAGCAGCCCGAGGAAACCGCAACGGAAGCCGAAGCCCAGAGCGGCAGAGGTTTCCATCTCATAGGAGAAACTGGCGTCGTTGAGGCGGAGGCGGCCCATGGCGGCGCGCAGGTCTTCAAAATCGGCGGCGTCAACCGGGAAGATGCCGCAGAACACCACCGGCTGGACTTCCTTGAAGCCCGTCATGGCGGCAGCCGTCGGCTTGCGCTCGTCGGTGATGGTGTCACCCACGGCGGCATCGGAGACTTCCTTGATCTGGGCGGTGAAGAAGCCGATCTCGCCAGGCCCCAAGCTCTCGACATCGACGGCCTTCGGCTGGAAGACGCCGAGCTTGTCGATCTTGTAGGACGCGCCGGCGTTCATCAGCTTGACCTGCTGACCCGGCTTCATGCGGCCATTGAAGATACGCACCAGAACGATGACGCCGAGATAGGCGTCATACCAGGCATCAACCAGCAAGGCCTTCAGCGGCTCATTTTCCTCACCCTTGGGGGCAGGCAGGCGCTTCACGACGGCTTCGAGCACATCCTCGATGCCGAGGCCGGACTTGGCCGAGCAGAGCACGGCTTCCGAAGCGTCGATACCGATGACATCCTCGATCTGGGCGCGGATACGCTCAGGTTCAGCAGCCGGCAGGTCGATCTTGTTCAAAACCGGCACGATCTCGTGGTTGTTGTCGATGGCCTGATACACATTGGCGAGCGTTTGCGCTTCGACGCCCTGCGAGGCGTCCACGACGAGGATCGAGCCTTCGCAGGCGGCAAGCGAGCGTGACACTTCGTAGGCGAAGTCGACGTGACCCGGCGTGTCCATCAGGTTGAGGATATAGGTCTTGCCGTCCTTGGCCGGGTAGGTGAGGCGGACGGTCTGGGCCTTGATGGTGATACCGCGTTCGCGCTCTATATCCATATTGTCGAGCACCTGCTCCTTCATCTCACGCGCGGTGAGACCGCCGGTGAATTGGATCAGGCGATCGGACAGGGTGGATTTACCGTGGTCGATATGGGCGACGATGGAGAAATTGCGGATCAGGGACAGGTCTGTGCTCATGCGCAGGGCGATAGCATGATGCGCCGCAAGAGGGAAGGGGCAGGTGCCGGTTTCCAGACAGGGCAATATAAGCCTGACCGAACAGGAATATCCTCATTGTCGTCATAATTGTAACTAAATATGTTTCGAATTAATCGCCGGCCACAATGACGCGTGCCGACGGCATTAAGGAGACAAGATCATGGAACTGCAAAATCAGGTCATCATTGTCACGGGCGGCGCGAGTGGTATCGGTCGGAGCAGCGCACTGGCTCTGGCTGCCAAGGGCGCGAACCTCGCCATCGCCGATTTCAACGAAGAAGGCGCTAGGTCGGTTGCGGCAGAGGTCGAGGCGCTGGGTGTGAAAGCCGTTTCTTTTAAGGTCGATGTGTCCAAGCCTGAACAGGTCGAGGCGCTGGTGGAATTTGCGGTTGAAAAGCTCGGCACGCTCAACGGCATTTTCAACAATGCCGGCATCGGTCTGGTGAAGCCTTTCCTGCAAATGGATCCGGCAAGTTATCACAAGGTGATCGATGTTGATCAGCACAGCGTGTATTACGGGATGTACTATACGGCAAAAAAGATGGTTGCGCTGGGTTCCAAGGGTACATTCGTCAATACGGCCTCGATCTACGGCAGCGTGGCAGCGGTGGGAAGTTTCAACTATAATGCTGCCAAGGCCGCTGTCGTCATGATGAGCAAGTCCGGCGCGCTTGAACTCGCTGAATACGGCATTCGTGTCGTTGGCGTGGCGCCAGGCTTTATCAACACGCCCATTCTCGGCCAGGACGAAGCTGTCAAAAATGCACTCGGTTCGCTGCATATGCACGGCGTACTGATCGAACCTGAGAAGGTGGCCAGCGTTGTGGCCTTTCTGTTTACCGATGCAGCCTCAGCAATAAATGGCGTCGCCCTGCCGGTCGACGACGGCTTTTTACAGTTCAAAAGCCGCTAAATTACAGGCTGATCTTACGCTCAGGGTTTTCCATTAACCCTGAGCGTAATTTTTGTGATTGCCAGACTCTCCATATTGCCCCCTTATGCTCGTCAGTAGCTAACTGGCGAAAAGTTCATGAGGTGGCTAGATGAAAACGATCGCTCTTTCAGTCTCGGTAATATGCGGCCTTATGGCGACGCAAACCCTTGCCCAGGATGCAACTGCGAACGGTGGCGGCGTCAAGTGCGCGCCCGTTGCACAGCCTGATCTGGCCGGTGCGCGGGTCTTTACCCGTGACGGTAGCGACTTAAGCGACGCCGGTGAATATCCGCGTCTCGCCAAGACCAGTTCGGTCGAAGGTCCTGCGGCGGTCGATTGTGAAATTGGCGCCGATGGTTTCCTGACACGCTGCATTGTCGCTTCGGAAGGCACAGCCGGCTACGACCTCGGTCAGGGGCTGGCGATCACGGTGCTGAAATGGGCCCAGACCGACACGTCGCGTCCTGATCACCAGCCGGGCGCCTGGCTGCGTTTCACCACCAACTGGAAGTTGGCGCCATCCCAAGTGGCCAGCACGCAGATCGCCAGTGCTCAAGTCCCCAGTGCTCAAGTTCCCAGCACGCAGATTGCCAGCAAGTAGGCTGGCGCTACTTAATTCCAAACAACGTCAATGACACCGCGTCGGCCATGGCCTTATAGCCCGCCTCGGACGGGTGAATGTGATCGCCGCTGTCATACTCAGCCTTAAGATGGTCCAGCTTGGCCGGATCACGCAAGGCAGCATCAAAATCAATCACCGCATCGAAAGCGCCTGACGTCCTGATCCACCTATTGATGGCCTGGCGATCGGCCTCACTGATAGCTTCGGGGTGATAAAAATCCATCCCCATATAGGGCGTGATGGTGCCGCCATAGATCTTCAGGCCGTGGCTGTGCGCCTTGGCGATGATCTGGAGATAGGCGGCTTTGAGCTGGCTCACCATGGCTGCATGGGCGTCGGGTGTGGGCGTGGCCTCCTTGGTCAACATGCCGAGATCATTGACACCCTCAAGCACGATGATATAGCCGACGCCGGACTGGCTCAGCACATCGCGCTCAAAGCGCGCCAAGGCGTTATGGCCGTTACCATCGAGCAGCAGGCGATTACCGCCGATGCCGGCATTGATCACAGTCAGGGGATGCCCCTTGAGGCGCTCGGCCAGACGGTCTGGGAAGCGGCGGTTGCTGTTGGGCGTGATGCCGTAACCATCGGTAATCGAATCGCCGAAGGTGACGATGGCGCGGGTGCCGGCTGGCGCCATGACGTCCACCCCGGCGATATGGAACCAGTGATTGACGGCGGTGGCACCCGGCAGATCGGCCTCGGCGCTGTGATCGCCGCGTGCCAGATACGAGGTGGCGCGTGAGCCGGGATGGCCGGTCTGTTGCGCCGGCGCTTCTGCCATATGGAAGCTGATGGCGAGATCGGCCTGATCGGGCAGGGCTATGGCGATGGGATCGGAGAGATAATCGGCGCCCGCGGGAATGACGATATCGCTCATGCCGCCGAAGGTGACGGCGCGGTCACTGGCCGGATCTATGCCGGCGCCGGCTGAGGACAAGGCGCGCGCGACATGCACGTTTTGCAGGCGCAGCGGCGCGTTACTCATGACGTTCGACAGCTTGATGCGGATCGTGCCGCCGCCTTTTGTGACGCGCACGATCTGACGCAGGGTGACATCAGTGGCGTCGGCCGGGGAGAGGGCGCTGTCGGCGCCGGGTGTCATCTGCGCCGAGGCCCAGGTGCCGACCCACGCGTGCGGTGCTGCCAAAGAACGGGGCAGGGCGAAGGCCGGTGTTGCCAGCAGGCTAAGGCCAAGCAAAAGTGCGGCGCGACGTGTGCCTGACAGCATGTTTCTCTCCCGATCGCCTTGTTCTTGTTAGCGCTAACAGCGCGGCAATTTATGCGCCGAATATCAGGCATAGGCAAGGGCCAACAAAAAGGACCCCAGATGCCGCGGGTGAGAGGGCGGCATCCGGGGCCAGTTGGCCGAAATCAATCGGGGAGAAAGCTTACATGGCAGGCAGGAGCACCTTGTTGACGACGTGGATTACTCCGTTTGACTGGTTGACGTCGGCGATGGTGACTTGCCCTGTGGCGCCGGAGTCATCGGTCAGCCAGATCATGCCGGCGGCATCCTTTTTGGCGATCAGCGAACAGCCGCCGACCGTGGTGATTTTGTAGCTGCCGCCGTTCTGGTCGATCGCGTTGGACAGGTCGATGGCCGACACCTTGCCGGCCACGACGTGACAGGTCAGGATTTTGGTCAGCTTGGCCTTGTTCTCAGGTTTGAGCAGATTATCGACCGTGCCGCCGGGCAGGGTATCAAAGGCGGCATTGGTCGGCGCGAAGACGGTGAACGGGCCGGGGCCGGAGAGGGTATCGACCAGACCAGCGGCCTTGACGGCAGCGACCAGGGTGGTGTGGTCCTTCGAATTGACGGCGTTCTCAACGATGTTTTTCGTCGGGTACATTTCGGCGCCGCCGACCCAAGGGTTCTTCATCGCAGCGTTTGCCATAGGCTTGGCCGCAGCGTTTGTTCCTTCGGCATAGTGCATCTGGTGCGCGGGGTTCTGATCGGGTTGAGCCGGCTTGGAATCCTGCGCCATCGCGGAGGACAAAGAGGCGGCGACGATAAGGGCGGTGATGGAAAGTGTGCGGTACATGGGCGTTCCTTTGTGAAGTCTGTGTGTTGTGTCTTGCAAAAGGATACGTGCCCAATTGGGCGTTGGATGGCCCGCTTATCGCTTCTTAATATTTTCGCAGGCCTTACCACCTGCCTTTCTTATGAGGCGTTGCGCTTGACTCTGGCGGGGTAAATTCTAGCATCACCGGAAACTATTTTCGGAGAGACCCATGTTTAAACGCATCCTGATGATGACCGCGGCCCTGACGCTCATGACCACGCCGGTCATGGCCCAATCGATCAGCGCAGCGCGGATATCGCAGGACGTCAAGGTGCTGTCATCCGACGCCTATGAGGGGCGCGGCATCACCACGCCGGCAGAGCAAAAGACGATCGATTACCTGGCGAAGGGGTTTGCCGCGGCGGGTTTCCAGCCCGGTGGCGACAATGGCGGATGGACGCAGGCCGTGCATCTGCGCCAGTTCATCGTCAGTGATCCGAAACTGGCTTTCAACCTGCCGGACGGCAAGACGTTCGATCTGCATCAGGGGCAGGAGATCACGGTCAATACGCGCGGAGCGCTCAGCGATGTCAGTTTCGACAAGGCGCCGCTGGTCTTCGTCGGCTACGGCGTGACGGCGCCGGAACGCGGCTGGGATGATTTCAAAGGCCTTGATGTGAAGGGCAAGATCCTCGTCGAACTGATCAACGATCCCGATTTCGTCGAGCCGCAACTGATGACCTTCAATGGCAAGGCCATGACCTATTACGGCCGCTGGACCTACAAGTATGAAGAAGCGGCGCGACGCGGCGCGGCCGGCGTGCTGATCATCCATGACACCGATGCCGCCTCTTATGGCTGGGATACGGTGCGTAATTCCAACAACGGCTCGAAGTTCGATATCGTCCGGCCCGATCCTTCGACCGCCAGTCCGAAACTGGAATCGTGGATCAGTCACGAAACGGCCGAGGCCCTGTTCAAGGCAGCCGGGCAGGACCTGGCGGCCCTGCGGGGCAAGGCGCGCGCGAAGGATTTCCAGCCGGTCGAACTCAATGTGTCTTTGAGCGGCAGCTACAAGGTGGCCGCTACGGAGATCACCACGCATAATGTGCTGGCGCGTCTGCCGGGCACCACGCATCCGGACGAGACAATTCTTTACACCGGCCACTGGGACCATCTCGGCATTTGCGCGCCGGAGGCCAAGGACAAGATCTGTAATGGCGCGGTCGATAATGGTACGGGCATTGCCACCTTGCTGGAGATCGCACGCGCTTTCGGTCAGCCCTCAAGCAGCGCAGCGATAGGTCAAAAAAGTGCAAAGAAGCCGGAACGCAGCATCGTCATGGTCGCTTTCACCGCCGAGGAAAGCGGGCTTCTCGGCTCGGAATATTACGCCAGCAATCCGGTCTATCCGCTGAGCAAGACGGTGGCTGGCATTAATATGGATGCGCTGAACGTCAATGGCGCTACCCGGGATATCATTGTTGAGGGCGTCGGTCAGTCTTCACTCGATGACCTGGTCAGCCTTTATGCCAGCGAGCAGCACCGTGTTGTCGTTCCGGAACCTCGCCCCGAAAGCGGTGGCTTCTTCCGTTCCGACCACTTCCCGCTGGTGAAGCGCGGCGTGCCGATGCTGGTGGCCAGTTCGGGCGATGATATGATCAAGGGCGGCAAGGCGGCTGGCGAGGCCTTCAGCAAGAATTACACGGAAAAGCGCTATCACCAGCCGGCGGATGAGTGGTCAGCCAAATGGGACCTGTCGGGTCTGGTCGAGGACGCCACGCTCTATTATCGCATCGGCTCGGCTCTGGCCAATTCTGCTATCTGGCCCGTCTGGCGCGATACGTCCGAATTCAAGGGCGCGCGCGATACCAGCGCCGCTGACCGTAAATGATTACGTTCGAGCAGGTGCGCGAGATCATACTGGCTTTTCCGGGCACGGAAGAGACGATGTCGTGGGACTCGCGATCCTTCAAGGTGAACAAGAAGGTGATCCTGTACTGGAACAGCCAGTATGATTGCCCGGTCTTCAAGGTGCCGTTCGAGGAGCGCGACTTTCTGCTGGAGGTCGATCCGGAGACCTTTTACACTACCGATCACCACAGACCCTGGCCGCTCATACTGGGACGGCCTGATAAGCTCGATATCGATTGGATCAAAACCAATATCGAGCGGGTGTGGCGGGCGCAGGTCTCCAAGACGTTGCTCAAATCCTATGACGCTGAAAGCAAGGGCCGTTAAGCAATATGGCCGGCTTGCGGCGGATCAAGCCCTATTGACGACACATGTCGCTGTCATCGTCAAATCAACCGGGGAATTTGCGCGCGTAAGGGGATGTTAGTAAATACGGCATTAACCTTCATGGCGATACACCCGATCTTTTGAGTTTGAGGAGTTGCCGCATGGAGCGTCGTTCGTTTCTTCTGGCCGGTGTGGCCGCCGCCGCCACGCCCCTGATCGCTGGCCTGGCCCCGCGCCTGGCCATGGCGCAGGATTATCCTGTCGAGAAAGGCCAGCCTGCCGAAAAGCAGGAATATCGCTATTACACGCGTGATGAAATTCTGACCGCAGGTTCGGATTTCCTCGGTGTGACCGTCGAAGCGCTTGGCGGCGCGCTGGAAAAGATCTTCGCCGACTATGGTGATCACCCCACCGCCTATATCGCCGGCACCGAGGCCTCCGGCGCGGTCGGCATCGGCGTGCGCTATGGCAAGGGCAACCTGTTCATGAAGGACGTGCCGGAGCCGACACAACTGTTCTGGCAGGGGCCATCGATCGGTTTCGATACAGGCGCCAACGCCTCGCGCTGCTTTACCCTGATCTATAATCTGCGCGAGCCGATCTTCATGTATCGCCGCTTCCCCGGTGTCGAGGGTTCGGCCTATTTCATCGGCGGTCTCAGCCTGACCTATCAGCGCGCCGAAGGCATAGTGCTGGCGCCCATCCGCGCCGGTGTCGGCTTCCGCCTCGGCGCCAATGTCGGCTATATGAGCTTCTCGAAGAAGCGCCGCGTCATTCCATTGTAAGAGCTCAAACGCCGCATGGCTCGGCGCATCAGCGCCGGCGCGCGGTCGCGCTTGCCGAAACCTCACGGTTTCGGAATTAGACCTCTAATCTTCGACCTTCGCGTGAGCTGATAAAGCCAAGCTCCAGTAATCGCATCACTTTCATCGCGTCCTCTCCGGTCACCGGATTGGGCGCGTTGTCGCGTATGGCCTTCGCCACGGCCTCGTAATAGGCGAGATAATTGCCGGGTGTGGCGCTGATCTCCTGAGGCGCGCCTGCGGAATCATGCTCGACCGGTGTGAAACGTCCGGTGACCGGATCGGTGCCCCAGCCAGGATCGCCCGGTGTACGGCCGGCTTTCAGCATCTCTTCCTGCGTATCCATGCCGAACTTGACGAAGGCGCCTTGTGAGCCCTGCACCTCAAGGCAAGGGCCGTTGATGGTGGTCATCATCGAGCTATGCAGGATAACGCGCAGCGGGCCGTAGCCGAGCGTGGCGTGGAAATAGTCATCAGTCTTTGCACCCGGACGCTGGTCAACAATATCGGCCATAATCCATTCAGGCTGACCGAAAAGGCTCAGGGCCTGATCGAGCAGGTGCGACCCGAGGTCGAACCAGATGCCGGAGCCGGGACCCGCGCGTTCACGCCAGCGATCGCGCACCACGGGCCGCAGACGGTCATAACGCAGGATAAACTGATAAAGGTCGCCGAGGCGCGGACGTAGGGCTTGGAAAGTCAGGTAGTTGTTGTCCCAGCGGCGGCAATGGAAGACCGATACGAGCTTGCCGACCCGCTCGGCATGAGCCAGAACCGATTCGCCTTCCGCTACACTGAGCGCAAAAGGCTTGTCGATGACGACATGCTTGCCGGCTTCCAGCGCTTCGTGGGCCTGTGAGGCGTGAAGGTCGTTTGGTGTGGCGATCACCACCAGTTCGATAGCGGGATCATTGAGGGCGGTGGTGAGATCGGGCGCGACCGTGACACCAGAGATATCTGACAGCACATCGGCAGGGCGTGACGATACGATGGTCGTCAGCTCAAGCCCTTTGGCCGCGCGGATCAGCGGCGCGTGGATGGTCTTGCCGGCATAGCCGTAACCGACCAGCGCTGTCCTGACCCTAGGCATAGTTGAAGCTCACCGAAATGCGGACATCGTCGCTGAGATTGATCGGCACCTCATGGCGCAGCCAGCTTTCCCACAACAACACCGTGCCGGCCAGCGGTGTGGCGCAGACAAAGCTCTGGTGCTCCGGCTTGCCGTTGGCTTTGCGCAGGGGGGCGTTCATCATGAAGCCGAGGCGCGGATCTTCGAGACGCAGGGCGCTTGAGCCTTCGGGGATGGAGACGTAAAACGTGCCGGAAATGACGCTGTGCGGGTGGATATGGCTGGAATGGTGGCCCATCGGTTCCAGAACATTGATCCACATCGAATTGAGCTTGAGCTTGCGGCCATTGAGGTCGAAGTCGAGCTTGTCGGCGAAGGCGGCGACGTGGCTGTCGAGTATGGCTTTCAGGTCGGCGAAGATGCTGGCGCGGGCCGGCAGGTCGTTCAGCGAGGCATAGGAGGTGTAGCCGAGATAGCCCTTGGTCTGCGACCAGGTTGGCCGGACTCATCCTCGTCGGCGATGGCGCGGCAGGTGTCGTCGAGTTCGGCGAGGAAATCCTCAAACTTGGCATCGCCGAGATCGGCGCGGTAAAGCTCGGTGACGAACAGAGGGGTGACGGAGGCGGGGGCTGTTTTGCTCATGGCGTTTCCCTAGGCTGATAGGGCGGGCAGGGCAAGGCTCAAAAGACTTCTGAGGCAGACTGATCCGGGCGGTGAGGATGAGGACCGTAGCGGTTACGCCCTTGTGTGCCGGGAATGATGGCCAGAACGAGGAAAAGTATAAAGCTGTAGAGCAGGCAAGCGTACTGGGTGAAATTATAGATCACATAAGG
The DNA here is from genome assembly GCF_964186625.1 of Asticcacaulis sp. MM231. Lineage (NCBI taxonomy): Bacteria > Pseudomonadati > Pseudomonadota > Alphaproteobacteria > Caulobacterales > Caulobacteraceae > Asticcacaulis > Asticcacaulis sp. MM231. The sequence continues at coordinate 1,583,486 of NZ_OZ075108.1, forward strand.
CAGAAAATTGAAGGGTTGCGTGCGCGAGACGTAATTGAAAAAGACCAGATAACACACCCAGACGACCAAATAGATGGGGATATGTAGGGCGAAAAGGGCGCTGCGGCCAACATCGTGCAGCCGTTTGATCGTAACAGCATATTGCGGCCAAGCGAAAGCCAGTTGAAAGATGACCAGGGTCAGGGAGACAAGTGGTGTCAAAGAGACGCCGGCGTACCGAACCAACAGTATGGCAATGGCAATCAGTTTCATAGGCAGTGCGAAGGCTATGAATGGCTTTCGCGCCAAGCGGCCAGCTAACGAAAAGAAAAACCACCAGAAGCGAAACTTGGCTTGTGACTCAGGCATAAAAATCCCCCTGCCTAAATCCTAACAGCCGCACATGGTCACGTCTACTCCACCGTCGGGCAATCGCCGGCCAGTTTACGCTGATAGGCGTCGACCAGGGCCGTATAGGGGGGCACAAAGGCGTTGGCCGTCAGTTGCGTGCCGTCGGCCAGTTGTTCGGCCTGCGCGATACGCACCTCGAAATGCAGGTGGATGGTGGTATATTGCTGCACGCCGTTGGAAACGCCGAGATTGTTCGACACGAGACCGAGCTTTTGCCCGCGCTTCACCGCATCGCCAACCGTCACCTTGACCGAACTTTTCTGCATATGCAGGTAACGGTAAATGCGGTGCGGTGCGCCGTTGCCGGTGACGGCTACGGTATAGGAACCGACCTGCGTGACAACGCCGTCCTCGGCCGCCACGGCCCAGTACATATTGGCCTTGCAGGTGGTTGGGCGAATGTCCTGGCCCTGGTGGCCCTGACCGCTGGCACAGACCGGATTGTTCCAGCCGCGCGCCTCGCAGAAATTGTCCTTCCACGGATAGGCGTAGTTGACCGGATCGCACTGGACGCCGTGATTGCTGGCCGTGGTGGTGGGGTAATGGTCGCCGCCGGGGCTATAGACCTGCGAATTGGCGTAGACGGGCGTCTGGGCCATCGGGAAGCAGATGCCGGGTGCCCAGTTGCTGATATCGGTGTAGCCGCTGCCAGAGCCGGCGACGAGGGCGGTCGCGGCGCCATGTGGGAAGTCGACCATGGCGACTTCGGAAGCTGATTCGGATGCCACTTCTGATGCGGCATCGGACGCTTCCGCGCTTTCCACGCTGTCCGCGCTTTCGGCTTCGCTCGCTGAGGTGCTGGCGTCACCGCCATCGACCGGCGGCTTGCTGTCACAGGCGTTCATACCGAACAGCATGGCGGCGAGGAAGATGGCGACATTGATGGGATGATGGCGCATGATCAACTCGCCTTCGTCAGCTTGCGTATCGACTGGACGGCCCCGTCCAGCCAGTTGGCGGGCTTTGGGACCGCCTTATTGGCTTCCGCCTGGGCTTCAGCACCGAGGGTGACGTCATCGAATTGCGCGATGGCGTTGCGGATATAGCCATCGCTCTGGCAATCGGGACTTTTGATGTCGTCGCAACTGACATCGAGGCTGTAGACCACGCCGTAGCGCGTGAAGGTGCCGGTCCAGCCGTCCTCCATCTGACTGATGCGGACGTCCTCGACCACATTGAGCAAGCGTGCGACAGGTCTTTTCGACACGGCGCCGGCCTCGGCCGGCACGAAGGAGCGGTTGCCGTACATGGTGATCTGCACGCCCTTGGCCTGCGGCATGTTGAGCGCGTAGGCATCACCAAAGCTCACCAGTTTGGCCTTGGCGGCATCAATCACGCCGGCGCGCGGCAGAATGACGGGGAGGCGGGTGCGGTCGAGTTCGGCCTTGGGCAGGCGCGCCAATATGCCATCTGACTTGCGCAAGGACTTTTGCTGGCTGGCGCGATCGAGGGCGGCCTGCCACTGCACCCGTGCGGGCGGCAGCGCCTTGCGTAAAAGAATAGGGCGGCCATTTCGGAGGTCACCGCGGAAGGTGGAACTGGCCTGCTGATTGGTGGTAACCTGCTGCGCCTCAGCGCTGTAAAACACGGCACCGGCGCCCATCGTCAGCGCGACGACAGCGGCTGCCACGGCAGCAATCTGCTTTTTGGACACGTCAAAGCCTCCCCATCCATCCCACAGCGCCAACCTGGCGCCGTCACCCACAGAGCAGGTTAACAAAAAGTTAACAGCCTGTCACGCGTGAATAAGGAAATGGATGAAGAGGCTTTACCTCGCTGGCCTTGGGAGAGGTTTATTTCTCCAGTTCGAAGGTCGCCGACACGTTGACGCTCAGTTGCAACTCGCCGGAAGAGACGGGCGTCGAAGAATCAGCAACCTTACGTACCGACATCATCATCGGCTGCGGCTGGTTGTAGACCGGACCACCTTCATCGATCGTGATGATGCGTTTGACCTTCATGCCGGTGGCGGTCGCATAGAGATTGGCGCGCTTGAGCAGGGTGGCGATGGCGGCCTGACGGGCCTGATCGAGCACGGCTTCATCATTCTTCAGGTCGAAGGTGATAGCATTGACCTGATTGATGCCAGCCTTGATCACGGCGTCGATGACCGGGCCAGTGCGGGTCAGATCGTTGACGCGCACGGTGATCTGGTTCTGGGCCTGATAGCCGGTCAGTTTCGGGGCCTGACCATCGGTGTATTCATACTGCGGGTTCAAGTTGAGGCTTGAGGTCTGGATGTCCTTGGCAGCGATCCCGGCGTCCTTGAGGGCGGCCATGACCGTGTTCATGCGGACATTATTGCCCTTCATGGCTTCGGAAGCGCTGGAGCCTTGCGTCACCACGGCGAAATTGATCGTGGCCATGTCGGGCGTGGCGCTGACTTCGCCGGAGGCATTGAGGCTGAGCGTGCTGGGCGCCGGCATGATCATAACGGGCATCTGGGTAGCGCCTTGAGCGCTTGCCATCAGAGGGGCGGCGGCCATTCCGGCCACAAGGGCGCCTAAAGCGAAGGATTTCAGCAGGGCGGATTTGGCGTTACGGATGGCGGTCATGTGGATGGTCTTTCTTTATATTGGGTCGCATGTCGATAGGACAGTCCGCAGCTTGCATCGTTTGTATGACGCTTATCTGCGGTAAACTCATAATGGCGCAAGCTGCATGAATGTGGCCTGAACAGCGTGGATAGCTAAAAAATGGGGTTTAAATCATGTGTCGTGCATGTTAGGCACGGCCTCCCTTCGGGCGCCTTGGCGTTTTGGGGGCGAGTAGCTCAATGGTTAGAGCCGACCGCTCATAACGGTCTGGTTGGGGGTTCGAGTCCCTCCTCGCCTACCAACACCTTTTTCCAATAGATCCCATATGTATTCAAAATTCCTTATTTCAAAAGGGAATATTGAAATTTCTCGTCCCTTGGTGTACCGTTAAATGTCACCTGTTCTCATGTATTTGTTGGTATGTTTAGGTGAGATACCAACACGGTTTGGCCGGGATACCAACACATGTCGCTCAGCGAATTAAGAATTAAGGCGTTGAAGCCTGCCGAAAAGGCTAAAAAATATTCTGACGGTGAGGGGCTTCATATCCTTGTGACACCTTCTGGCGGAAAACTCTGGCGCTTGGCCTACCGTTTTGAGGGCAAACAGAAGTCACTAACCTTTGGAGCTTATCCGCATGTGAAGCTTCTTGACGCTCGCCGCTTGAAGGATGATGCCAAGCGATTGTTGGCGCAGGGTGTTGATCCGTCCGCTAAGGCGCCCGCTAAAGAGAAGGCTAAATCGATTAGCTTTGAGTTCGATGGCGCGTGAATGGTTCAACTTAAAGCAGGGCGCTTGGGTCGACCATCACAGCAGCCGGATTATCTCTGGCTTGGAGAGAGATGTATTTCCGGTTCTAGGTGCGAAATTGATAACTGAAATCGAGCCTCCCGAAGTCTTGGCTGCGATTCGAACGGTGGAGGATCGAGGCGCCATCGACACGGCCAAACGCCTCCGCCAGACCATCAGTTCAATCTTCAGGTACGCTATTGCCAACGGAAAGGCGAAGTACGATCCAGCAGCTTCCCTCCATAACGCGATGCGACCGGCACCGAAGGTCAAGCATCAACCGAGTATTCGGGAAAAGGAATTGCCCGAGTTTATTCGTGCGCTGCGCCAATACGATGGTGAGGAAACGACCAAGATTGCCATTGAGTTGGTCCTGCACACGTTTGTGCGGACAAGCGAAATCCGCTTTGCAAAGTGGGCAGAAATCGAAGGAGATGTTTGGCGTATTCCAGAATCAAGGATGAAGATGGGGCGTGAGCACATTGTTCCTTTGACCCCGCAGGTAAAACGGATGCTTGATCGCTTGAGCGAACTGGGTGGTCAAAGCGATTGGATTGCGCCGGGCCCGCAAGGCAAGCCAATGAGTGAAAACACGATGCTCTTTGCGTTATACCGCATGGGATATCATTCGCGGCTGTCGATCCATGGTCTCCGCAGCACGGCATCAACCATTCTAAACGAGAGTGGTCTATTCAATTCTGACTGGATTGAACGGCAACTCGCGCACGTGGAGGAGAACAAAATTCGGGGCGCATACAATGCTGCCGAGTATCTCCAAAAACGCGCTGAAATGATGCATTGGTGGTCAAACCACCTAGAATGCCTAACGCCGATCACCTGATGCTATTTTTAGGCGTCCTTAGGGCGGTAGCCCGGTTTAGTCTAGGCATTACAGCCTCTGACTTCAACGCTCAGGTGTGCGCATTTTCAGGCCGAGAACGTTCTTTCCAGTATTTTTGTGTAGCTAGAATCCGGCAAAATGCTGTGGCTTGTGTGACACAGGAGTTTGAACCGAGTAACGTTTCTAAATACAAAGCATGAACCACTATTTGAACCGGATGTATAAATCCTACTACTTCCAAATTTATTGCTTACACCGCTGACGTAACGCCTGCGTCTACTTGACATGGCAATAACTGAACCAGACTTGCTAATTATTATAAATAGTCTCCAAGTCAATATAGATGCAAAAGATGAATATATTAAAACAAGTTTGATAAAAATGCTTTCTGGCGGGTAGGCTGCACTTCCACTTGGAATGAAGTCAAAGAGTAGAAATTTCAGCAGATAAAACAGCAAAAATGCGTAAGTATAGAAGAATGTGTCTTTCCAGAATTTCCGACGCACGCCTCTTACACCGCCTATCTCAAAATATGCAGGCAGCAGAAATGTTCGGCGTAATTTTAAGGCAAAGTGACGCATAAAAACCTGGACTAGTTGGGCCGTTAGGCCAAGGCTATCGCGACAATTCGACTGGACTGATAGAGCCAAGGAGGGATGTCTTGATGGGCTTCGTGTTGTACTATCGGACGTAGGCGTAAACTTCTCTGACGATCTGGTCGACTATGGTGGCTCCCTAACTCATATCTCCGGTGGAATATGCTGCGCGAGGTTCATGGCGTCATGGAGTATTCTTAGCACCTCGATAAATGGCTCGTCTTTGGCACGGTACATTATGAAATGCCGGGCACTCTTCCCTCGTCGGGCAATGTGCAGGCTGCGAAGATTTGGTAGTATGTCGCCACGTTCAACACTTCCCAACACATCTGGTCCCTCAGTCAGACTTTCGAGGGCATCCGTCAAAATATCCTGATAAAGCCGAGCTTGCCCTCCGCCAAAGGTATCTTGCGTATAGGTCAGTATACGGGCGAAATCTGCCTCTGCCTCAAAAGAAAGGCGTATACGCCATTTTGTCACGAACGGCGCTCACCTAGGGCGGTGTCCGCTACAGTACTTAGATGGGCTTTCAATAGGCAAGAGTCAGAAAACTCTATGTAATCGCCGCGCTCGATCGCAGAGATCCCAACGTATGCGGCTTGACGAAGTAGCGCCAATTTGGCGGCACCTTCGGCTTCGCGGCTTTCAACAAGACGTAATCCTTCACGCATAACTTCACTGGCATTTTGATAACGCCCGCTTTGAACCAATTCAGCGATCAGGCTCTCATGGTGGTCGGTCAAAACTACATTGCGAGTCGGCATGTCTAATCTCCTTAGTCTAATCAGTGTAGCATACTGGCATAATATGCCAATAGGTGCGTGGCCGTGATTTGCCAGCGGCCAAGTGCTAACGTTAGGGGGGATGAAACCTGCGGATCGATCGTTTGGCGCCTTATTGAAGCAGTTGCTTTGGAGAGACGCATATGCGATCGATCCGGGGTTAGGGTAAGATATCTATGATCAAAGGTGCAATAATTGAAAGTAAGATTTAAAAATTTATTTAAGTACAAATCCTATTGGTCGGTCAATGGTGTAAGGTCTGTAAGGTATAAGCTATTTACAGATCCTACGTTTTACATCGGATCGTTCCTACTTATTGTTTACGTTCCTGAACTATTATCCGTAGTTGCGAATTCGATCGATAATATTTTGACGCACGGTGCAGAGCTAAATTCGATATTTTTTGACATCCTGCGAAAAGGGTATTTGTTCCTCACATTCCCCCTCCTTCCATTTGTATATGAAAAATTCAACTTGGCGGGCAGGCTGATCGCCGTATCAAATTCAAAGCGGGTTTTTGTAAGGGGTATGACGCGTCGTTTTGGCGTGCCACATGGTCGAGTTTACTCCTCTGGCATGCCGGGCCAGACGCTAATTTTCATTTTCATGAAGCCGTTCAAATTGAGGATGGTTACCTCCTTTTCGTATAGCCTCATGGGTATGTCGTATGATTTGGGCAAAGTTTTAAATGCGCACGTACGCAATGATTTTTGAATAGCGCCGGCCTCGACCATAAATAAATGGAGGGAGTGGGGGAGCCGAACGAATGCTCCGCAATCAAATTTTACTCGCCGATGCGTCGAACACGACGCATAAACCGATTTACCTTTATCATAGCCGCTTGTGCGCTGGTCGGCCCCAATTTAACGAACTCGACGAATAAGATTTGCAGGTTGGACAAACCCTTATCGAAATGGCAACGTTTGAGCGTTTGCGGGGAGAAATAAAATCCAAATGCCGATTACCGTTTCAGAAAAGCGCCTTTCGGTATTTTTTGCGATTTTTCTTGCCGCATTCTTCGCCCGGGTTGCGATACAATTAGTTCAAAAATTTTCAAGCATCGGCTGGCTGCCACCGTTTGAGCGGTGGCAATCCGGCCTGTTGCCCTATCCAGTGCTGCTGGCCGCACAAATTGCCATCCTAGCCGGAAGCCTGTCGTTCCTGATGAAAATTATGCAGGGCAAGCTGGTTCGTCACTACCTGCGCGGACGGGTGTTGCGGATTTTGGGCTGGCTTTATCTGGCCTTCGATATTGTCCGTATCGTTTTAGGAGCAACTGTCCTGCGAGATAGTCATTTTTTCAACAACCCCATCCCTGCCACCTTTCATGTCGTGTTGGCGCTGATGGTGCTCATCTGGGCTGGTTTCCATCTGAGAACGCCAAGGCCTTTGTCGGCGTAATTCCCAATCCATTGGCTTGAGGGGGAATGTGATCAAGATGCAATTTCGCTTGGCTATCAAAGGTGAGGGACGGTGAGAAGGCATCATGCACGAGAAGATGACGGCCGTATCCGCCTTCAAATCCCAAAAGTGGGAACATTTCCGGTGCCAAAGCCAACGCTGCCCGGGTAAGGCAACTCGTCTCGCCCACTTGAGATCCCAACACCAGACCAAACCCTAGTTCGCGCAAATGGCGAACTAAATCAAGGCTGCGCAATAGCCCACCCATTTTTGAAATGCGCACGTTGACAATATAGGCCTGCGGGTCAGGTTTGACCGCAAGAAATGCTGCCAGATCATACCGGTTTAGCAGGCTTTCATCGAGAATGACCTTTAGCCCGGTATCATTATGAATACGCCCCATGCCGGCAAAATCACGCGCCTTGATTGGCTCCTCAACCGCCCAAGTATTGGCTTGCAGAGGCTTCAAGGCTGCAACCGCTTCGCTCGCGTCAGTCCATAAATTGTTACCGTCGAGGCGCACTCTGGCAAACTTGGCGAGGTGCTTCACCCGTTTCACATTTCGCCTTTGATTTGCCCCGACCTTGAGCTTAGCTGATCTCATCCCGGCAGCCTTAAATCGCCATGACTGAAGTTGAAATATCAACGGATTGTCACTGCCAGATACGGCCGTTACTTCCAGAGGGCGAGACAGTTTGCTGAGGCCTAGAAACGCTTCAATGCCTAGGCCTGCGCGACGGGCCATTAGGTCGATCATTGCCAGCTCAAACGCGCAAAACGCGCTGGGGTTCAGGTTAATGTCTGCCTCGTGCCTTTGACAAAGACGGCGTAGATCATCCAAGTTGCTAACAGTTTGACTCCATGGCCCAATACGCGCTTTCAGCCACGTCACGGCACTGGCCATGGTCTCGCCCGTTACGTATTCGCGTGGACATCCTTCACCGTAGCCGCAAAGCCCGTCTGCGTCGCGCAGGCGCACCACGACTGCCGAGGATACCTTGCGCCGCGCACTGGCATGTGAAAACGCGGTTTTGAATGGTATCTCAACCTGGATTACCTGTGCATCCATCTTAAGCCTCCACAAAAGCGGCAAAATCGAACGCACTCTCGCGACGGTATTGCAGGGTCATGACCTTAAACTGCGCTTCGCGTTGCCCCCGCGCAATGTGAAAATCCCGATAGCTCAGGGCTGTCTCTGGCTTCAGAAAATGAACCTTCAATGGGGCCAGTCGTCCTGTCTGACGCTTTGCGGCATATTCAATATTCATAGAGCATAAAAGCTGATCAATCCGCTGGGAAAGGTCCGCTTTCGAAAGCGGTACATCGCCATCCTCCTGGTGGACGTGCAGATAGGCCATATAACCAGCGGCCTCCTCATCGGCCAAAACCACATAGAAACGAATTTCGCCGGCGACCGCTTCCCCTAACCGTGCCATCGCTTCATTGACCTGCTGTTCACTAAGCTTCTCACCGGTAATGCTGGTGAACCCCTTGCCCTTTTGCTTGAAGCTCAAGGATACGGTTCGGCCAATCCGCGGCCCGGCCTGCAAGATATCGTTCATGACATACCGGTATAGTCCGTTCAGCGTCGTGACGATGACCTGATAATCTTTACCCTCGACCAATTCATGCACAAGCAGAGTGCTCCGTCTGCCTTCGTCCCATTCTGCTGATGGAATGAACTCAAAAAAGACGTCCTCCAACAACGGCAGGGCTAGATTGCGCGTCACATCTAAAACTGCGGTGCCCCGTAATTCGCTGGCGACATAGCCAGCCTCGATTAGGCGCGTATCCACATGTATGGCCCGACGCACGGCTTGGGCAGCTATTGCGCAACTGCCGCCTGTCCAGGTCACGACGCCTTTCAGGTTCGGCCACAAGTCATGGATCGAGGTCTGATCAATCTGAGATAAGTGATCCAGATGAGCGGCGCGCTTGGTGGCCGGGCTAATGGCTCGTTTGACCGCCCGGTATATTGCGGGGGGCAAGCTCTCAATTCCGTCAAGATGACCGCGCCGGACATCGACGATCATCTGCGCCCAATTTTGCTGAAAATAGTCGCGTAACCGCAAGAACGTGGATGGGTTTGCCGTGGAAACCGCCGTTAGGTTCTCATGCTTCAGCGCTAGATGCGCGACAATAGCGTATTTAAGTGCTGCATTATCGATTGAAAACACTTCAGCGGGCACAACATATTTTTGCCGGATGGCCTTGGGCATTGTCTCATAGATCAGGCCGGTGACCGAACCGATGGGGGTGCCGTCACCTAGACTGTCTTCGTGCGTGGCTCCGCTGAGTAACAGTATCTTACCTGAATACATATCGCAGGCCTGAAGATAAGCGTAGGCCATAGCCGCCTGGACCTTGACCACACGCTTCAGCGCTGAAGGCGTAATCGGAATCAACTTGGGCGCAGACAAAGTGCCGCTGGTACGGGCATACATCAACGGTTTTTCGCTTACGATCGCTCGTTCGCCCGCAATTTGTCGATCAATGTAGGGGCGTAAATCCTCATAGGTCGATAGCGGCACGCGTGCGCGGAAATCATCAATGGTGCGGATGCCGCTGAACCCATGATCAGCGGCGAAAGCCGTTCCCCGGTTCGCGCGCAAAATTCGTTTCAAGGCATGTACTTGCGCGGCCTGCGGTGACGCAGCCGCACGCTGCAAAGCTTTGTAAGCCTTGCCGCCGCGATAACTTAAGCCCAGCCTGAAGACTATATCTGAAAACCAGCCCATCAGCGCTTTCGCCGAACAGGCGCCCACAACTGCGCCCAGAACCCCTCAGGATAGGGATAGCCCAGTCCCAGATTTCTGACATTTGCCCCGTTAGGCCGATAATAGGTGCCAAAGAGCAAATCCCAGACGATGAAGGTATGGGCGAAGTTATGGGCTGCTATTTTCCAATCTTCGGCATGGTGCCAGCGATGCACCTCAGGGCCGCTCAAGAGGTAGTTTAAGGGGCCGAGGCGTAGGTCAATATTGGCATGTTGCAACAGGCCGCTCGTGGCATAGACCACGAAATAAAGCGCCAATACCTCAGACCCGATACCCAAAAAAAGAAAAATCAGGGTGTCGAGGACATATTGCAGCGTCTTGTCCAAAGGGTGGAAACGAAAGACGTTAATGGCATATAGCTTTGACGGCGCATGATGCACCTCATGCAGGCGCCACAGCCAGGCAACTTTATGCGACCAGCGATGCAACCAGTACCGCAGGAAATCGCCAATCAAAATCTTAAGCAACACTTGCGCCCATATAGGCCAAGCTTGGGGCCATAAATTTAGGCTCAGGCCATGATGCTGAAAGACTTGTAGTAGGTAGTAGGCGCTGATCCAGCCCAGGCCCAGGGGCAGTAAAACCTGCACGAAGGCCATAAAGATCAGGTCCGTGACCGTGTCACTGACGACCGGCTTCCAGTCTTTGCGATAAGGGATAATCAGCTCAAAGGCACTAATCAGCAAGAAGGCCGCAACGACAGCCAAATAAGGGGCATAGGTCAATGATCCGTCGATCTGGCGTAAGGCATAATAGCAACAGATACCCGTCGCCAGACATGTTGGATAGGCGATGAGTTTCAATGGATATGAAAGCCCTTTAGTCACACCGTATCCCCACAAAGCCGCATCAAGACCATATAAGGCTTTGTCGTGCCGGTCATGTCCTGTTTTGAGCGATCAGCGGTAAAATGAGCTGTGATGGGTATTTAAAGCCGACGAACACCTTTTGCTGACCTGAATTAAGATTGCGGTCATAACGCGGAAAATTGCTGCTAGACACCTCAAGTCGAATACGATGCCCCTTCAGAAACACATTGGCCGTCGGAGACAACTCAATCTCAATGCGCGTAGGCTGTTGTGAGGTCAAATCATACTGACGACGTAATATGCCCTCACTCAAATTATAGGCTGACCCATCCGGATGAACATCAACCAGCTTTGCCGTAAAATCTGCCGACGCCGCATCGGTGGCAACATATAGAATCAGCTTAATGGGCCCCGTCACCTCGGTATCGTCGCGCAGGGGTGAAGTAGAATAGGTCAGGATATCAGATCGTTGTTCGATGTCGTTCTGCTTCATCATCCCTGAGCGACGGCTCAACATGGCGCCGCCTCGTGTTGGCACAGGATGGGTTGGATCATAGCGATACGCTTGCACCGTTTCGGTCAGAGGCGGCTTGATGGCCAATTCTCGATTACTCAGGAATAACGGCGTGTAGCGGGTCCGCGCCAGTGGCCACTCATTTTCATGACGCCATCTGTTGATACCCATGACGTAAAGCCGGACCTTCGGCACGTTTTCAGCCGCAATGTCCAGACGGCTATCAAACCAGGGTATAGCCTGCATCACACTTTCGCTGCGATACGGTACAGGCCTTGCCTGACCGGGTAGGTCGAGTTCGCGGGCATGTCCCCATGGCCCTATAATTAACTTTGTGCCTTGAGCAACTTGCAGTTTGGCGCTGCGGGTAATGGCCTCATAGTCATCCAGTTGTCCGGCCAGGAACGGATCAAACCATCCTCCCAACAGCAAGACCGGAGCCTGAAGATTTTCCGCCCGCCGTTCGCCATCGATACCCTTCCAGTAGGCATCTCGCTCTGGATTGCTCACCCAGTCATTATAAAAATCCGTGTCGCCTATCGCCAAGTTATCGGCTTTTGAAATGGGTAACGCCCAAACTCCACGTTCGAGATCAGCCAGCTTGACCTCACGATCTTTGTCGCCACGACTGGTGATCGCCCAGTTCAGCGCGCTTTCCAGCGCGAACGCGCCACCTGGATAGAACATGCGGTGAAAATCCGTGCTCGCGATTTGAATGAAGTAAGCGTCAACCTCAGGCTGATCGGATACCGCCCATTGCGTATAGCCAAATGCTGACCCGCCCCACATTACCAGCCGACCATCATACCAAGGCAGGGTTTTTAGCCATGCCAAGGTCTGCAGTCCGTCTGAACGCTCATTCTTCAAAGGATAGAAACGACCGCCAGATTTATAGCGTCCTCGCGTTCCCTGAACGACGACCGCATATCCCCGGCCGGCCCAATAGCGGCCAATCATGCCAATGCGCAAACGATTGTAAAATGTATCTGTAACAGGCAACCTGATTAAAATCGTCGGCGTCTTACCAAGCTCTTGAGGCCGATAGATATCCGCCCTTAAATTGATACCGTCCTCCGTAGCAAAGCCGGAGGTTTGCATCGTTACATGATGGGTGGCCGGTCGCACGTCGTCAGATTTGAAAACCAAATGATTAGCCAAAGCTTCCAAGAGGTAATCGCGCCCTAAAAATAGAAGGGCCAACATCAACCCAACAGCCGATAGGATTTTGTATTTTAGCTTCACGTGAGTGCCCGTCTGCCTGCGCTGCCTTGATGCATTTCTGCGGTATTTTTTCAATCTCGCATAGATGCCTTACAAAAGGTTCGGCAACTCGCGCCTCTGCTCATCGGATAGGATTGACCATGTTAGACACTGAATGTCGGCTTTGGGGAGGGAAATGTTCAATCGCCATCGGGACTGTTCCATTTCCACCTCTAGCGCTTAGAGGGCCCAAAGCACGTAAATATAAGCTTTGCAACTTTTTCAACTTATAATTAAAATGACACCCATAAGTAGTATTGGAGAGGTGACATGGTGCTGAAAAAATATATGATTGGCGGAGTTTTGGGGTTTTTGTTGACGTCACTGACGCCAGTGGCCGCGAATGCCATCGATTTCGAAAAGGTCAAGGACCAAGTATTACCGAAGCAAGGCGAAGTGGAGCAGTCTGATATCTGCGTCAGCGTTATGATGCTCACTGCATTTCTTTTGAAGAATCCTGAAAGCGGCAGCACCCCTCAAGTCCAGGCTAGGTACGAAGATGGAGCCAAGCTCTGGCTCGATGAAGCTATCAAAAGGCGTAATGTGAAAACTCCCGAGGAAAAGCAGGCTTACGTGAAGCTGATGATTGCGAATGAACACGCGTGGCAGGATCAGAATTACCAGACCTAAAATCGTTACGACAGGTATTGCCAGGTGGAGACCGAAAACCTTAAAGCGCAGCGGATGCTTGATGGCTTGAAAAAGAACTAGTGGTTGATGTTGGCCCGCCCATTTTAACGACTCAAAGTCGCTCCGTCTCATGGCAGACGACCGATGCTTTCTGGCCCGGAACGGCTTCCAATTTAGCTTCCCAGCGCAGGGCCTCAACGTAGTCGGGAAAGGTGGCAGCCCAATCCACGTACAGATCGCTAAATTGAGACATTGGATTTGCATTGCCGGCTTCGGCGCGCGTTTTTAGTTCCAGAATACCTTGCGTCGACATTTGCTAATGGTCTGGCGTCATAGGCGAGACAGGACTGCAGGTAGCGGCCGCGCCCTTACTTAGACCGGTAAGGGGCATTTTCACGATTTGCAGCGCGCCCGCGTTTGGCATACGTTTGGCTATTCATTCTTTAGCTTAGATGATGCCTTCACTGTCACGCGGCATCGCTGGTGATGACCTGTCCGCTCAGCATTCTTTTGACAATCGACAATGGCCGCATGGTTGTCGCGTTCCAGGTTGACGGCTTGCTGTATTGCCGCCCACTGCTCAGGATTTGCAGATGCCATCAATTGCTGGCCAGCCTCCCATCGATCTTTACCTAAAAGCCAAGCCGCGCCATGCTCGGGGAATAGCCTAAAGCATCCAATCGTCAGTATAATGGCAACAAAGGCGCCTGCACCGGCCGCAAAGGCGCTGAACCGCAAGACTTCACGATCCTGATCGTCGGCCTTCCGAGCGCCCGCAATCCACGCCGACAAATCATAAGTCGTGTCCTTCAGGGCTTTAGCCGCATCCGCGATGGTCCGTCGGTCGTCAGCCCGGGCCTGGTTCCCGGTCTTGCTCATCTGTTGCGCCATTTGCTCAGCGGTCGTGTTCACAATGGGGCGCTGCGTCAGCCAGTCCAATGACGTCGACGCCACTGTCAGGCCATCTGCCATTATACCCAAAGTCTCGCTGTAATCAGGCGCGGCGCGCTGCTCGTCGGCCATGCGCTCGATAACCTTGCGCATCAGCTTCACCTCGCGGCGCAAGTCCTCAAACGCTTCTCCTGCCGACCTTGGCTCGGCTTCACTATCCGTATTGTCAGTCATTTCAGTTTCCCTTTCTGCTACATGCCGATGTCGAGCCCGCGTGAACGTCCCAGGCCTATGCTGGCGCCAAGGTCATGCGACAGGCTCCGCTCCATGTCCCATCCGGCGCCGCTACTGCTGAGGCCCAGGGCCAGGCGTTGATTGCGCAGGAGTGACTCCATCTGCGGATCGCGCTCCAGCGACTTGGCCATGGCGCCCATCTGATCGCGGACATGGTTCGCCGTGGCTGTGTCGCCTGAGCGCTCCGCCCCAACCCGGCGCGCGTCCATTTGTCTCCAGTCATCGATGAAGCGATCGGCCCGTTTCATGGGATCGGCCCTGATCTCGGCTTCCATCTGGAGCACGCGGATGGATCGTTGGGTGCGTCCGCCAGCGGCCTCGCTGGCCATGGTTGGATCGGCGCTATAGGCGCGCTCCAGGTCATGGGACGCGTGCTTGTCGAACCCATTCAAGCCCTCACGCGCCTTTTCAAGGGCGGTTCTTTGGTGCGGCAGAACTGGCAGGTCCTTGTCGTGCATTTGGAAGATATCTTTGACGGCCCCAGCGTGGCGCTGGATGGCGCTGCGGCGCAAAGCGTCGCGATCTTGCCGG
Organism: Asticcacaulis sp. MM231; assembly: GCF_964186625.1. Classification (NCBI taxonomy): domain Bacteria; kingdom Pseudomonadati; phylum Pseudomonadota; class Alphaproteobacteria; order Caulobacterales; family Caulobacteraceae; genus Asticcacaulis; species Asticcacaulis sp. MM231. The sequence continues at coordinate 1,598,528 of NZ_OZ075108.1, forward strand.
TAATCGGTCGGCTTCGGTTGGGGCGTGGATGATCGTTGCCCCAGGTCCAGGCCGTCGAACATACTGCGCACCTTCTCCGGGACCTGGCGGATGATCTCGACCACCCGTTCGCGCAAAGTTATGCCGCGTCGCTTAGCGAAGGCCTTGGCGCCGTCGTGGTCCAACGCCATGTCCTTTGACCGCTCACGCGACAAGGTACGGCTGAGCCGATTCAGATCGTTAAAGTCGTCTTTGCCATAATGGAGGTCCACGCTGTCACGATGGCGGGAGAGGGCGACATAACTCGAATGGCTATCAAGCCCCGGTGTGGCCAGAACATGCACACGGTCGATGGTGACGCCCTGGGATTTGTGGATGGTGACGGCGTAGCCGTGGTCGATGGCGTTGTAGTCCTTCAGATCAAACGCTACCGACCGGCCATCGTCTAGGCGGACAGACATTCTATTGGTCTCGACCAACTCAGCCGTGCCCAAGGTGCCGTTCCTGACGCCACCATGCTCATCAAGCCCGCGCTCGTTCTTGAGGAACAGAACCCGGTCTCCGGCCGCAAAAGTGCGATCGCCGCGCTCAACCTTGATGTCGACATCGTCGCCCAGTTCGCCACGTTCTTTGCGGTGCTCACGCGCCAGGGCGTTCAAGACCTGCACCTCGTCATTGGTGTGGGTAAGGATCAGCCGTGAGGCGTCGGGGTAATCAAGCCGATCCTTGTCCCAGCGCTTGACCAGGTCGTGCCTAGCGTCCTCGCGGGTCTCGGCCTCGTGGACATGGCCATGATCATAATAGGCATGCAGGGCTTGCGTCGTCCTGCCTGTGGCCAGATGACGCGTTGCGTCGCGCTGCCAGTCTTCGTGCTGACGGCGCACCTGCGTGATCTCAACACCACCGTGGCGCTCATGGATCGCGCGGAAGGCGGCACCGGCTTCGATGGCCTGAATCTGTTCTGGATCGCCGACAAGGACGATCTTGGCACCGGCTTCAGTGGCGGCGGACAGCACGCGCTCCATCTGGCGGCTGCCGACCATGCCGGCTTCATCGACCACAAGCACATCACGCGCCGTCAGTAGCTCACGGCCCTTGCCCCATTGATGCTCCAGACTAGCGATGGTGCGAGATTGAATGCCGGAACCGCTCTCCAGGTTCTCAGCAGCAATGCCGGACAAGGCAGCGCCTCTGACGGTGTAGCCTGCGTCCTCCCACGCCTCACGTGCGATACCCAGCATGGCGCTCTTGCCGGTGCCGGCATAGCCGACAACGACACTAAGACCGTTGGCTTTTGTGACGTGCGAGAAGGCAGCGTTCTGTTCACCTGACAGGGTGAAGCCGCGCGCCTCGGCCCGCCCCAGCACCATCTCGCGGCTGGCTGCAGAGACGCGATGGTGTTCACGCGCCTTCATCAGGTCCGCCGCGCGCTGAAGGCGCTGTTCGGTCTCGATCATATCGCGGCTGGTGAAGCGCTCATCGCCACGTCCGTCCTTGCCCAGTTCGACCAGATCGGGGGATTGGCGCACGGCGGTCATGACGGCATTGAACTGATCGGCGCCGTCGGAATGGCGGTGCACGAACATGCCCAGGTCGCGCTTTGTGAAGGTCGCCTGAGTGTGGGTGATGGCGTTTAAAGCGATCTTCGGGTTGGCGAGAATGCGCTCACCATTCCTGTAAGCAATATCGGCATGATCCTCGATGCGCTCGGCCTCAAGCCCTTGCGCCTCCATACGACGTGCCGTTGCGCCGATCTTGCCCTGTGGCTCCAGGTCGATGCCTTGCTCTTCGAGTGTACGGTGATCGATACGGGCGTCGATATCCAGTTCAGCAAGCCGCTGATTGACATGCTCGGCCCAGGCCTCGCGCCAGTGCTCGACCAGCTCGACGCGGTTCCAGTCGCGCACCTTGGGTCCGAAGCTGTCTTCGCTGACCTCACGCATGGTCAGCATGACATGGGCGTGGGGTTTGGGCTGGCCGTCTGCGCCGATGTCCCAGTGCACATTGAGGTCGGCGATCATGCCCTGATCGACAAACTCACGCTGAACAAAGTCGCGGGCGAGGTCGATGCCTTGTTGCTGGTTCATCTCACGCGGAATAGCGAACTCGACCTCGCGGGAGAGCTGGGCGTCCTTGCGCTTCTCGAAGGCTTCGACATCGTTCCACAGCCGCTCCCGGTCCGACCATTCCGGCGGCGCATTGTCGGGGAGCATGACCTCGGAATGGACAACGCCGGTCTTGTGGGTGAAGTCCTGGGCGCGATCCAGCCGCTCGTCAAACAACCGGCCCGCCGAACGATAGGCAGCCGAGGCCACGGCGCTGGATCCGGCCGCTCGGGAAATCACTTTGACGGAGAGATGATATATCGCCATGGCGACATACCAATTACGCTGAAAAGAGCACGTCGGCACGACGTATAAGCGCGCCCTCCCAAGATTAAATCTCGGGATGGACCGGGCCGTCTCAACCGGTCTCGGCAACACTGGAGCCTATCCGAGCAGCCTATCCTATAATGGTCTCAGGCTCAAATGCAGGAGATGGCTATGCGTAAACCAAGGGACTTCGACGCGGAACTGAAGGCGCTGAATCATCGTGCGAGGACGTTGAAAGACAGAAAGGTAAAACAACTGGGCGAACTGGTCATCGCCACCGGTGCGGACGCGCTCGACATCGACACACTGGCCGGCGGACTGCTGGCCATGGTCGCGGAAACCAAGTCGGATCGAAAGGAGGGATTACGTAAAGCCGGTGCGGCTTTCTTTCGGGGAGGGGGACAGAGGGAAACTGGGGCAGGACCTGAAACGGACCCTGCGACGACAGCAGAAGCTGGTGGCTATGCGCAACCGTTTGAACTTAAGCCAGGCGAGAACTGATACGCGGGACTGGGTGATGAAGCGACGCGAACGGACCCGTCATCTGATCGAGCTCGGTGGCTTGGTCATCAAGGCAAAGCTCGACGATCTGACCGGCGATGATCGCACGGTTCTGTACGGGTCGTTTCTGACCCTGGCAGCGAAGCTCAAGGGCGGGGAGGGCGCAGCCAATATCGAGGTTTGGCGCAGAACCGGAAAGCTAGCGTTCGAAGCCGAGGCGGAAGAGAATACGGCCAGAACCGGAGACGCGCATCGGACCTATGAGCGACGTGGACGGTGAAAGGGGCGGCAGGTCAGTCTCTTGGAAACTGCCTGCAAAGTGCCGGGCTGTCTGTCGCGCCTCAAGCCCCGGATTTACCGAAGGGTCGGTAAATCCGCCTGTCGGTGAAGGGCTTGACCCACGCCTGCCAGCCCGACAAGGGGCCACCATATCCGTAAGCGGGAGAGTGCCCGCTTACGGACAATGAATGACAGGGGAAGCGGTGATGTCATTGTGCCACGGCGACAACACAACAGACGCGAACCCGGCAATTCGGATTGCGGTATCGGCACACTTGCGTTATGGTTGATCCTGGAGTTGCCGCATGCAGCTCTGGGGCGTGGAAACCCCGAAAGTAAGCTGGTTTGTTGATCGTCCAAAACGACAGCACTTCTGCTATGAGCCGTAAGAGAATGCCACTACAGTGCGCGGGTGATGCCGCCTGCTGTCAGGCAGATCGCGCGTTGATTCTCATGGCGGGGGAGCCTTTGGCGTATGTCCAGGCACGCAAGTGCTAAAGGCCAAAGGGATCGGGCTTACTCGGTTTTCCAACTCCCCCGTCACCAACGCAGATGCGGGCCTGACACGTGAGTGCAGGCCTCGTGGAGGTCAACGCAATGGGAATGGAAGTCACAAAAACACACTGGTTCACTGAAGAGCTTATGGGCCGACAGCTCTGCTGGTTTCATGACTACGTGTCGCCGCATCGGGCCGAATACATGTCACTGGGACGGCGGTTGAGCGACAGCACGCGCGCGGCCAGGCGCATTGTATCAGAGGCCGAGGTCGAACTGATAAGCTGTGACCACTGGCAGTACATCACCGACCCACGGCGCTACATGCTGCGCCTGGTGTTCGATATCGCGGTACAGAAGGTCAGAAGCCTGCACCCCTCGATCAATGCCTACATCGCGCCGACACCGGTCGATGCGCCGCAACGGTGGGAGCGGCGTGCGGACAATGACATCGTCTTGAATGCCCTTGATCGCGTGCCGTCACTGTATCGTCGGGTCTTTCTTATGCGGCGGGCAAGGGGACAGACCCTGGGCGAGATCGCCAAACACCTGAATCTGTCGCCAGCCAAGGCCATGCAGCGTCTTGTCAGCGCGCAAGTGATGTTCTGCAACGCGCTTGACGAAGAAACCTGTATGCCGGCGCGTGCTTGCGCTCTGACGGATGGGTATTTACGTGGCGACAACGGCTAGCGCCATGCGCCCGGACCGCAGGCATAAGGAATGGGATACCACTGCATTGATCCATTAAGCGAAGTGGTGCACAAAGAATTGAGGACAGAGACAGCCATGAACATCGACAAACTCGACCACCTGCCGGATACGAAACGACGCGAACTCGAACGCGTCGTGAAGATCCTGTTTGACGAGTTTGAGGATGCGACCAAGACGGCGCTCTCCCCAAAGCGCAAGGCGGGGCGCATCCTCAAAGTCATTCTGTTCGGTTCCTATGCGCGTGGCGACTGGGTCGAAGATCGCCTCAGCGGCTATCGCTCCGACTATGACCTGCTCGTTGTCGTCAATGGTCAGGACTTTACCGACCTGCATACTTATTGGGACAAGGCCGATCAGCATTTCATCCAGGAACTGACCGTCACCCAGCGTATCAAGACCCCCGTGAACTTTATCGTGCACAGTCTGGATGACGTGAATGACCAGTTGGCCAGGGGACGCCCGTTCTTCTCGGACATCGCCCGCGACGGTATACTGCTTTACGACGCGCCGGGGCATCCGCTTGCGAAACCGAAAGCGCTGACGTCTGAAGAGACCAAGAGTGAGGCCTCGGGTTATTACGAGCAGTGGTTCCCGCGAGCTCAAAACTTTGAAAAAATCGCTGCGTATTGTATAACCATCGATGACAAGAACCTAAGCGCATTCAATCTGCACCAAGCGGTCGAGGCACTTTACCATTGTCTTTTGCTGACTTTCACGCTGTACAGCCCGAAGAGTCACCGCATCCCGGTGCTGCGTTCGCAAGCCGAAAATCTCGACGACAATCTTAGGGGCATCTGGCCGTCCGAAAGCCGCCTCCATCGCCAGGCTTTCGACCGTCTGCGCCGGGCGTACGTCGAGGCGCGGTATTCTGCCGACTATCAGGTCACTGATGAAGAGCTGAACTGGCTGGTGGAGCGCGTGTCGTTGCTTCAGGAAGCCGTTAAAGCCGCCTGTGAGCGACATCTCGCTATGAATGACCAATAAAGTTAGTAAACCTTGGATTCTGGTGTTTCCTTTGTGATGCTCTCGGAATGTTCCTGCGGTAGGTTCCAATAAATCGACGCGCCACGTCGCCTCGCCACAAAGGGAAAAATAATGTCACTGTCCGCGCTCGCATTGCTTTTGACACTCGGCACGACACAAATTGCCGGCTGGAATTTGACCAACGGACACGATAAGAGCACAGGAACCGACAACGTCATTTTGTCGCGCATCGAGAATGGCCGAAGTCTCGAATTTAGTTGCCGAGATCCCAAAAGCAGTCGTCCGGCGGTCAGGTTCGCGTACATCGATGGATCATATGTTGGAAGGCCTGGCGCCTTCCAATCGATAATTGTGCAACTTGACGACGACGCTCCAATGGACGTCATAGGGAGTTATGAAGCCATTGAGCATATTGTGATGCCGCCAACTGGTGTTTCCACAGTGATCCTTGACCGCCTTAGCAGCGCATCAACCGTGCGGGTCAAGGTATTCAATGTCCACGGCGAGCCTGTGAACTCACAATTTAGTGTTGCAGGGGCTTCGCCTGCCATAAAAGCATTCAAGCATGCCTGTTTTTGATTAGAGTTGATTTAGGACAAAGGTTGTTCATTCCGAACAGGCACTTTCCGGCGCATCGTACCCGAACGGCGAGTCTGGCTAGAAGCCGCCCAATTTGGATCGAAACATTATCCTGAGGGCAGCGGCGTATGCTCAGAGAATGGCGTCCAGGCCTTTACGTCTGATTACGTTCAACAGCACCAAAGCAGGACCTGTTGGCTGTCGAACGCCACGCTCCATTTGGGAGACGTAACCCGATGTGACATTGATATAGTGCCCCA